>CAVVNE010000099.1:0-47851 GCA_963749245.1 Bryobacterales bacterium
GACCATCGGGAGCGGTCATTCACGGTTTCCCACTAAAACTCCCGACTTTTCAACCACCTCCCATTTCCACCCACCGAATCCTGACGCCGCCCAATGTTATGTCCTTAACAGAGGATACGAAATGTCGTCCAACGCCGAAATCAACCGAGCAAACTCAGAACACTCCACCGGCCCTGTCACCGAAGCCGGCAAACAGCGATCTTCCCAAAACGCCCTCCGCCACGGACTAACCGCGCAGACCGTCGTGCTGCCCACCGAGGACCTCGAAGCCTATCAGGCCCACCTAAAATCCTTCACCGCCGAATACCACCCCAAAACCGCCACCGAATCCCAACTCGTCCAAGCCCTCGCCGACGCTACCTGGCGCCTAAACCGCATCCCCACCCTCGAAGCCAGTCTCCTATCCGTAGCCCCCGACGACGATCTAACAGGCACGGCCCTCCTATCTTTTTTAGAACGGCAAGCCAAAGCCCTGGCCGTCTTCAGCATCCACAGCCAGCGACTCTCCCGCCAGATCGAAAAGACCGCCGCCCAGCTCCGCGACGTCCAGGGCACTCGCCTGTGGAAGGAATCGAACGACATGGACGCGCTACTATACATTACGGAAATGTATGAAAACAGAGGAGAGACATACGACCCCTCCGAAGATGGCTTCGTTTTTACGAAAACCCAGATCCACCTGGCGCAACAAGCCCGCAACCGCATACTCCTCTTCGAGGAAGCCCTCGAAGCCGAAGACGAGGAGTAAAGGTGGCGCGAGCTTCAGCTTGCAGCCGGGCCTTCAGGCCCGGGTCTTTCCAAGGTGGCGCACGCCCATGGCGTTCCGCGTCGAGACTCCTCTCGATGCCTGCGGCTCCATAGATCAATAGTTATCCGGCAGACGCAATTTTTCAAGGACGGACTCGTAACCCCGGTCCGCTAAATCCTCGCAAGCGCGCGCCACGAAGCCGGTCATGTTCGCAACCGCGAAGCTCACCCCGCTGAGGTTCCTTTCGGGCGGCACGCCGGGCATCGGGCGCGGATAGCCGGAAGCGTAGAACGTTTCGCCCTCGACGCGATATTGGTCGCGCGCCACGTGCGGATCGGGCGCAACCCTGATGACTCCCGGCAGATCCCCGGGAAACATCCCCGCCGCCGAGACCAGGATCACGCGCGAGATGAAAGGCGCGAATCTCTCCGGATGCTTGGATGTGCCCAGGCTCAGGTTGACGATGTCCATTTGATGGTCGACGCACCACTCCACGGCGGCGACCAGCGCGTCGATATTCGTGCGCAGTTCGCCATCGAAGACGCGCACGGCGAAGTATTCGGCATCCGGCGCTTTTTCCTGAATCGCGGCCATGACCGCGGTGCCGTGGCCGAGGCGGTCCAGAAAATCGCCTTCCGGGAATCCGCCATCGACGCGCGAAATGTGCGGATGATTGGGATTTACCCCGCTATCGATTACCGCGACGCGAGTTCGACCCATGCTTTCCCTTCGCGCAGGCTCACAATCTGATCCGCAATTTCGGCCAGCGCCGGACGATGGGTGATGACGATGACCGTGCGGTCACGGAGATGGTCGCGCAGATTGCGGGCGATGATCTGCTCCGTCTCCGCGTCGAGCGCCGACGTAGGTTCATCGAGCACCAGGACCTGGGGCTGGCGCAGCAGCGCCCGGGCGATGGCGATGCGCTGGCGCTCTCCGGCAGAGAGAGCGAGCCCTCGTTCCCCTGTTTTCGTTTCGTAGCCTTCCGGGAGCCGGCGGATCAGTTCATCGAGACCGGCAGCAGAGCCCGCGGCTTCAATCTCGGCTCGGGTAGCGTCCGGGCGCGCGTAGGCGATGTTTTCGGCGATGGTCGCGTTGAACAGATACGGCGCCTGATCGACCAGCACGATGTGGTCGCGCAGGTCCTTGATGCGGAGATCGCGCAGGTCGTGCCCGTCGAGCGAAACAGTGCCGCTATCGGGATCGAGAAGCCGGACAAGAAGATCGGCGACGGTGGATTTTCCGACGCCGCTCGGCCCCAGCACAGCGCAGAAGGTTCCCGCGCGGATCGTGAAGGAGACGCCGCTCAGGATCTCGGCGCGATCGTGGCGGAGGGTGACATTGTTGAAGGCGATGTCGCCACTGGTCAGAGGAACAGGATGCGCGCTTTCGATGATTTCGGGAGCGGTATCGAGAATCTCAAAGATGCGGGCGAGAGACACGCGCGCGGAGGCGAGGTTCGCGGCGAGGCCCATCATGGTCTGCACGGGATTCAAAAGCCGCATGTGGTAGGCCATGAAGGCGACCAGCGTGCCGATGGTCATGGCGCGATGAATGATCATCCAGCCGCCGACGAGAAAGACTCCGGCGGTGGCCGCGGTGAGGATGGAACCGGGCAAAGCGCCCGAGAGAAACGAGGTCATCTGGAGCCGCAGCAGAGTGTCGACGAAGGCGTTGTTGCGCTCCCGGAATTTTTCGGCCTCGCGTTCGCCGGCGTTGGAAGTAACCACGGTGCGCATGCCGAGCAGCGTGTCGACAAAAAGGCTGCCCAGGTCCGCGCCGCGCTCGCGCAGTTGCTTGGTGAAGACCATCAGCTTCTGTTGGTAGTGGCGGAAGGCGATCAGGCTGACCGGGACGAACACGGCGCTGAACAGGAACAGACGCCAATTGAGCCACACCATCATCGCGACGCTGCCCACCAGGAACACGACGTTGCTGAGCACGGAGAGCAAAGTGTCGGCCGAAACGCGCTGCACTTCGCCGATGTCGTTGTTGAGTCTCGATACCAGGTCGCCCAGACGCCACTTTGCGTAGAATCGCGGCGAAAGCGTCTGCAAATGCTGGTACAGCGCCAGCCGCATATCGAACAACATCGACGCGGAGACGCGAACGTACTGGTAACTGGACAGAATGTTCAGCAGGAAGCCGAGCACCGTGACGCCGAACATCAGCGCGGCGACCGACCAGAGCGCGCGCATGTTCCGGGGCACCAGGGCGTTGTCGATCAGGAGTTTTGAAATGTACGGCTGCGCGAGGCCGAGCGCGGTGGAGAGCACGCCGATCGCGAGAATCACAGCCAGGCGCGAGGCGTAGGGCGCGAGGTAAGGCTTGATGCGTCGATACTCTTTCCAGCCCGCGTCCATTTTCCAACTCGCAGCCATGCGGACTATTATGACGTATGGCTCAAAAAATCCTGCTCGCTTCATTTCTGTTGCCCGCGCTCCTCGTTGGGCAGGCGCGGCTGCTGCGCCATCCTTCTTACTCGCATGGCAAGGTCGCGTTCAGCTATCTGGGCGACATCTGGACCGCCAACGAAGACGGCTCGGGCGTAGTGCGGGTGACCGATCATAAGGCCCGGGAAATTTATCCGCGCTTTTCGCCGGACGGAAAATGGATCGCGTTTTCGTCCAATCGCGAGGGCAACTACGACGTGTACGTGATTCCGAAGGAGGGCGGGAAGGCGAAGCAGCTCACGTTTCATTCGGCCGACGACAACGTAGTCGGATGGACGCCCGACGGGAAGGGCGTGATGTTCACGTCGTCGCGAAATATGGGCGTGTTTCCGAACGTGGTGACGCTGCTGACGGTGCCGATTGACGGAGGAATGGAGCAGCCGATTGACACGGACTGGGGCAGTTCCGGCAGTTACTCGCCGGACGGCGCGAAGCTGGCGTTTACCAGGCATCCATCGGTGTGGTCGCGGAAGCATTATCGCGGGAGCTACGCGGCGGATTTGTGGGTGGAGGAGATCGCGACGAAGAAGTTCACAAAGCTCGCCGATCCGGACTATCACGGCAACTATCTGTGGCCGATGTACGGCACGAACGGGTTCATATACTTCGTTTCGGATGAGATGCCGAACGAGAAGAGCGTGAAGTGGGGCAGTCCGGAGATTTTTAAGAGCGCGAACAACATCTGGAAGATTTCGGACAAGGGCGGCAAGCCGGTGCAGGTGACGCATCACACCAGCGGCAATCTGTATTTTCCGAGCATCTCGGCCGACGGCAGGACGATTGTGTACGAAGAAAACTTCGGGTTGTGGAAGCTGGACACGGCGACGGGCAAGTCGAGCGAGATTCGCGTCGATATTAAGTCCGATTCGAAGGAGAGCGAGGTCGAGCTGAAGACCATCACCAGCGAGGCGGAGGATTTTTATCTGTCTCCGTCGACCAAGCGCGCGGCGATTGAGACGCACGGCGAGATTTTCACGATCGCGACGGATCGGGGAGAATTGCAGCGCGTGACGGAAACGCCGTGGCGCGAGCATAGTCCGAACTGGTCACCGGACGGGAAATGGATCGCGTTTGTTTCCGATCGCACGGGCAGGGAAGAGGTTTTTATTGCCGATGAGTTGGGGCGCAATTCGAAAAAGCTGTCCGATGTGGATTGCGATAAAGCGGCGATTGTGTGGGCGCCGGATTCGAAGTCGCTGCTGTGGTCGGGGTCGGATCATAAACTGCGGCACGTGACGCTCGACGGCCAAACGGAGGTCGTCGCGACGGGGACGGCGGGGAATGTGCAGGGTCCGCAGTTTTCGCCGGATGGGAAATGGATTTCGTACGCGAAGCAGGATGCGCTGTTGAAGTCGCATGTGTATGTCAAGCCCGTGGGGAGCGGGGCGGAACGCGAGATCGGGTCGGATGAGTTTCTTTTGGCGTCGGGCGCGAAGTGGACGCCCGATGGTCGGAAGCTGCTGTTGCTGGGAGGAGTGGGCGCGCCGGGGATGTCGGCGCTGAACCGGACGGTGTTGCAGTTGTACAGCGTGTCGCTGACGCGCAGCGAGAAGAATCCGGACGATCACGATGTGGATACCGAAGCGCAGGCGGAGGCCGCGGCGGCGGAGAGTCCGCGGCGCGGGGCTGCTCCCAAGGTCGACGTCAAGATCGAATGGGACGGGCTCGACCAGAGGATCAGGAAGCTGACGAGCATGGCCGGATCGGTCAGCGACGTGGTGCCTTCGCCCGATAGTCGGACGTTCCTGATGGTCGCAAATGGGACCGAAGGTCCCGGACTTTATACGGTGGCCGAGGACGGCACGCGGCTGACGCGGGTTTCGACCGGGGCGGCTGGCGGCGGAGGCGGAAGGGGCCGAGGCGGCGCGGGCGGAGGTGGAGGCGGATTCGCGCCGCAATGGTCGAAGGACGGACGCTCGATTTTCTACATGCAGGGCGGAGGGATTTATACGGTCGCGGCTCCGGCGGCGCCTGTCGGCGAAAGCGCTGCGGCAGCGACGGGCGGAGGGCGCGGCGGGCGGGGAGGAGCGGCGCCCGCGGCAACGGCTGCGACGGCGACTCCGAGGCGCATTGCGTTCACGGTGCATCTGGAGGTCGATAACGAAGCGGAGCGCAAGCAGGTGTTCGAAGAGGGCTGGAGAGTCATGAAAAACCGCTTCTACGACGCGAAGATGCATGGCGTGAACTGGGCCGCGGCGAAGGATACGTATGAATCGCTGCTGCCGAACATCGTGGATAACGATGAACTGCACGTGGTGATGATGCAGATGATCGGGGAGCTGAACGCGTCGCACACGGGCGTGACGGGCTTGCCGGCGGCGGATCGGATTCAGACGCATTATCCGGGATTTGATCTGTCGGCGGATTCGTCGGGGTATTACAAGGTCACGCATATCTACAAAAAGGGTCCGGCGGATCACGATTACGTGAAGGTTTCGAGCGGGAATTTTATTGTCGCGGTAAACGGGAAAGAGCTGAAGACGCCGGACAATTACTGGAAGCTTTTTAACCTTCTGCCGGGGAGGAAGTTCGAGTTTCTGGTGAATTCGAAACCTTCGGCGGACGGCGCATGGACGGTGAGCCTGGAGCCTTTGACGCAGCAGGCGATGGGGAACCTGGAGTACGAGCGCTGGGTGGACGAACATCGCGCGATGGTGGACAAAGCCACCAATGGCGAGATCGGGTATCTGCACATTCGGGCGATGGACGCGCCGTCGCTCGAGCGATTCCAGCGCGATCTGATCGACCTTCGCGGGAAGAAGGCACTCATCATCGATGAGCGGTTCAATGGCGGCGGCGGAATCGACCAGGAGCTGCTGGAGATTCTGAATCAACGGAAGAAGTACGAGTCGTATCGCAGCCGCGATTCGGTGGAGGTGCCGAGGCCGGTGCAGGCGTTCTTCGCGCCGATGGTGGTGCTGGCGAACGAACGGTCGGCGTCGAATGCGGAGATGTTTCCGGAGGGATTCAAGACGCTTGGCCTCGGAAAAGTGATCGGGGTACCGACGATGGGCGCGGTGATTGGGACAGGGGCGTATCGATTGATGGATGGCGCGACGATCCGGACGCCGGGGGTGGGTGTATATACGGCGAACGGCACGGATTTTGAGAATTACGGGGTGCCTCCGGATGTGGTGGTGGACAATACGCCGGCGGATTTTCTGAGTGGTCATGACCGGCAGGTTGAGAAGGCGATTGAGGTGTTGAGGTCGGAGATGAAGTAGGTCGCCGGCTGAGAGCCGGCGGCAGGGCATGGCCCTGCCCCACATGGACAGGGACAGAGAGGTCAGTCCCCATTTTTGGGAGGGCGACACGGATGACCAACCAGCATCCGCGTCGCCCGAAGAGGTTGACGGGCCCAATCGCCAACCTCTCTTGCCCTGAGGATAGGGCGGGCTTTTGCGGGCCGCGATGAGCGAAACGCTAAGTTGCGGAAAAGACGGGTGAAAGAAATCGCTTGGGCGAGTTACTCTGAACGCCGCGGGGACGTCTTTGCGAGGTACACTCTACTCTAATGAAGACACGATCCATTTCTCTCTTTCTTCTCGCCGCTTCCGTTTGCCTGGCTCAGAAAATCACCACGCCCAAGGAATTTTTGGGGTTCAACCTCGGCGATGACTACATGATGGCGAGCTACACGCAGCTCGATAAGTACTGGCATAAGATCGCCTCGGAGTGCGACCGGTGCAAGCTGGTGGACATCGGCCCCACGGAAGAGGGGCGGCGGCAGTACATGATGATCATCACGTCGCCGGAGAACATGAAGAAGCTGGATCACTATAAGGAGATCTCAGCGAGGCTCGCGCATGCCGAGGGGTTGACCGACGATCAGGCGCATGCGCTGGCTCGCGAGGGGAAAGCGGTGGTGTGGATCGACGGCGGGCTGCATGCGAGCGAGACGGTGGGATCGCAGCAGGAAATGGAGATGGTGTATCAGATGGCCAGCCGCACGGATCCCGAAACGATGCGGCTGTTGAACGACGTGATTGGCCTCTATACGCTGGCGAATCCCGATGGGCAGGAGCTGTGCGCGACGTGGTACATGCGCGAGAAGGATCCGCTGAAGAGGTCGTTGAGCGGGCTGCCGCGGCTGTATGCGAAGTACGTGGGCCACGACGACAATCGCGATTTCTACATGTCGAACATGAAGGAAACCACGAACATGAACCACCAGTTGTTCATCGAATGGTTTCCGCAGATCATGTACAACCATCACCAGACGGGACCGGCGGGCGCGGTGATTTTCATGCCTCCATTCCGCGATCCGTTCAATTATAATTTCGACCCGCTGATTCCGCTGGGGATCGAGATGGTCGGCACGGCGATGCATAGCCGGCTGGTGGCCGAGGGCAAGGGCGGTTCGGCGATGCGGACGGGCGCGAATTATTCGACGTGGTGGAACGGAGGGCTGCGGACGATCACTTACTTTCACAACATGATCGGGATTCTGACGGAGATTATCGGCGATCCGACGCCGATGCGGATTCCGCTAGTGGCGGATAAGCAGCTGCCGAAGGGCGATTGGCCGCTGCCGATTATGCCGCAGGAATGGCATTACCGGCAGTCGATTGAGTACGAGATCACGAACAATCGGGCCATGTTGGATCTGGCGTCGCGGTATCGGGAGACGTGGCTCTACAACATTTATCACATGGGGCGGAATTCCATCGAGAAGGGCAATAAGGATACGTGGACGATTACGCCGAAGCGGATCGCGGCGCTGGAGGCGGCGGCCGCGGCCGAGGGCGGTGGCCGTGGAGGGCGCGGCGGGCGCGGGGGTGCGGCGGCCCAGGTGGCGGCCGGCGGCGATTTGGGTCCGGGCGGCGGCGGCGGCGGCGGCCGGGGTCGGGGAGGACTTGCCGGCCGAGCTTTACGAAAAGGTGTTGCACGATCCGAAGTATCGCGATCCGCGCGGGTACATACTGCCTTCGGATCAGGCGGATTTCGCCAACTGCGACCGACTTCATGAACTCGCTGCTCAAGAACGGCATCACGGTGCTGAAGGCGACGGCGGCATTCAAGCTGAACGACAGAACTTATCCCGCCGGATCGTACGTGGTGAAGACGGCGCAGGCGTTTCGCCCGCACGTGATGGACATGTTCGAGCCGCAGGATCATCCGAACGATTTCGCGTATCCGGGCGGGCCTCCGAATCGGCCTTACGACATCACCGGATGGACGCTGGCCCTGCAAATGGGCGTGCAGTACGACAAAATTTACGATGGTTTCGACGGACCGTTCGTGAAGGTCACGGGTTTGCTGCCGCCGCCGCCGGCGTCGGTGATCGGCTCGGTTTCCAGACCGGCGGGGTACCTGGTGAGCCACAAGATCAACAACTCGTTCATCCTGATCAACCGGCTGCTGGCGGCCAATTGCGATGTGTACTGGCTCAAAAAGCCGGTGATGGAGGATGGCAGGGACCTGGGGACGGGAACCATTTGGATTCCGGCGACGGCCAATGCGCTGCCGGTGTTGCAGAAGGCGGCGAAGGAGATCGGCGTGCCGTCGTACGCGGTGGCGACGGCGCCGAAGGGCGAGGCGATGAAGCTGAAGCCGATTCGCATCGGGCTGTACGATTCCTACGGCGGGTCGATGCCTTCCGGGTGGACGCGGTGGCTGTTTGAGCAGTACGAATTTCCGTTCCAGGTAGTGTACCCGGCGACACTGAATGCCGGGGATCTTCGCGCGAAGTTCGACGTGATCGTGTTCACGGATGGCGCGATCCGGCGCGGCGGCGCGGCGGGGGGCCGTGGGGGAGGCGGCGGCGGATTCGGACGCGGCGCGGTGAATCCGGAGTCGATTCCCGAGGAGTATCGCGATCGTTTGGGCAGCATCACCGACGCGGCGACGATGCCGGCGCTGAAGAAATTCGTCGAATCCGGCGGATCGATTGTGACCATCGGCAGTTCGACGAGCATCGCGGAAGTATTTGGGATTCCGGTGAAGAATTATCTGGCCGAGAAGGGCGCGGACGGCAAGGATCACCCGCTGCCGGCCGAGAAGTTCTATATTCCGGGCTCGCTGATGAAGGCGAACCTCGATAACACCAATCCGCTGGCTTACGGGATGAATTCCGACGTGTGGATGTGTTCTTCGACAACAGTCCGGTGTTCGGTCTGGAGCCGACGGTGGAGATGAAGAAGACTAATGCGGTGGGCTGGTTCTCCGGGACGGATACTCTGGCGAGCGGGTGGGCGTGGGGGCAGCAGTATCTGGACGGAGGGACGACGGTGGCGGAGGCTTCAGTGGGAGAAGGAAAGGTGGTGCTGCTGGGGCCGGAGGTGAATTTTAGGGATCAGCCGCATGGGACTTATAAGCTGCTGTTTAATGGGTTGTATTACGGGAGTGCGAAGGCGGCGGCGCTGCCGTAGGCGACGAACTCGTCTGCATGGAGTCGGGGAGGGTGCGTCTGTCACCGATTCCCCCGCCTCTTGAATCGGCTTCTTCATCTTCAGAAGCCTGCTGAGAGCAGGCTGCAGCCACGAGTGGCCGCCCCACCGACGGGGCGGGGCACGAAGTTTCGCTAGGCGGCGGATTGGAGGCGGTGGGTGCGGGCTTTTTGGGCCAGGCGGACGCGGCGCCGGGCGCGCATCGCGGTCTCGATTTGGGTGTTCGAAAAAACGAAGCCATCGGCGGAGGGGTGGTAGCGTTCTCCTTTTGATTCATGCATTTCCATGATGTCTAGGAGGCTCTCCATTTCCGCCTTCTCGCGGGCGTGACGGGTTTGCTGGAGCTCGCGGAGCTGTGCGGTCGTTCGTTCGAACTGGCGGGAGAGACGCTGGGTGTGGATGCTCAGGTTGGCCAGGGCTTTGGTCTGACTTTCGAGGGCGGCGGCGGTGGCCAGGGCGTGCTGGATCTGGCTGGGGGCATCGTCGAGGATAAGGGGATGGCGGACGGCGGCGAGGGTGAGGAGATTGGCTTCGAGCGCGGCGGCGCGGTTGAGGCGCCAGGAGGCGTCGGCCAGAGCCTGGACGAGGTTGGATTCGATGGCGCCTTGCGGATCGCACTCGTCGGCGAACGATTTTAGATGGGACTGATAAGCCTCGAGATCTTCGGCGGGCATGACGACGATCTGGCCGGTTAGTCCGTGGCGGAGAGCGTTCAAAGAAGATTTCTTTTTGCCCTCGGGAGTTTTGGGGCCGGTGGAGTGCTGGGCATTCGCGACGTTGATCTGGGCGCGGTTGGGTACGGGTTGTGGTGTCATATACGTCCTTTCACCTTGTTCATAGCATTGCGGGGAGTGGGGAGGGCTCGGGTGGAAGTGGGATGTGGTTGAAAGGAGGGGAGTTGGGGGTCAGTTTGGGGGTGTGATCGAGGGATTTCAGGGTGGTGCAGAAATCCGGGACAACGACCGCTTCCTCCGATTTCTTTTTGTAGAATCAGTGTAAGGGGTCTGTCCCCGATTTTCCGGAAGGCGAACCTCGATAACACGAATCCGCTGGCTTACGGGATGAATCCGACGGTGGATGTGTTCTTCGACAACAGTCCGGTGTTCGGTCTGGAGCCGACGGCGGAGATGAAGAAGACCAATGCGGTGGGCTGGTTCTCCGGGACAGGAACTCTGGCGAGCGGATGGGCGTGGGGGCAGCAGTATCTGGACGGAGGGACGGCGGTTGCGGAGGCCGGAGGTGAATTTTAGGGATCAGCCGCATGGGACTTATAAGCTGCTGTTTAATGGGCTTTATTATGGGAGCGCGAAGGCGGCGACGCTGCAGTAGGGGAGGAACTCGTCTGCCATGGAGTCGGGGACGTTTTGCGTGCACCGGCGATCCAGGTTAACCTGAGAACGAGCGGCCATGAGTGTCCATCTCAGACCAGAAACCGAAGCGAGGATCATCGCCCTTGCCGCCGCTTCGGGTGTGTCCGTTGACGACTATCTCGCCGCGCTGTTTGCAAAAGAGGTTCCGGAAAACGAGCCTTCTTCCCAGGACTCGAACGGTACCCAGTTTCAAAAAGAACATGGGATATGGGTCTATCGGACGGGCACGGCCATGCCCGCTTCACTGGTGGAAGATACCCTTGAGGCGATCCGCCGGCAACGTGAGGAGCGGTGAGGGTCTTTTGCGACACCTCGGTTCTGATCCCTCTGTTTTACGGCGATCACCAACATCACGACGCCAGCATCCGCGCATTCGAGCGGGTGCAGCCAGGGGAGGGCTTCTGCGGTTCCCACAATCTGTTGGAAGTGTATTCGTCCTTGACACGGATGCCCGGCAGGTTCCGGGTATCGGCGGAACGGGCGCGGCTATTTATTGTCGGCCTGCGTGAAAGGTTTCAGGCGGTTGCTCTGACGCCGGAAGAGTACACTTCGATGCTCGATCACCAGTCGGCGGCGGGGATAACGGGCGGCGCCATCTACGACGCCATGATCGCGCAATGTGCGGTGAAAGCCCAAGCGGAAATTCTGCTCACGTGGAACCTGCGGGACTTCACGCGCTTCGGTCCGGAGGTGGCCCAACTGCTGAAAACGCCCCCGGATTTCTAGCCGGGACAATCGTCAAAAGGTTCAAGAAAGGCCAGGTGCTGCTGGGGCCGGAGGTGAATTTCCGGGATCAGCCGCATGGGACTTATAAGCTGCTGTTTAATGGGCTGTATTATGGGAGTGCGAAGGCGGCTACGCTGCCATAGGCGACGATTGGAGAATGGGTCGGGGACGGTTTCGTCCGTCCCTGACTTCCGCAGTATGGCACCTTGAGTGATGGAAAGTTGGCTTTGGGGTTTGAACTCTACCGCCTGGGGAGCCTGGAGGCAGCAGCCTTGCGGACGCTCTCGTCTCGGTCCTCCTTAGCGATCTTTGCCAGCTTCGCCGGATCAATGAGTCTATTCACAGCAGCCAAACGTACTCGCGAATCGGGGTGTTGAGTTGCAATCCTGGCTAGAAGCTGTTGATTTGTAAGTTTAACGACCACAGCTGCTACGAGCTTCTCATCAGTGATCTCTGCAAAAGCTATCTCATCGATTCCGGGCTGTCCCGAAACGTCACGCTCGTTGAACGAGGCTCTCCAGCCGTGGTCGTGCCCGCCCTCGGCTGCCACCTTCGCCAAAAGCGCTTGGTCCGTGATTTTTTGGAGGCTCAGTTTGCAAATTGAGAAGTCCTTGCCCCCAATTGCCACTTTTGCCAACATTGCCTGATCTGTAAGGTTTCCTAGGGCGTATTTGCGACGGAAAGGGTCCTCGTCCTCCATCGCCACGCTTGCTAGCGATGCTTGGTCAGTCATTTGCTCCAGAGCCGTTCGCTTGGCCGGAGCATCGAAGTCGTCGAGTCGTCCCGCGGCGGCGGCCCGAACCTCATAAGATGGGTCCGCAACTGACATCTTGGCTAATAGCGTGCGGTTATTCAGATTGGCTACCGCAGCGGCCCTAACCTCCGGAATACGCGAACGCGCGAGCTCAGTCAGATCTTCGGGAACGAAAACGCTCAGACGAAGGAGTTTTGTCAGAAGATCCTCACCATGAATATGTGCAGGAAGAGGTTGTGGGGGTAAGTGCTCAAGAACGAGCTTTTCTGGATAATCTAACCAGGACCCCTCGACGAGTAAAACTCCGCTCTGGCTGAGCTTGATAGTGGCCATTTCGAACTTGACCACTGCCTGAACGGCGAATGGGCCATAACCATAAGCTTTGGAGACCACTTCAATCTCTGAAGCGCATTTAAGGTCTGAGAAGCGAGACTTTATCCGGGGCTCGTCCGCCGCAGCTTTTATGCGCTCAATCGCCTCCCCGGTGTTCCGCGTAACTGCCGCGAGGTCACCCAACGCTTGGCCCTTCAGCGGGCACATAACAGCCAGGCTGGTCAGCACTGCCACAAAATAGTTCATTTGTCTGCCTCCACGCTACAGGAATCCGGGACCATAGATATACTATTAGGGTTTCACCGTCACAATTACAACAGGGAAAAGGAAAGGTGGGACGGACGAGACCGTCCCTTTTTCCTGGTCCTCTGACATTTCTACCAACGATATGCATCTCGGCGGTCTCGGATCCGATGGATCGTGACCGCCTCTCGGGTCTCGTCGAAGAGTACTGGGTAGTTGCCCACGCGCAGCCTTAGAAGGCCCTCGAACTTGCCGGTCAGTGCTTTTAATGGTTGATCGATGGCGCGTATCTCGGCGGATACATTCGGACGGAGGCGGATCTCCTTCACGGGCCCTGTTAGCCCTGGCGGATCTCGTCCATCGTGAGGCCGCACTCTGCGGCGAGCTGTTCCAGCGAGAGTCCTTTTCCGCCCTGCTTGAAGTACTCACGCGACGCCGCGACCGCCTGCTCGTCCTCTTCGGTCAGTTCATCGTCGTCATGAACCATCACTTCAAGCAATCGAACGACTACGCTCAGTTGGCCGGGCGCGAGTTGTTCGATCAGTTGATGCGCTGTCTGGCGTGCTTCTACTGTGGTCAAGACTACGCCCACCTCCTGCAGCCAGTATAAACAACAAACCCGGCGGAGCCCGATTGCTGTCGCCGGGGGCCTTCTTTCCTCGTGTGAGTTTAAAAGCTTACCGGCGGTAGCCGCGGGCGTAACCGCCGCGGTAGTAGCGGCCGCCATAATAACGGGGCGCGTATGCGCGGTAACCGTAGCCATAGCCATAGCCGTAACCGTAGGACGGGTAGACCGGGGCCACGTAGGGCGTCACGTAGGGAACAACTGGGGCCGCGTAGACGCGCGGGGCGTAATAGTAGCGGGGGGCGGCGTACACACGAGCCCGGCCGTAACCATATCCGCGTCCATATACGACGGCCGCTGGAGCCACCGCCGCGAACGACGCCAAAACCAGAATCAACATCAGGAATCTTTTTGCCATAACCGCCTCCTTACACTATCAGCGATGCGGCGTCACACATATTAGTTCCGAAAGGTATTTTAATCAAAAGGGGCGGTTATACTAACGGCTTGCGGTTCTGGTTTTTACTGACGACGGGTCTTTCTTGCGCCTGGGCGCAGAGCGATGAATCGTCTTTTCAACGCGGTGCGGCGTTTTACCGGAGCGCGGACTGCCGGGCGGCGATCCCGCTGTTGGACCGGTCGGCGCCGACGAATCCGCGCGCCAGCCTGCTGCTGGGGCGCTGCTATTTCGAATCGCAGCAGTGGGCGAAGGCGGTTGAAGCCTTCGAGTCGTATCAAAAGTCCGCGCCGGGCGATCCGGAGGCAGTCATCCTGGCGGCCCGGGCCGAGGAACGCGCGGGGCATGGGGACGCCGCCGCGGCGAGGCTGAACGATTTTCTAAAAACAAACCCGGGCGACCAATTGGTGCGAACCGCGCTGGGCGATTTGTACATCCGGCTGGGGCGGGGGTCGGACGCGCTGAGCGAGCATCAGGCGGTGCTTCGGGCGGAGCCGAGTGATCCGGGGTCGCGCATCGGGCTTGGGCTGCTGGAGCTGCATGAGGAAAAATGGCAGGCGGCGATCGATCAACTGGAGAAGGTCCGGCCGGACGTTCCGGAGGACAGCCGGGTGCTGGCCGGGATCGGGACGGCGTACGCGGCGTTGGGGAATTGCGAGAGGGCGGTGGATCCGCTGCGCCTGGCGCTGGACTTGACGCCCGACGATTACGCGCTGGCGAAAAAGGCCGCTTCGTGCGATGTGAAATTGAAGAAATGGAGCGCGGTGCTGGGGGCGCTGCGAACAGGGACGCTGGAGGAGGCGCGCGACGAGGAGGCGACGCGCATGGTAGTGGAGGCGTATTCGGCCAGCGCCGATCTCGCCGGGGCGGAGGCCTACTGCCGGTGGGCGATTATCGCCGCGCCCACCAATCTGACGGCGCACTTGAGCCTGGCAAATCTGCTGTTCACGGGCAAGAGGACGCGTGAAGCATATTCCGAATATGCCGAAGTCGTGAAGCTGAAGCCCGACTCGCCGGACATCCAGGAACGGATGGGCGATATTTCGATGGGGCAGAAGGATCCGGGAGACGCGCGCCAGCATTACGAGGCGGCGGTGCAGTCGGCGAAGGCGCCGGATACGGCGCGCCTGAAGCTCGCGCGGTTGTGTTTTTCGTCGGACGATTATAAGTGCGTCACGCAGACGATTGCCGGGGTGACGACGCCGGCGCTGCTGGTGCAGGCCAAAACATTGCGGGCGCGAGTGGAGTACAAATCGGAAAACTGGGACCAGGCGGGGATTCTCGCCAATCAGGCGCTGGCGGGCGACCCGCAGAATTCGACGCTTCTGCGGATCGCGGCGGACGTCGCGATGCGGCAGAATAAGCCGGTGGCGGCGGCCGATTTGTATGAGCGCGCTTTGAAGCTGGAGCCGGCGAATAAGGATTTTGTGTACCTGCTGGCGGGGCTCGATTCGAATTACGACGAGCTGAAGGATCGGCTGCCGGCGGCGATCGCGATGCTTGCGGATTTTCTCAAACAGGCCCAGCAGGACGGCGAAGGATATTTGCTGCTCGGCAATATGTACCGGAAGATGAACGATCTGGAAAACGCGAAGGTCAATTTCAAAACGGGGTTCGATAAAATCCAGCCACCGGTTCCGGCTCGCCTTTCCTGGGCTTACAAGGCCTATGGTGTGCTTCTTTATAACGAGAACAAATTCGACGAGGCGTATCCTTACGAGACGCAGGCGGTGCAACTGAATCCGAATGACGAGACTTCGCAGCTCAATTTCGCGCTGCTATGCCTGGAGCTTGGCAAGACGGATGAGTTGAATGCGGCGCGCGACAAGCTGGTGGCGATGAACTCGGCGCTGGTGGCGGGGCTGGATCAGGAGATTGAGCGGAAGAAAGAAGGGAAGCCGTGAAGGTGTCGAGAGGAGTCTCGACGCGGCACGCAGCGAGTGCGCGCGCCATATCGGAGGTATCTGCTGATCCTCGCCCTCGCGCCCATTGCGCTCGCGCAGAGTATCGTGGTGGGGACGAGGGCGGCGGACGGCAAGATTTCGTTTGAGACGGGCGATGATTTTCAGATCAACGGGAGCCGGAAAATACGGCTGCTGCCGGAGCAGAAGGAAGACGTCGATCCGAACGTCGTTCGGCGGCTGGCGAAGATCGACATTGGGCAGGCAGGGCTGATTCGAAACGATGGAACCGGGAGGCTGGTGAGTCTGAACGGGCCGGGCGCGCCGCGGGACATCGTTCTCCCGGAAAATTACACGCTTCGCGCGATGACGCCGGCCAAGGACGTCCCGGGACGCCTGGGCCTGACACTGGTGCGCAATAAGAGAACCAGGCAGACCGATACGATCGCGCCGGAGTCGTTTGTCGTCCTGCTGATGGGGAATGCGCCAGATGAAGCTGTTGGCGATTTTCTGGGCAAGGATTGGGCGTTTCTCACGCTGGACGAACAACTGGCAGCGATGCGGGGGTTCGTAGCGAATTTTCCGTCGTCGCCGGGGGTGAAAACACTTCGCGATTCGCTGGAGCGGAGGATTTCCGTGGGTCTCGCGCGGCTGGAGGAGGGCGGGCCGTATAGCGATTTTCTGGTCACCCGGCGGTTCAGCGAGCTTGCGCCGCAGTTGTTTTTGGGCGACGCGGCGTTGCAGGCGCTGGCCGATCATGCAGCGGACCGTATGAAATTCATCGCGGACTGCCCGAAGCTTTTGCGGTCCCTGGCGGCGCTGGGGGATTGGGATACGCTGCTCGCGAAGTATCAGGAGTTCGAGCGCTACGAAGGGTCGTTCCCCGAAATGCGGGCGCTGCACCAGGAAGCGCTGGCGGAAAGCGCGCGGATGCATGCGCGGCGCGCTCGCGCGTTTGAGCAGCGCAGCGATTTCGACCATGCGTCGCGCGAGGCCAATGCCGCGCTGGCGCGGGATCCATTGAACGGGGAAATCCGCAAGCTGGCGGGGGACGAGAAGGTGCTGGCTTCGCAGATCGAAGCGCAGAGCAATGCGTCGCGCCGCAAGGTCCTGCCGAAGGGCCTGCCCGCCGACATCCGCTTCGGAAACGCGCTCAATTACGCCGACCGCGCCATCGCCGACAAGGATTTTAAGAAGGCGCAGGAGTCGATTCAGGACGCTGAGCGCGAAAATCCGGGGGCGCCGGAAATCATTCTGGCGCGCGCGAAAATGCTGGCGGCGCAGGGGCGCAATTCGGAGGCGATACCGCTGCTGGATCAGTACGACCGGCTGGTGGTGGATCCGGGCGACCGCGAGAAAGGCTACAACGTCCGGCGCCAGGTGCTGTACGACCTGGACAAGCTGAAGGAGTCGACCAAGCAGCAGATGGCGGCGCTCCGGAAGGACGGCGAATATTCGAAGCTGGATGAACTGCTGCGCGGCGCGCTGAAGCTGGACGGAGAAGATCCGGAATTTCTTTATCAGGCGGGCGTCACCGCCGCGATTCTGCGCGACACGGAGCGCGCAAAAAGCATCCTGAACGAATTTCTGGCGCACGCCAACGCGATCGGAGTCGATGCGAAGCAGCGGGACCGCGCGCGGCGCATCCTAAGCGTCGTGACGGAGCCGAAGCCTCGCAAGCCCGAGGGCTTGTACTACGATCCGCAAAGCCTCGCCTTCCTGATTCCGATAGACAGCGTGACCGGCAACAAGGTTCACATGGCCTTCAACCGGGTCAACGGCCGCCTGGAATCGATCCGCACGACGTTCGACGACGACAAGGGCGCGCAGGCCTACCGGGCGCTGGTGGTGGCGGGCGCGGCCGATTCGGGCGCTGTCGCGGCCGCGAGCATCGGCGAGTCGGGCAGTTTTTTCTTCGAATATCATCCAAGCGGCGCGCTCCGGGAAGTGCTGCCGCAGCAATCGCCGGCGGCCCCGGTGAAGCCGTACAACGTTCACGTTGGTCACGACGTTCAAGGCCACGCCCAGCTCATCGGCGACGACGGGCATCCTGAAATCGTGCTGCCTGACGATCCTTATGTCGATCCGGCGGTGCTGGCGGTGGTGGAGGGCGGTCCGGTGACTTCCGTGGTGGCCGGCAACTCGTTTTTCAATCCGTTTTTATGGGATGGCATACACGTTTTTACTGTTCAGTACGACGGGCAGGGGCGCGCCGAATCGGCGCAGGAGTGGAATGCCGACAACCTGGTGCGGTTTTCCTGGGAGGGCAACCAACTGACGGCGGTCCGGGCCTATCACAAAGGCTCCGACGCGCCTTACTATCAGCGGGCGATCGGCTACGCCGGGTCTGCGATCGCCGGTGAAGATTACTCGGTCAGCGGACGTCCCGGAAAAATAAGGTACGTTTATGCGAACGGGAAGCTTCAGCAGATCAGGATTGAGAATGAGGGCAAGGAATGGATCGTTCGGCCGCGGTCGTGAGTCAACGGACGCCGGCAGAAGCAGGCGCCACTGCGCGCGAACAGGCGTCGACACGAGTGCCGACGCGGCACGCGTGGGCGCGTGCGCTACGACGCTCCAGCCAATGCGCGTTACAGCGTTTCGAGAGCGCGGGATTTTGTGCGGAGCAGCGTTGAATCCGAGGGAGTCCTTGGCCCGGTTCTTCACTTGACCCAGGGTTCCGAAAAGCGGGCGGCGCGATAGGGAAATCGCCTGGCACTCGGCATAGACGGAGGAGCCCTGCTGGCGCAGCCGCCAATATGAGTTGAGCCGCCACAAAATGCCGTGATCGTTGCCCTCCGGCATCAGGTCCGTATACGGCGCATGGCCGCTATCGCTTTCGCGAATCAAGTAGGATCGCGATACAATCCGCGACTCGCGCTGTTCGCGGCGATATTCCACGCGGGAATGCATGTCGAAGGCGAAATGCAGCAGACCCTCCAGGCGCTCGGTGATCAACCGTACGTCATAGGTATAGGGTCCGGTCTTTTTTGCCTCCGCCAGTTTCAAGTCCGGCGCATAGATTTGTGGGTAATGATCGTAGTCCGCTAGGATGCTCTCGACCGCGGCGACGGTGGTGTTGGGAATGAGTTCCGCGCCGGCCCAGTGATGGATGTAGCCGTCAGTAACTTCACCGTCCACGTTGAGGTCCAGCAGCACCGGCTTGTCGCCTCTGACATTGAGAAGCGGCCGCGATGGGCTTGCCTCTAATGCCGCGATATAGACACCCACCCGCAGCGCTTCATTCTTGCCGCCGCGCAGAAATGCGATCAGGGATGGATCGGAGGTGACTTCGGGAGCGTCGGACGGCTCGCCAGCGTGGCGCAGCAGAAATGCGGCCAGAGCGATCAAGCCGCAGGCTACTGCCGTCTGTCTCCGCCGAATAGGCGCAGCAGGATGTTGAGCGTCGCCACGAAGACGTTAAACACTCCGGCAAACAAGGCCAGGGCGCCGGGGATGGCGCTGTCCGCGTCGCCGTTTTGCAGGATCATGCTGGTCGACGAGATCAGGGCGATGACGCCCACCGCGCCGATGCCCGCTGCGATCAGGATGCCCAGGAATCCGATATTCATGAAGCTATTCAGGATCATCGCGCCGATGACGGAAAAGAACAGTCCCAGCATCAGGCCTCGCGGAGCGCTATAGGTCCGGCCGGAGAGGAAGATGTAGCCGGTGATCGCCAGGAACACGATCGCGGTGATGCCCAGCGCGGCGACGATCATTACCGGGGCTTTGAGCGATGCGAACCACAGAAGCGGAGCAAGACAGATCCCCGCGAAAAACCCATCGAATACCAGCACCGCCGTGCCCAGCGCCGAGTTTCCGCGAGCCGACATGGCGATTCTCGGAACGGCGTTGAGTCCGATCATGGCGACGATCCATCCGATCCAGCTTGAAAAGAACTGAACGATGGCCTGAGTGGTGGCGCCGACGTAGCCGCCCACCATCGCGGCCATCACCGCGACGCCGAACAGTGCGTAGGTCTGTTTGATGACCGCGGCCTGCGATCCCGTCAGGACCGTGGTCGTCGACAGGCGGTCAAACACGGAAGAATTCGGATTCGAGGGACTCATAACACTATTGTAGATGCGGAATCGCTAGTCTGGTTGCAGGGAGCGCCACTGATGTTCATCCGGCCCTTACTGTTTTTCTCATTCGCCGTCTCCGGAGCGACGCTAACCATCACTCCGGCCGTGATTTCCTCCTGCTTTGAAGGGTTGGGCGCGGCGACGCTCACCTGGTCCGGCGCCAGCGGACAAGTCCAGATTCGCGTGGGACAACCGAACGGGATCGCTATGACCGGGATACTCGGCGCTTCGGGCTCGGCCGCCACCGGCGTCTGGGTGACCGACGGGCTCATGTTTTACCTCGTGGATCAGGTCGGTAACGTGGAGGCGTCGGCGACCGCGGTGGTGAAGTGCGGCAACGCTGTCGATCAGGGCCTCGCCTCGGGCAGCTATTTTCCGCTCGCCGTCGGCAACACCTGGGTGTACAAATACAACGACCGAGCTATCACGGCGTCTTATCTCGTCCAGGCCATCACCGGCCAGCAGGCGATCGGAGGCCAGATCTATTACGTGCTCTCGGAGACGGCGCCTGGTCCGCCAACGACCATCGCGCTGCTGCGCATGGATCCGAGCGGCGTGATCTATCAATACTCGAACGGCGGCGAGCAGGTGTATCTCGACCCGAAGGCCGCGGCCAGCGCCGCTTATTCGGGCGCGCTGGGAATCTTCAACGACGCCATTGTCCCTCAGTCGCAACTTATGGGAGGGCTGGTTCTGACTACCTCGACCTATGCGCGCGGCATCGGACTGGTCAGCTCCCAATCGATCATGGAAACGGGTTCGTCCGGCGGCTTCACGCAGGGACTCGACCTGGTCGATGTGCAGGTCAACGGGTTTCGGCTTTCCGTGCCGGCGCCGAAGATCGCGCTATCGATCGAAAATGCAACTCTCGATCTCACCGACCAGCTCGCGCCGAACTGCGCGCTGCCGTGTTATTTCGCGGCCTGCGGACTGGGCAGTCCGGTCGATCCTGCCGGGGCTTATCGTCCGTGCGCCCAAACCCGTATTGAAACGTCGGGCGCTGTTTCGGGGTATACCGTGCTGCTGGAACTGCTTGATTCCAGCGGCAACGCCGTGTTCCAGAGTTCGACGCAACCGGGGGCGGCCAGTAGTCTCGACTACATTCGGCTGCCGC
The DNA here is from genome assembly GCA_963749245.1 of Bryobacterales bacterium. GTDB lineage: Bacteria > Acidobacteriota > Terriglobia > Bryobacterales > Bryobacteraceae > Palsa-187. The sequence goes on from CAVVNE010000099.1 coordinate 21,142, forward strand.
TGTACACCGGGCAAACTCCGTTCACGCTGCTTCCCGCGGGGAATTACAATCTGGTGGGAAGCATGACTCTTGGCGGGACGACGCTCGCGACGTCGTCGATCGCGGTTCAGATCCGTTAAGGAGTGCTAACGAGTTGGCGGAAAGAGCCCCACTAACTCGGCGACCGTGCGGATTTCTTCTTCCGTCGCCTCGGCGAAAATGGGCAACGCCAGGGTTTGCTTCGAGAGTTGCTCGCTGACCGGAAAATCGCCTTCCTTGAAACCGAGGTGTTCCAGCGCGGGCTGGAGATGCAGCGCGCGCGGATAGTAAATTTCCGTGCCGACACCCTGGTCGGCGAGCCAGGCGCGGAGTTTGTCGCGCTCGCGGACGCGGATCACGAACTGGTTGTAGATATGCCGGGTCTGATAGGGCGCGGGGTGGGGCAGAATCGCATCCGATTTGGCCAGATATTCGCGATAAAGCGCCGCGTTGCGCTGGCGTCCGGCGGACCAGGAATCGAGATAGCGAAGTTTGACGTTGAGAACGGCCGCTTGGAGCGCGTCGAGGCGTGAGTTTTTGCCGGGCCACTGATGAATGTATTTCGCGATGCTTCCGTGGACGCGCAGCGCCTTCAGTTTTTTGGCGATTTCATCATCGTTCGTGGTCAGCGCGCCGCCGTCGCCGAAGGCGCCGAGGTTTTTTGTCGGGAAGAAGCTGAAGCAGCCGATTTTGCCCATGGAACCCGCGCGGCGACCTTTGTACTCCGCACCGTGGCTTTGCGCCGCGTCTTCGATTACGGGAATCGATCCGGCGGCGTCCAGAATCGCGTCCATATCGGCGCAGGCGCCGTACAGATGGACCGGCAGAATCGCTTTGACGTTCGGATGCGCGGCTAGCGCCGCTTCGAGTTTGATGACGTCCAGATTGAACGTGTCCGGCTCGACATCGACAAACACAGGCTTCGCGCCGACAGAGAGAATCGCACCCGCGGTGGCGAAAAACGAGTAGGGGACGGTGAGCACCTCGTCGCCCGGTCCGATGTCGAGGGCGAGCAGCGCCAGTTCCAGCGCGTCGGTCCCGGAAGCGCAGCCGACGGCGTGGGCGGCGCCGCAATAGCTCGCGAAATTACGTTCGAAGCGCTCGACGTCTTCGCCCAGGATGAAGCGCTGGGATTCGATGACGCGTTCTACTTCGCGCATCACTTCTCCGCGAATCGGATCGAACTGGCGGCGGAGGTCGAGCAAGGGAATGGCGCGGGTGGTGAGTGGAGAAGCCATTATGATTCCAGTCTACCTTCCACTCCGGGACACTGTGGCATCATGTAGAGGCATGAAAGGCATTGTTCTCGCGGGCGGCACGGGTAGCCGCCTTTTTCCGCTTACGAAAATCACGAATAAACACCTGCTGCCGATCTACGACAAGCCGATGATCTACTACCCGATCCAGACGCTGGTGGACGCGGGGATCGACGACATTATGATCGTCACCGGGGGGCGCAGTTCGGGCGATTTTCTGCGCCTGCTGGCCAACGGCAAGGAGTTCGGCCTTTCTCACATTAATTACACGTATCAGGAGGGCGAAGGCGGCATCGCCGATGCGCTCGGCCTGGCCGCGCACTTCGCCGCCGGGCAGAAAATATGCGTGATCCTGGGAGACAACATCCTCGAGAAAAGCATTCGTGGCGCGGTGGAGGCGTTTCGCAAACAGAAAGGCGGCGCGAAAATCCTGCTGAAGGAAGTCCCCGATGCGGAGCGTTTCGGCGTGGCCGAATTTTCGGGCGACCGGATCATCGGGATTGAGGAGAAACCGCGCCAGCCGAAATCGGCGTACGCGGTGACGGGCGTTTATCTTTACGATGAGACGGTGTGGGACAAGGTGAAAACGTTGAAACCGTCCGAGCGCGGGGAACTGGAAATTACCGACGTCAACAACGCGTACATTCGCGAGGGTTCGATGACCTACGCGTTTTTGGACGGCTGGTGGACCGACGCGGGCACCTTCGAATCGCTGCTGCGGGCGACCAATCTGGTGGCGCAGACGCGCGGCGTGCTTCTGTAACTGTCAAACTAAAAGGAATGGCGGAGAGAGGGGCGTGGTCACCCCTAAGACATTCCTTATTTCGCGCGATGTGGATCGCGTCGGTAGCGTCCAACATCGGCACCTGGATGCATACGGTGGGGGCTTCCTGGCTGATGACGACGCTGGCCGCATCGCCGCTGATGGTCGCGCTGGTGCAGACGGCGACCACGCTTCCGGTCTTCCTGCTGGGCCTGCCCGCGGGCGTAATGGCGGATCTGGTGGACCGGCGAAGGCTGCTGATCTTCACGCAGTCCTGGATGCTGGGGGTCGCGGCGCTGCTGGGTGTGCTCGCTATCGCCGGCGGGATCGGTCCCTGGTGGCTGCTGTCGCTGACCTTCGCATTGGGCGTGGGATCGGCAATGAACGGTCCCGCGTGGGCGGCCGCGATTCCGGAGCTGGTTCCGCGCGACGAACTGCCGGCGGCGGTGGCTCTCAATTCTGTAGGTTTTAATATCGCGCGGGCGGTGGGTCCTGCGTTGGGCGGTATCGTGATGGCGTCATCCGGCGCGGGCGCGGTGTTCATGGCCAACGCGGTTTCCTTTCTCGGCGTGATTGTCGTCTTGTGGAGCTGGAAAGAGAGGCCGCCGGCCGCGAGCGAGCCCGGCACACGATTTCTCGGCGCGATGCGCGAAGGTCTGATCTACGTGCGCGGCGCGCGGCCTTTTCACGCGGTGCTGGTGCGCGCCGGAATGTTCTCGTTGGCCGGCAGCGCGCTGTGGGCGATGCTGCCCGTCGTGGCCAGCCAGGAAATGAAGAGCACGTCACTTGGATACGGCATCCTCCTCGGATGCCTGGGGGCGGGCTCTGTCATCGGCGCGGCCGTGCTGGCGCCGCTCAGGTCGCGGTACCCGGTGGACCGGATCGTCGCAGTGGGCGTGGGGTTGTTCGCGGTCGCGACTGTCGGCCTCGCGGTGCTGAAGACGCTGTCTCTGGCCGCCCCGGCGATGGTGCTGGGCGGCGTCGCGTGGATCACCGCGATGTCGAGCTTCAACGTTTGCGCGCAGACCATTCCTCCGCAGGGGCTGAGGGCGCGGGCACTGGCGTTCTACCTGCTGGTATTCCAGGGATCGCTGGCGGTGGGCAGCGGCGTGTGGGGAGAGGTCGCACGGTACACGGGCGTACCGGGGGCGCTGCTGATCGCGGCGGCGGCCATGGTCGCCGGTCTCGCCGCCGGGTGGCGTATGAAGTTGACGGTGACGATCGCGGCGCCGGTGGTGGTCGTCGCGGCAGAATGAATATTATGACGAATGAAGAGGCGTTTCTGAAATTTTCCAGCGAAAAGCTGGCGCAGTTGTTCGGGCGAATCGAAACCTGCGTGGTAAAGTTGACGCCGGCGCAGATCTGGACCCGCGCAGCAGAGAACGATAATGCGGTCGGCAATCTGGTGCTGCATCTGGCGGGCAACGTGCGCCAGTGGATTTTATGCGGCGTTGGCGGCGCCGAGGACCATCGCGACCGGGACAGCGAATTCGAAGCGCGCTCCGGAGAGGATGTTCTCGGGCGATTGCGGCCGGTGGTCGAGGAGGCGGTCGCGCTGATCGCCGCGCTGCCTCATGAGAGACTGAGCGAGCGGCGGACGATTCAGAAGCACTACGACGTCACGGTGCTGGAGGCGATTTATCACGTCGTGGAGCATTTTTCGGGACACACGGGGCAAATTATTTTCGCGACGAAGTTGCTGACGGGCGAGGATCTGGAGTTTTATGGGTATTTAAAGTCGGCTAGGGTGCGGGGGGAGAGGCCGTAACGGAATCGCCCGATGCGTAGACACGAGTGTCAACGCGGCACGCATGAGCGTTCCCATTGCCTTCCGCATAACGATGGTTATGAAGACACCCGGCTGAGCGGACGGGGCGAAAAATTGGGGACAGCCCGCTCTGTCCACCCGGCGACGAAGGGGAGTTCGTTTTCTCGGAGCGATCAGGGCGCCTTGGGACAGAGTAGGCAGTCCCCAATTTTTCGCAGACTCTGCTATTTTCGAGGGTGCGAGCGCCACGGACGTGGTCTATTCGACTAACGCCACCGGGCGTATTGGTGAGCCAGTGCCGCCGCGAATCTTCAGCGGCAGCGCGACAAATAAGAACTCTTTAACACCGGCCGCTGCGAGCGTTTCCAGATTCAGGCATTCGATGATATGGATGCCTCGCTCCACCAGGAGATGAACGTGCACTTCCATGTGCGACGGCACGTTTTCGAACGCCACCGTGTCGCTGCCTGCGGCGAAGATGCCATGCTTGCTCAACCACTGCGCGCCCGGTTTTTTCGGCCCGGGACCGCGCACTGCCCCGCCGCTGCCTCCGGTGATGAAGCGGCTAGCATCGTTCCAAAAATTGCCCCAACCGGTGCGGATCAGCGCGACGCCTCCCGGTGGAGGAGTCACACCGCAGGCCGCCAGATGCTCCGGCGTCACCACGAAATCGAACGGCAGTGCGTCGACGCCCTCCAGCCGCGCGATGTCGAACAGAACGGCGGGGCGGAAAATCGGCTCGACCGAATCCACTCCGTAGGTCGTCACGCCGTCGCTGTAGGATTGCACCGGCGCGATTCCGCCGTGCAATTTCCCATCGCAGGAAAAATGCGACAGAGCGTCGATATGTGTGCCGACGTGGCCTCCCAACGTGATCGTTTCCGCCGCCGAACTGGCGCCGTTCGCCAATACCAGCTCGCCATGCATCTTGGTGAGCGTGCGCGAAAAAGGAGGATGCGTCGGGAAATGAGGCATCCCGGCGAACAAAGGCTGCGCCAGGTCGTAGACGTTTCCGATCTTCATTTTTTTACGCGCTTGCGGGACCTCGGCGAGACCACCGCGGTCTTGCCGCTCCAGCGTCCGAGGCGAAATTCGCGGCCATAGTGCGAGGTCAGGTTGCGAATCGCCACGGTCACCACGCCGGCCGCATCGCAGGAATAATATTCCTCGATCTCCTGGTGCGAGGCTGGCCAGGAGTGCTCCACCGGGACTTTCTCAAAGGATCGCGCATCGGCCAGCGCCGGATCGAACGGGAACAGGATCTCGTCCCACACCGTGATGTCGCCCGAAGGCTGCGCGTCTTCGGCGACATGGCTCGCCTCGAGATAGCGAAAATCGCCGACGTTGTGCACCGGCTGATAGCGGCGGCGGACCGTCAGCGGAGGCTCGGCCGCGCCCGGCAAACGCGTCCCGCGCGGAAAGATCGGATCGAAAATCATGCGCCGGCCCGCGTCGCCTTCGCGCCACACGCCAAAATTGCGAGTGAACATTTCGCGCAGCCTGTAGCCGGCGGACGCGTCGGCCTGAATCGCGAGGCCGATTGCCGTCGCCGAACGCGTGTACTCGCTGCGCTTCACCTTGCGGCCGAATTCCTCGCGCAACACGCGCGAAACCAGCGGCAATTCGCTGCCTCCGCCGGTCACGTACAGCGCTTCAATGTCGTTGCCTTCGGCCAGCTGCGCGGTGGCTTCGAGCGATTCGGCCAGCAGCGGGCGGCAGCGCTCGTAGAAATCGGCGACCGCGACGGTGGCCTGTCCCATTCCCTCCTCGACGACGTCCAGATCGATTACAATTTTCCGCGAGTTGGGATGCAGCGCCTCTTTCTGACGGCGGCATTCTTCATCCAGCCGGAAAACCTCGGCCAGGTCGAGCTTCGCAAGCGTCTCTTCGCCGACTGCCATTTCGGCCAGCACGAGGTCGAAATCGTCCCCGCCAAGGTGCGGCATTCCTTCGGAAGCGAGCACCGTGTGCGTGCCCGCGGAGATCTCCACCAGCGAAACATCGCAGGTGCCTCCGCCCAGATCGTAAACCAGAATCCGGCCGGTCGTTTTCTGGCGATGTCCGAATTCAATCGATGCGGCCGAAGGCTCGTTCAACAGGCCGAGCACCGAAAAGCCGGCGCGGCGGAATGCGTCGACCGTGAGGAATCGCTGATTGCTGTTGGCGTTCGCGGGAACGCCCAGCACCACTTCCAGAATTTCAGACTCGCCGAAGCGGGCCAGCAGAGCCTGGCGCAGCGCACCGATCAAGCCGAGCATCAATTCCGATAGAGGAACCAGCATGCCGCCCAGGTCGAGCTGGGTTTGCGGCCCCGCGTCCTCCAGATAGCGCTTCAGCGAGCGCACGATGGTCCAGCCAGGCTCGCCCTGCATGGCGTAGGCGTCCCAGCCGAAGCGGCGGTCCTCCTCTTTTATGGCGATCAGAGGCGGAAACCAGTCGAATACCCCGTCGGCGGTTTCAAAAGGGACCAGCGGATAGTTGCCGCGGTCCGCGGCCGACACGACGATGCGAGTGGTCCCGAAGTCGATGCCGAGCTTCATCTTTTATGGTTAACACAAGTGGGGCAGCGCCATGCGCCGCCAAAAAAGTGTCACTCCGTGAAGATTTCCTGTAACGTGCGTAACGAAGCGGTCAACGTCTTCGCGGAAACCGATCCCATTTTCTTCGTTAATCGAATCTTGTCCACGGCGCGAATCTGATCTAGCAGGATCAAGCCGTGTTTGCCGGCGTGGGTAACACCGATCCGGAACGGCGCCGGGCGGCTTTTGGTGGTCATGGGCGCTACGATTGCCGTGCGCAGGTGATCGTGCATTTCTGGCGGGGAAACGACCACACACGGACGCGTCTTCCTGATCTCGCTCCCGATGGTGGGGTCCAGGCGGATCAGCCAGATTTCGCCGCGCTTTACCAAGTCAGATCCTTGTCTGACTCGTTGCCGAATTCGCCCAGCACAAGTTCGTCGTCACCCGCGTCGGCGATTTTCCTGGCCGCCTCGGCCCAGCCGGAGCGCGAGGGACGGGACGGCGGACGCAATACTAGAGCGCCGCCTTCGATGGTCATCTCCGCCTCGCCGTTCAAGCCGAGTTGTGCGAGGATCGGCTTGGGGATCACGATGCCTTGAGAGTTGCCGATGCGCCGGATGGTGGTCTGTATCGTTTTCATTGTAATAACAATGTTATTCCAAAGGGTCTCGCCCGTCAAACGCTTGAGGATTGCGAGGGGGCCTCGGAGGGCGGACGAAACCGAGCCCCAACCGGCCGACACCAGCGATCGCGATAAGACAGAGAACAACAAGAGCAATTCCCACGTCGCGCAGGGGCCAGCGCCAGATTGCCGTAGCACAGGAGAAGGCATGCGGCGATGACGGCACACCACTTTTCGCGAGGCGTCACATGGTCAGTCTACATGGAGTTGACCTGCGTGCCGCAGCGTCACAGATGGGCCTGGCCTGCTGCCCAGACAAGCTTCAAGTTCATGACTGCCAGATGGATGGGCGCTGGCCGCCAAAGTGCTGGTAGCCCGAGCCACAATGCGATTACTCCTCCTTTCCCTGCTTCTCGCACAGGATCGGCCCGCTTTCCGAAGTGACGTCGCGCTGGTTCACGTGGACGCCGAAGTTCGAGAGGACGGGAAGCCGGTGGCGGATCTCGAAAAGGAAAGCTTTCGGGTGACGGATCAAGGAAGGCCGCAAGAGATCGTTTACTTCGGACACGACGAAGAGGGGCTCGATCTAGTTTTGGTATTTGACTGCCGGCGCCAGGTACGCCCGGATCTGAAGCGGATCAGGGAGGCGGCGCAGACGGCACTGAGCGAACTTCGGGAGGGCGATCGCGTCGCCGTCATGGCGTTTGGGATGTCCGCTGGAGATTGCAGGAACGAACTGATTTCGGACTTCACCGCGGATTTCGGAGCGGTGGAGCGGAGCGTCGGTGGCACGCTGCTTCAGGGCGAGCCGGGGCCGAGGAATTCGGGGTTTTGCTCAATTCAGCGAGGCCTGAGCGGTGCGGCGCAACGGCTGCTGAGCCTGCCGGGCGGCAACCGGCGGCGCGCGATCGTGATCGTCACCGACGACAAGGGGGTCCCGGTCCGGTCGGAAATGGTGCGCGACACGGTCCGCGATTTATGGGAGGCCGACGCGGTCGTGCTAGGAGTGATCGTTCATAGCGGAGAGGTGGTGATTACGATCGGTCCGCCGTATCGTGGGGCTCGTTATGCCGCCGAGAAGACCGGCGGGGACATTCTGAAGACCGAGGACGCCGCCGAGGGACTCCGCGAAATGCTGCATCGACTGCGGACCCGTTGTAGCCTTTACTACGCGCTGCCAACGCAGGGCACGCCGGGAGAGGAACGGAAGATCCGGGTGCAATTAAGCCCCGCCGCCGCGAAGCTCCATCCGCGAGCGGTGGTTCGAGCCAGAACCGGATATGTTGTGCCGCCTCTTATCCGGTAAGGGTACCGCAGCGGCTTGCCGGACTCTGGCTTACAATGGTCGTTCTATGCGTCTACTGTTCCTGTTGCCGGTTATTGTGCGCCGGGCAGCACATTGCGAATCTGAACCAGTTGACCCACGGGGGGCAGAATGCCGAGGCTTACTGGTCGCCGGATGGAAAGAGACTCATTTTTCAATCCACGCGCGACGGGCGGGAGTGCGATCAGCAGTACATAATGAATGTGGCCGACGGATCGGGCTTGAAGATGGTTTCGACCGGCAAGGGCGTGACGACCTGCGGTTATTTTGTCGATGACAAGACGATTGTGTACGCGTCTACGCATGAGGGTGGGGATGCTTGTCCGGCTCGTCCGGATCGCAGCAAGGGCTACGTGTGGGCGGTCTATCCGACGTTCGACATCTATCTTGCCACCGATGCCGGGAAAATTTTGAAAAAGCTGACCACCGCGCCGGGCTACGATGCCGAAGCGACCATCAACTGGAAAACGAAGAAGATTATTTACACGTCTCTCGAATCGGGCGATCTCGATTTGTGGACCATGAACGAAGACGGGTCGCACAAGAAGCGCATCACGACGTCGGAGGGCTACGACGGGGGCGCGGTGTTTTCGCGCGACGGGAAGAAGATTGTCTGGCGCGCTCATCATCCGGATACGCCGGAGAAAGCTGCCAAATCCAAGGAACTTCTGAAAGAAAATCTGACTGCCCCGATGAAAATGGAGCTGTTCGTCGCCAATGCCGATGGCTCGGGCACGAAACAGATCACCAACTTCGGCTGCGCGAGCTTCGCGCCCACATTCTCGCCGGACGGCAGGAAAATCCTGTTCAGCTCCAACAAGCATCACTGCGATTCGAGCGATTTTGAGTTATATCTGATCAATGTGGATGGAACGGGCCTGGAGCAGGTGACCGATTACGGTGTTTTCACGTCGTTTCCGGAGTTCTCGCCCGACGGCGCGAAGCTGGTGTTCGCATCCAGCTACAAATCCACCAGCCATTACGAGTTCAATATCTTTACCGCGGACTGGAAACCATGAAGACTTTTCTGACCCTCGTGGCGTGCGCGTCATTGACTTTCGCTCAGACCCCTCCTGAGAAAAAGAAGAAGCTGCTGGCGATCGGCGCAGTCTACGGATTTCAGCACGATTCCGTGTCGAATGGCCTCGCCACCATGTGGAAGATCGGGCACGACACAGGCCTGTGGGATACTTACATCCGCACCGATACGCAGCTCATCACGAAAAAGAAAATTCCGGCCGGGAACGCGAAAAATCTCGACTACTTTCGACGCGATTTACTTGTACACCACCGGCGAACTGCCTCTCGACGACGAGCAGAAGGCCGCGTTGCTGTCCTTCGTTCATGACGACGGCAAGGGAATCATCGGCGGCCACTCCGCCATCGACACGTTTTACAAATGGCCCGCCTATGGCGAAATGATGGGCGCGTACTTCGACCAGCATCCCTGGGGTCAGTTCATGGCCCCGATCATCGTCGAAGATCCCAATTTTCCGGCAATGAGGGCTTTTCCAAAAACCTTCATGATGATGGACGAAATCTATCAGCCGAGCAAGGAATTTTCCCGCGAAAAAGTCCGCGTGCTGGCGCGGCTCGACGAAAATAAGATCGACCTGACGAACAAGAACGTACATCGCACCGACAAGGATTTCGCGGTCGCGTGGGTGAAGACTTACGGCAAGGGCCGTGTCTTCTATTCGACTTTCGGCCATCGCGAGGAGGTGTACGATCGCCCGGATATTCAGGCGATGTACCGCGAGGCGACCAAGTGGGCGATGAAGCTGATCGATGGCGACGCGACGCCGAGGCCGAGGCCGCAGTGAAGGTTCTGCTCTTGTTGAGTGCGGTTCTCGCCCACGCCGAAGTGGTCGATTCCGCGGCCGGCGGATTCACGATCAAGAGCACCATCACCATCAAGGCCGCGCCCGATGAAGTTTACCGGCGCCTGGTTTCGAACGTTGGCGATTGGTGGAACGCCGGTCACACGTTTTCCGGGGACGCTCATAATTTGAGAATCGAAGACCACCTCGGCGGGTGCTTGTGCGAGAAGCTGCCGAACAATGGTTTCGTCCGCCATCTGGAAGTGATCTACGCCGCGCCGGGCAAACGGCTCGTTCTCAGCGGCGCGTTAGGACCACTGCAAAATCTCGCCGCGACGGGAAGCATGCAGATTCAGCTCGCCCCGGCTGAGGGCGGCACAAAGCTCGACCTCATATACGCTGTCACGGGGTATCTTGCGAAAGGCATGAATACGTGGGCCGCGCCCGTCGACATGGTGCTGGCGGAACAGTTCACGCGCCTGAAGAATTACGTCGAGACGGGGAGCGCGGCGTCAAAGTAGGCGGTCGAGAAGTAGGGTCTTGAAGGCAGGGATTCGTTCGAAGCTCGCGTCGTTGGTCACCAGCAAGGTCGCGCCGGAGCGGATCGCGGTGGCGGCTTGCACGGCATCGGGAGTTTCCAGACGGTAGACAGCGCGAAGGCGCGCCGCGAGGTTGGCGACTTCAAGATCCGGAGTAATCCACTCCAGGTTTGGGTAGGTCAGAAGCACCTCGTAGACTTGGCGGACGCCTTGTTCTTCTAAAGTTCGATACGGCTTAACCAAAATCTCGGTCATCGTAAGGGTCGAAGTGACCGCCAGGTTCCCGGGTTGTTCGACCCACTCCAGAATTCCATCGGCGAGATCCGCGTACTTGGGATGATTTTCGAGGGAATAAATAAATACGTTCGTGTCGAGGGCGATGCGGGCATGGCGGCTCAGGATCGCTTCGAGGCGGATCGTTTCCAGCTTGCGCGCTCCTTCTTCAAATAATCTGGCCCGTATAGGCCGGGCAGCAGGCCTCGAATCGCCAAATGATATTTAATTGGCCGTTCGATCGCCATGACCTTCCCGTCATGGACGGTAATCAGCAGCTTATCCCCTGGTTTTACGCCCAGCGCTTCCCGAGCCTCTTTCGGAATCACGATCTGGTTCTTCGAAGAAAGAGTTACTTCCGCCATGCTTTACATTATAGCGAAAAGTAAAGCGATCACCCGACCTGCACGAGTCCCGTCTCCATCCTCTTCAACTGCCCGCACGCGGCGAATACGTCCAGGCCTCTCGGTTTCCTCACGAAACACGGCATCGCCCGCCGCACGATGGCCTGAAATGAAGCCACGCGTTCTTTTAACGGCGTCGAAAAGGGAATCCCGGGCCCAGGGTTCAACGCGATCAGGTTGACCTTCGCATTTAGATTCGCCAGCAGCTTCACCACCCGGCGCGCATCGGCGTCCGTATCGTTGACGTCTTTCAGCAGCACGTACTCGAACGTCAATTTCTCCCATGGCCGCAATGGATACCGGCGGCACGCGTCAAGAAGCTCCGCCAAATGATACTTTCGCGTGATCGGCATCAACTCGCGCCTCTGCTCCTCGGTCGACGCATTCAGCGAAATTGCCAGTTTCGGCCGCACTTCCTCGCGCCCCAGTTCATCGATCTTTGGAATAATTCCCGAGGTCGACAGCGTAATCCGCCGGGGAGAAATCGCCATGCCCTCCGGATCGGTCATCAGCCGCGTCGCCTTGATCACTTTGGCCAGGTTCAGCAGCGGCTCGCCCTGCCCCATCATTACGATGTTGACCCGGTCTGGTTTATTTGGATCAAAGCCCGCCTCCAGCGCGTTGTCCGACGCCACCCGCAAAACCTGCCCCGCGATCTCCCCCGCCGTTAGATGCCTCTCCAACCCCAACAACGCCGTCAGGCAGAACTTGCAATCCACCGGGCACCCCACTTGACTCGAAATGCAAATCGTCGACCGCTCGCCCTCCGGCATCCAGACCGTCTCGACGCTCTTCCTGTCGGCTAGGCGGAGCAGGTAGCGGCGGGTTCCGTCCGTCGAGTCGTAACGGCGCTCAATCTCGGGCAAACCAAGCGGCAACTCGGAGGCGAGTCTGGCCCTTAAACTCTTGGGAAGATTGGAAATCTCCGCCGGATCCGTCACCCTCCGCCGATACACGGCCTCATAAATCTGGCGTGCTCGAAACCTCGGCTCCGACGTCCCCAAAGCCTGTTGGATGTCAGTAAGTTCCATCCCTACAATACTTTGCGACATGTCGCTATTTTAGCATGGTAAGCTAGGTTTTAGATGCCCACGCCCAAGACCCGAGATATCGAGCGCGCCGTCCTGCCCAACGGCGTCCGCGTGGTTACCGAACAGATGGCGCACGTCCGCAGCGTCACCGTCGGGATCTGGATCGGCACCGGCTCCCGCGAGGAGACGCCGGAACAGAGCGGCCTGACCCACTTCATCGAGCACATGGTTTTTAAGGGGACCAAAAACCGCTCGGCCGAACAGATCGCCCGGTCCGTCGACTCGATCGGCGGAGGGCTTGACGCATTCACCTCCAAGGAACTGGTCAGCTACAACGTCAAGGTGCTCGACGAGCATCTGCCCGAAGCCTTCGACGTCGTCACCGATCTGGTGCGCAATCCGCTTTTCGATCACGAGGACATCGAGAAGGAGAAAGGGGTCATCCTCGAAGAGCTGAAAATGGAGGTCGACAACCCCGAGTACCTCATTCACGAGATATTTTCCAGTAATTTCTGGAAAGGGCATGCGCTGGGCCGCCCCATTTTAGGCACCAAACAGACCATTCGCGCCTTCGACCGCGAAAAGGTCGAAAAATATTACAAACAATTTTACGGTCCCTCGAATATCCTTATCACCGCCGCCGGAAACTTGAGCCATCGCCGCCTGGTAAAGCTCGCGGAGGAAAAATTCTCGGACTTGAAGCCGCGCAAGACCCGCTCTCTCGAAATTCCTCCCCAGGCCCACGCGCCGCTCGTGTTCCGCAACAAAAATTCGCTGGAACAGGTGCACCTGTACCTGGGGGTTCCGTCCATCTCCATGCCTCATGAAAAGCGATTCGCCTGCTACATCCTCAATGCGATTCTGGGCGGCGGCATGAGCTCTCGCCTGTTCCAGAATATTCGCGAAAAGCAGGGCCTGGCCTACACCGTGTATTCGGAGCTGACCATGTATCGCGACGCGGGCTGCATGCTGGTCTACGCCGGCACCGCGCAGAAAAGCGCCGGCAAGGTGATCGAATCGGTGGTTCACGAACTGGGCGAGATCGCGACGCACAAAGTCACGCCGGAGGAATTGCGGCGCGCCAAGGATCATCTCAAGGGCTCCTACGTGCTCGGCCTCGAATCCACGTCCAGCCGGATGGGCAATCTGGCGCGCCAGGAATTGTATTTCAAGCGTTTTTTCTCCCTGAACGAAATGTTGGACCTCATCGAGAAAGTCACCGCCGACGAAGTCCTGGCCCTGGCGCAGCAGTTTTTCGACCCCAAGCAGATCGCCATCGCCATGCTCGGACGCCTCGAGGGCTTCAAAGTCCGTCGCCAGGATCTCCTGCGATCCATATGAACTTCAATCCGGTGGCGCGAGCTTCCGCTTGCAGTGTCGGCTTCAGCGGTCGTCTTCTGGCCTGCCTCCTGCTCGCCACCTCCGCCTTTGCCCTCGACATCACCAAGCTGAAGCCCACCGGCTACGTCAACGACTTTGCCCAAGCCATGGACGCCGCCAGCAAACAGCGCATCGAAGCCTACTGCGGAATTCTGGAACGCTCCACTGGCGCGCAGATGGCCGTCGTTACCGTCGACACGCTCGATGGCGATGACGTCGCCGATGTTGCCAACAAGCTCTACCACCAATGGGGCATCGGCAAAAAACCCAAGGACGAAGGCGTCCTGCTCCTGTTCGCCATCAAAGATAAGAAAGACCGCGCCGAGATCGGCTATGGCCTCGAACCCGTCATCACGGACGCCGACGCCGGAGCCATTATGCGCAGCCTGCGTCCTATTCTGCGCCAGGGCACCTACGGCCCCGCGGCCCTCGCGGCCGCTCAGCAGTTCGGCGCCATGATCGCGAACGCGAAGGGCGTCTCACTCCCGGTCGACCCTCGGGTACGGACGCGAACGACCGTCAGCCGGGGCCCATCGATTCCGTGGCCCCTGATTGTCATCGGCATTTTCATCGTCCTCTCGATGCTCGGCCGGCTGGGCGGCGGCGGCGGCGGAGGCTTCACCGGTTTCCTTACCGGTATGTTCCTCGGTAACATGATGGGACGCGGCGGAGGAGGCTGGGGCGGAGGCGGCTTCGGCGGCTCCAGCGGAGGCGGCGGATTCGGAGGCTTCGGTGGCGGAGACTCCGGCGGAGGCGGATCGTCGAGCGACTGGTAACCACTATGGACAAATTAAAAGAACTGGTCACGAAGCTCGAACGGGCCTTTCAGGACCGCCTGGTCTCGGTGATCCTGTACGGCTCCGGAGCCTCACCCGATCACCACGCCAAATTCTCCAACCTCAACGTGCTCTGCGTCCTCAAACAGATCGGTCCGCGTGAGCTCGGCGAAAGCGAGCCCATTTTCCGTTGGTGGAGCGAGCACAAACACCCCGCGCCCCTGCTGATGAGCGAGGAGGAAGTGCACAACTCCGCCGATTGTTTCCCCATTGAATTTCACGATATGAAGGACCGCCGCAAAATGCTGTACGGTCCGGACGTCATCGCCGACGTGCACATCGATTCGAAGTATTATCGCGCCCAGGTGGAGTATGAACTTCGTTCGAAATTATTTCGCTTGAGACAGCAGGCGGCCGCGGTACTGTCGGATCCGGAAAAACTGTTCAAGCTGTGCGTGGACTCGGTTTCCACGTTCTGCATGCTGGCTCGTCATGCCCTGGTGGTGGCCAATGTCCACGCCAAATCGGAGCGCCGCGCGGTGGTCCATCAATTGGGCGCGACGTTGCAAATGGACGTAAAGCCATTCGAAATTTTGCTCGACGTGAGAGAAGACAAATCCGGCGTCGACCCAGGCGATCCTGGCGAGCTGTTCGCGCAGTATTTGGAGTGCATCCGCAGGCTGGTCGAATTCGTCGACGGCTTGGAAACGAAAGCCGTGGAACACGGGGGACACATATGAAACTGGGATTTATCGCATTGATTATCGTCGGACTTCTGGTCATCGTCGGCCTGGTGCTGGGCGGCAGTTTGGTGGGATCGCGCAACCAACTGGTGCAGGAGCGCGAAGCCATCAAGGGCGCCTCCGCCCAGATCGACAACGTGCTCCAGCGCCGCAACGATTTGATTCCGAACCTGGTCGAAACGGTAAAAGGCTTCGCGACGCACGAGCAGCAGGTGATCGACTCCGTCACCAAGGCCCGCGCCGCCATGATGGGCGCCCAGACGCAGAAGGAGAAAGTGGACGCCGACGCCCAGTTGACCGGCGCACTCAGCCGCCTGATGGTCGTGGTGGAGAATTATCCCAACATCAAATCGAACGAAAATTTCCTGCACCTCCAGGATGAACTTTCCGGTACCGAAAATCGCATCGCCGTGGAGCGAAGGAAATACAACGAGACGGTGCAGAAATACAACACCGATATCGAACTGTTCCCCAACAACATCGCCGCATCGATGTTCGGATTCCATCGCGAAGACGCTTATTTCAAGGCCGACGCGGCGGCGAAGGAAGCGCCCAAGGTGAAGTTCTAGGCTGCTTGATCGGCGTTCATCCGCGTTCATCGGCGGCCAAATAAGAAACAAACAATGCCCTCACCGACATTCCAAAACTACATCGACGGCCAATGGGTCCCCGGCCCGACATTCGAAAATCGCAACCCTGCCGACACCTCGGACCTGGTCGGCGAATTCGTCTCCGGCTCCGCCCAGGACATGGCCGACGCCGTCGAAGCGGCATCAAGCGCTCTCCCCGCCTGGAGCGCCATGCCCGCCCCAGCGCGCGGCGCGCTGCTTTACCGCGTCGCCGACGGACTGGAACGTAAGTTCGACCAGCTCGGCGAAGAAATGACGCGCGAGGAAGGAAAAACTTTGCCCGAAGCCAAGGGCGAGGTGCGCCGGGCGATCAACATTTTTCGCTACTTCGCTGGAGAAGGCTCGCGCATGCCCGGCCCCGTTGTCGCCTCCGAGCGCGACCGCGTCCACATGTGGGCGCAGCGCAAGCCCGTCGGCGTCGTCGGTCTCGTCACGCCGTGGAATTTCCCCATCGCGATTCCGGCCTGGAAAATGGCTCCCGCGCTTATCTGCGGCAACACGATCGTCGTCAAGCCGGCGTCGGTCTCGCCTCTTTCGGCCTGGCGCATCGTCGAAGCGTGCCGCGAAGCGGGCATCCCGAAAGGCGTGGTAAATTTCGTTGCAGGATCGGGCGGAACCCTGGGCAAAGCCCTGATCAACGCTCCCGGGCTGAAGGCCGTCTCCTTCACCGGCTCCTGCGGCGTCGGCGAATGGCTGCATGCGGAAGCCTCCAAGCGTCGGCTGAGAATCCAGCTTGAAATGGGAGGGAAAAACCCGACCATCGTGCTGGCCGACGCGAACTTTGAACAGGCGGTCGAAAACACCGTCAACGCCGCGTTCTTCTCCACTGGCCAGAAATGCACCGCCACCAGCCGCGTGATCGTCGAAGAGCCGATCTATGACCGGTTTCTGGCCGCGCTGGTCGAGCGTACGAAAAAACTCAAAGTCGGCAACGGCCTCGAAGCCGGCATCGATATCGGCCCCGCGGTCGACCAGTCGCAGCTCGATACCGACCTCAAGTACATCGATATCGGCCGCAAGGAAGCAGGCGAGCCGCTCTGTGGCGGCCATCGCCTCACTGGCGGCGATTACGACAAAGGCTTTTTTGTCGCCCCGACCATCTTCGCCGGCGTCACCGAAAAAATGATTATCGCGCAGGAAGAGATTTTCGGTCCCGTGCTCGCCGTCATGCGCGCCTCGGATTTTGAAGACGCCATGCGCATCGCCAACGAAATTCCGTTCGGCCTGTCATCGTCGATCCAGACGTCGAATATCTCCCGAGTCTTCGAGTTCGTGCAACGCGCCGAAGCCGGGCTGCTGACGGTGAACCTGCCCAGCGCCGGCGTCGAGTATCAACTCCCCTTCGGCGGCTCCAAAGACTCGAGCTTCGGTCCGAAAGAACAGGGCCCGGCGGCGATGGATTTTTACAGCGACTGGAAAACAATTTACTTAAAATATTGAGAGGATGCCGAAAAATGGAGACAGACCACTCTGTCCCCGCCAGATGAAAGTGCCGAGTCGAACAGAGCGGCCGTGGACAGAGCGGTCTGTCCCCATTTTTCGTATTAAAGGAGCGCACAGCGAATGCGTTGTGCGCGGTTCAAGAAAGACCACATGCAACTAGGACAAATCAAGTGGAACGGCGCCACCACCGCCGCGATCTTCAACGGCACAGCCGCGCGCCCCATCCCCGATTACACGCTGTTGGACCTGATCGGCCAGTCTGAAAAAGAAGGCAAGACGCTGCCTGAACTGGCCGCCATCCTTGCCACACGCCAGGCCGTCTTGGCCGAGCCTCTGATTCCATTGCAACCCCGCGAAGTCTGGGGCTGCGGATGCACCTACGAAACCAGCGCCTCCTTCCGCGACGCCGAACACGGCACGCGCGAAGGCTTTTATGCGCACGTGTACAAGAGCCCACGCCCCGAAATCTTCTTCAAAGGCACCGCCCGAGTCTGCGTCGGCCCCGGCCAGCCCATCGGCATCCGCAGCGATTCGAAATTCACCGCGCCCGAGCCGGAACTGGCGCTGGTCCTCGGCGCGAAGGGAAAAATTCTGGGCTATACGCTGGCCAACGACGTTTCGGCCTGGGACATCGAGCGCGAAAATCCTCTCTATCTGCCGCAATCGAAGACTTATACCGCGTGCTGCGCTCTGGGCCCGGTGATCGTGACGGTGGACGAAATCGTCGACGCACGTGCGCTCGAAATGACCTGCACCGTCCGCCGCGCCGATGCAGAAGTTTTCTCCGGCGCAACTCCCATCTCACGCCTGGGAAGGACTTTCGAGACGCTGGTCGAATATCTGCTTCGGGCCAACCCGGTTCCAGCGGGTTCAGTGGTCTTGACCGGCACCGGAATCATCGTCAAGGAAGACGCCGCCCTGGCCCCAGGCGATATCGTGACGATAAGAATCGCCGAAATCGGCGAACTATCGAACCCTTGCGCGGTAGTGTGAACCGTCATGCGTCAGCATCCGGACAGGTGCGAGGACCTCAGGGCTCGTTTTCGACGTCCTCCAACATCTCCGCCTGCTCAGCGTAACGCTTCAGCACCCTCACCGAATTCCCCGTGCTGAATCCCGACGTCCGCAGTTTCCGATACGCCGACGCCAGATGTTTTTCCTCTTTTAACAGAGCGCTCAAGTCCTTGCCGCGATATTTCCGCGCTAAAAACCGCTCGATCATCGCGACTTCGTCGGTTCCCCGAAAGGCAGCCTCGGCGGCCTGCTTCGCAACTGCTGGCGCGACCCTGCGGGCCATCAGATCGCGCTGCACACGCGTTTTTCCAAACCCGCCATCGTCCCGCCGCCAGCCGGCGTAGGATTCGGCGAAGCGCTGGTCGTTCAGATAACCGGCCTCTTTCAAACGCGCCAGCACATGATCGACGTCCGCCGCCTCCGCCGCCCGCCGCTTCAACTTTTCCCGAAGCTCGGAAACGGTCAACGCTCGCGCCGAAAGAGCCCGCGCGGCGAACGTCATCAAACCATTTTGGTCGAGCGGCTTAGCCATTTGGTATGCTGTGATTGATTATAGGAAAGGAGTGACGCAACATGGAGGACGACAACAAGCTGTCTTATTTTTTCCTGGGACTCGGCCTGGGAGTTGCCGTGGGCGTGCTCTTCGCCCCGAAATCCGGAGCGGAAACGCGAGAGTTCCTGCGCGCCAAAGCGGGAGAAGGCACCGATTATGTGAAGCAGCGGGCGGACAATCTGAAAGAGACTGCCGCGGAGACGCTGGAGCGCAGTAAACAGACCCTTCAGAAGCAGAAGGACAACTTGGCCGCGGCGGTCGAGGCCGGCAAGCAAGCTTACCGGGAGGCGACCAGCACGCCGGGCGACTAATGGAAAATCAACTGATCATCATTATGGCGGTTTTCACCGGCGTCGCAGCGATCGCGCTGTGCATTCAGGCGGGCATGCTTTTCGGCATCTACAAATCGGCGCGGGCCACCGAGGAGCAGGTCAAACGCGTGATCCCCAAGGTGGAATCCATGCTGCCGAAGGTGGAAACGCTGGTCGAAAGTTCCACCGCCACGCTCGATATGAGCCGTAAGCAGATCCATGAAATCACGCTGAAAGCCAGCGATATTCTGGATGTGACACGGACCCAGCTCGCGCGCATCGACGGAGTGCTGGAGGACGCCTCCACCCGGGCGCACAACCAGTTGGCGCACGCCGAAATGGTGATCGACGAGACGATGTCGCGCGCGCAGGAAACGGTGGCCACGGTGCAGAGCGGCATCATGGTGCCGCTGCGCGAAATTCAGGGCGTGGCGGCCGGCGTGCGGACCGCGATTTTTTACCTCATGCGCGGCGGACGCCCCACCCCGGAGCAGGCCACTGCCGACGAGGAGATGTTCATTTAGCAAATGCGGGGTGGGCGATCAGCCTGCCGGCACCACCCAAAAATACGGAACTTGCGGGAGCGGGCGCACGTACTCTACTCTGTAGAACATATGCCCTCCCGCGAATACCTCGGCGAGTTCGAGCAGATTGTCCTGCTCGCCGTTCTTCGTCTTCAAAAGAACGCATACGGCGTTCCCATCCGCCACGAGATTGAGCAGCGTAGCAAGCGCGCCGTCACGGTGGGAGCCCTCTACAGCACTCTCGATCGGCTGGAAGCCAAGGGTTACGTCGCCTCCTGGTTCGCCGGGCCGACGGCTGAGCGCGGCGGCCGCTCCAAGCGCTTCTTTCGCGTGGAACCCCTGGGCCTGAAAGCCGTCAAGCGCTCCCAAAAGGCTCTGGCCACGATGCTCGAAGGCCTCGACCTGCAAAAGGTATGAACATGCGAAAGCCACCGGGACTCGCCTGCCTGCTCCTTCGCCTGCGCCTTTCCAAAGCGCACTACGAATCGATCGTAGGAGACCTCTTTGAGGAGTTTTTTCAGGAACGCCGTTCCCGCACCTGGTTCTGGCAGCAAACTTTCAGCACCATCAGTTCCCGCTTTGAGAGCCTCGATCATCTCGAACCGAAAGGAAATCCGATGACATTTTTCTCCGATCTGTGGCAGGACGTTCGCTACTCCATCCGCACGCTGCGCAAACATCCCAGCTTCGCGATCGTCGCGGTGCTTGCGCTGGCATTGGGGATCGGCGTCAATACCGGCATTTTCACCATTCTGAACGCCATTGCGCTCCGCCCTCTGCCTGTCGCCGACGCGGGAAGGGTGGTCGGCGTCTATCAATCGTTCCGGGGAAAAGTCGGCCGCAACACAAGCGGGTCGATCAGCTACTTCTCTTATCCCGAATATCAGGACTACCGCGACCACAACGAAGTGTTTAGCGGCCTAGCTGTTTCCGCCACGGCCACAGTGTCGATGGGAGGCGCGGACGCCAGACGCGTCGAAGTTCAGCTCGTTTCCTGCAACTACCTCTCTGTTCTCGGCCGCGCGCCTGCCCTGGGACGCGAGTTTTCAGCGGGCGAATGCGCAACCTGGGACGGCGCTCCCGTGGCGATTCTTTCCAACTCGTTCTGGAATTCTCAGTTTCATGCCGATCCTCACGTCGTCGGCTCGATCATTCAACTCAACCGCCGCGCGTTCACCGTCATCGGAGTCGCACCCAAGGGCTTCGAAGGCACGTCCATTCTGCCCGCCAGCATCTGGGCTCCCGTCGTGATGCAGCCGACGCTGATCCCCGGAACGACCAGGGTTGCGGAAACCAACCTGAGCTGGCTCGAAATGATCGGGCGTCTCAAGCCTGGCGTTTCCATCGCCCGCGCGCATGCCGATCTCGCGGTGATCGCCGGGCGCATCGACCAGTCCTACCCTGGCCGCACGACCACGCTGAATGTCGACACCGCCAATTTTTTGGGAGAACCGGAGGCCCGCGGCATCATCCTTACCGGAGGCACGGTGGCGCTGCTGGCGGTTGGCTTGGTGCTGCTGATCGCGTGCGCCAATGTCGCGAACCTGCTGCTCTCCCGCGCCGCCGCGCGTCAGAAAGAAATCGCGATTCGGCTGTCCGCCGGCGCCAGCAGAGGGCGGCTGGTGCGCCAGCTTCTCACCGAAAGCCTGCTCATCTCGCTCGCCGGCGGAATGCTCGGAACGGTTCTCGCCGTCTGGACGTTCCAGGCGCTTTTCCACCTGGTGATGTCGAGCCTTCCCGCGGCGATTCCCCCTATCGAGCTGAACCTCACCCCCGACCTGCGTGTTCTTTTCTATGCCGTTGCCGTTTCCGCCATCAGCGGGATCGCGTTCGGTCTCGCGCCCGCTCTTCAGGCCACGCGGCCCGATCTGGTCTCCGCGCTCAAGGAAGAAGGCTCGGGATTCGCCGGGCGCCTTTCACGAGGATGGCTTCGCAACGTTCTGGTGGCGGCCCAGATCGCGACCTGCATGGTCCTGCTGATCGCCGCCGGGCTTCTCGCCCGCGGCTTGCAGTCCGCGCAAACGCTTGATCCCGGGTTCTCCATGAAGGGAGTGCTCGCCGCTTCCTTCGATCTGGAGCAGGAGGGTTACGACGACACGCGCGCTCTCCCGTTCCATCGCCAGTTGATGGAAAGAGTCTCCGCGATTTCCGGCGTGGACGCGATCAGCCAGGTGGTGGTCGTGCCGCTCGAAGGGTCCAGCTACGGAACGGTGGTCGAGATCGACGGAATTGAGGGCCGACAGCAGGTTCGGTTCAACCACGTGTCGCCCGAGTTCTTCTCCTTGCTCGGGATACCCATGGTGCGCGGTCGCGGATTTACGGAAGCCGAAAGCCGGCGCGGCGCGCCCGTGGCCGTGATCTCCGAGGCGACCGCCCGGCGGCTTTGGCCGAATCAGGAGCCGCTCGGCAAACTGTTTCGGATGGGAAAGGAGAAGACCGCCTATGAAGTCATCGGCGTGGCTAGGGACATCCGCTCCACCGATTTGATGCACGTCGAGAAGACCTTCTTCTATTTCCCCGCGGCGCTTGAATATCAAAAGCACATGAGCCTGCTCATCCACGCCAACGGAAACCTCGCGGCCACCGCGAAACTCATTCGCGAAACGGCCCACTCGCTCGACGCGAACATCATTGTGAAGGCCCAGCCTCTCGAAGAGAATCTGGATAAATGGCGTCTGCCTTCGCGCATCCTGGCGTATATGACCACGGCGCTTGGCGTGCTGGGTCTGTTGCTGGCTTCGCTCGGAATCTACGGCGTCGTTTCTTACACTGTCTCAAGCCGTATCCGCGAAATCGGAATCCGCATGACGCTGGGCGCGAAGCCGGAAGGAATTCTCAGCCTGATCCTCAGGCAGGGGATGCGACCGGTGATCCTGGGGCTTGTGATCGGGTTAGCCGCGTGCGCCGCGGCGTCGCGGTTGATGTCGGTGCTGCTGTATGGCGTCAGTCCGTTCGATCCTTTGACCTTTGGTGGAGTTGCTTTATTTCTGACAGCCGTCGCGCTGCTCGCGTGCTACCTGCCCGCAAGGAGAGCAACCCGGGTCGATCCGATGGAAGCGCTTCGCTACGAGTAAGGTTGACTATACGAAAGCCGTCGTAGTATTCTCGTCGTATAAATGAGATTGCTTTGGGTCGCGTTCGCAGCAGGACTTGCGTATCCACAGACGGAGTTCGAAGCTGCGTCCGTGAAGCCTACTCCGCCCGGGAGCGCCGACCAAAGAATTGAGTTCCAACCGGGAGGCAGATTCCGGGCGACGAATATAACGCTCAAGGGCCTCCTGCGCGTGGCGTACGACGTCAAGGGTTTCCAGATTTCCGGGGGCCCGAAGTGGATCGACTCGGCTCGTTTCGACGTGGAGGCGAAAGCCGCGGGCAATCCGAGCGCCTCTGAGAGGCTCGCGATGATTCAAGCGCTTCTTGCCGATCGCTTCCAGTTGAAGCTCCATCGGCAGAGCAAGGAACTCCCCATTTATTGGCTGGTGGTGGGCAAGAATGGCCCCAAGTTTCAGCAGGCGAAAGAGCAATCCCGTTCTTTCCAGGTCCGGCGGGGCTCGCTCGACACGCACACGACAATGGCGGCCCTGGCCAATGTTTTTTCCAACTGGCTCGAACGAATTGTCCTTGATCGGACAGGACTTCAGGGCACTTATGAAGTCAAAATGGAATGGACGCCAGACGAAAACGTTCGGCCGGACGAGCCGGAGATCGCGTCACGGCCTGGCGCGTCGCTGTTTTCCGCGGTGCAGGAGCAACTGGGGCTGAAACTGGAGCCTCGAAAGGGACCAGTCGAGATCCTAGTGATCGAGGGAGCCGAAAAGCCATCGGAGAATTAAGTCAGGTGCCCCTCGCATCCCCAGTGAAAACTCCAGTTTCAGATGTGGGGCGGGCTATCAGCCGGCAGCCGCCCTCCGGGCGGCTCTTGGTGGACGATCCACAAGCTGGCTGAAAGCAGGCTGCACCCGAGATTAACCGCCCCACATTTTACGCGCCCGCTGCCCAAGCCAATCCGTCGGCGCCTTTGCCCGCGTCGATATAATGCGCGACTGTCCAATCCGATGTCCGGATGGCCGCAATCTTGGCGGCCGAATCGCACGAGACGTAGGCGAATGTTCCATCGGGCCGAACGACGGCCGCTTGCGGAGCCTTGGGAACATCCATGGTGTGCTCGACCTTAAGCGTTTTAAGATCCACAATCGCGACTTTATTCACAGTCGGCACCGCCACTACCAGCCATTTTCCATCCGGCGTCGGAGCGGTCCCGTATCCGAGCCCCGGCAAGTCCACCCAGTGCTCGACTTTATCCGTCGCCGTATGAATCACCGCCAGCCGCGGCTTCGCCTGATCCGACGTGAAGACCATCTTGCCGTCCACCGAAATCGAAATCCGCTGCGTGTTGGACGAGATCGGAATCACCTTGAGAGTCTTCTTCGCATCAAGGTCAAGAACCGACACGGTGCCCGGCCCGACGTTCGCGGTATAGGCGCGCTTCCCGTCCGGAGCGATCACGAACATGTGCGATTCCGGCTGGTCCGTCGGCACTGTCCCAACGATCCTCAGCTTCTTCGCATCGATGATGGAAATGGTCTTGTCAAGTTCGGTGGAGATGTAGAGGAGCCCGTTTTTCGGCCCGAAATGAGCGCAGTGCGGCCGGACGCCGTGACCGAAGTCGAGGTTGCCCGTGATTTTTCCCGATGCGATATCGACGGCAATCATGTTGGAGCCGTCGGTGCCAGGCTTTCCCACGCCCGAATTCCCGTAGATGGGAACGTAAGCGGTCTTGCCGTCGGGCGACGCGGTGACTTCATGGCCGGTGACTCCGTTTTCGGCAACGGCCATGACTTGTTTGTCGGTGGAGGGATCGACGATCCCCAGGGTGCGGTCGCCTTTATTCGCCACCAGCAGCGTGCCGCCGGTTTTCGCGGAAGGCGCGCTCCAGGCGGACGAGGTGGTCAAGGCGGCGGTGAGGAGAGAAGTTGCGTCGCGGCGTGTCATCGCCGACTATTCTACCGCGCTCAAGCCGGGGACATAGTGAGAGTCTGTGTGAAAAACCCAGTTTCAAATGTGGGGCGGGCTATCAGCCGGCAGCCGCCCTCTGGGCGGCTCTAGTTTGCAGCAACGAAAAGCCTGCTGGAAGCAGGCTGCCGGCTAATTAGCCCGCCCCACACGAAATTCTTGCCAGGCCCATGGCAGTTTTCACACAGACTCGTGAAGGAGGGGATAACGCTCGGCATCCGCCGCTCAAGCCGTCCGCAGCGTCTTCTCTGCCGCCACCGCGCCGAACCGCCGGTCCCGGCGATGATACTCCTCGATCGCGGCTGACAAATCGTCTTCCGAAAAATCCGGCCACATGCGGCGCGTAAACACCATCTCGGCGTAAGCGCATTCCCAAAGAAGGAAGTCGCTCAGCCGCTGCTCGCCGCTGGTGCGGATCAGCAGATCGACGTCGGGCCCCAGCGCCTTGGAAAACGCTTCTTCGGTATGAGCCCTGTCGCGTCGAACCGCATCGAGGATCGCTTGCCGCGACGAATAATCGATGGCCAGGCGCAAATGCAGCTTCGATCCGTGCGCGGTCCTTTGCTCCGCTTCTTCGAGCAGGGACACCAGCGCCGCCGGAAGGCGGTCTCGCCGGCCGATAGCTTGCAGCCGCACGCCGTTTTCCACGCAGCGATCCGTCTCGCGGACCAGGTAATGCCCCAGCAGCTTCATCAGCGCCGAAACCTCACGCGCCGGGCGCCGCCAGTTGTCGGCTGAAAACGCGTACAGCGTCAGCACCGAAACGCCTAGCCCGGGAGCCGCTTCCACCGTGCGCCGCACCGCGTCCGCTCCCGTGCGATGCCCCGCGATGCGCGGCAGCCCGCGCGCGTTCGCCCAGCGGCCGTTGCCGTCCATGATGATCGCAACGTGTAGCTTGCTCATGCGCTGTGTCCGGCAGAGGATTCTTGCGGCCGCATCGCGCCAATGAGAGCTTCCATGTGGTCCAGATATTTGTTCAGCGCCTTGCGCCCCGTGGCGGTCAGCGAGTATTCGGTTTTGGGCATGCGGCCTTCGAACGATTTCACGCAGTCGATGTACTTCGCCTCTTCCAGCTTGCGCGCGTGGACGCTCAGGTTCCCATCGGTTGTTTTGAGCAAGCGCTTCAAGTCGTTGAAGGTCAGCGACGAGTTGGCTGCCAGCGCACTGACAATTCCAAGCCGGATGCGCTCGTGAATCAGCCGGTCCAGATCCGGGATCGAGCCGGGTGTTTGAACCACCGCCAGCCCCGGCCGGTCCGCGCTTTGTTTTGCCAGAGTGCTTTTAGCCGCCATACCGCCTCGCAATAATAAATCCAAATAAAATATGTAGCCCGCCGAAGCCGAGCCCCAGCCAGAAATCGCCGAACGCCGCGGGCAGGAACGTCGCCAGCGCGCCTACGCCCAGGAAGCACGCGCCCATCACCGGCACAATCGGGACGGAGAACGCTCCCCCGGTGATCACCCCCGTGCCGTAGAGCATCAGCCAGACGCCCGGAATCGCGCCCGTTAATCCCGCCTGCCACAGCACCACCGTCACCGCGCCGCCCGCAATCAGCGGAGGCACGAAACTGAACACGAATTTTCGCGCCGGAGCCGACCACAAAGGCAATCCCGCCGCGCTCGCCTTGCGCCACATCGCCAGAATGCCGAGCGCGATCGCCAGCGATCCTTCCACCAGCCAAGTTTCGAGCCACGCGCGCGTGGTCGCTTGCCTCGACGCCAGGAACGCCGACGCCAACGCCGTCAGGCCCATCGCCACGCCGCCCCAGCCCGGGACGGCCGTAAACGATCCGGCGCGCTCCATCGTCTCCCGGATGTACTGCAGATTGTCCATCGCGTGGGCGTGCAGCGGAATGGGTTCCGGGGATCGCCCAGGGCGGATGGGTTGAACCGATGCCATGGAAACGATGATAGCGTCGCCGCTGGTGATTGTCAAGTACTTTATTGCGAAAAGTAGCCAAGTCCCCGCCCTGACGGGACGGGGT
>CAVVNE010000100.1:0-5002 GCA_963749245.1 Bryobacterales bacterium
CGGAATGGGCGCCGCATGAAATCAACCGCTTACCGAGCCGCGACCGCAGGAAGCGGTGGTCGAAATCGACTTTTTCCGCAGCCTCTGAAGCTCGCGCCACACGGAATTGATAACATTTATTATCAAGTGTCCGGTCCCGTGGCCAAGCAAGCGTATACGCGCGAGGAAGCGCGGCGGCTCGTCGGTATTTCTGAGCGACAACTGAAGAGCTGGGAAGAGCAGAAGCTGGTTGCGCATCACGCCGCTTATACGTTTCTCGAATTGTTGGCGCTGCGCACGCTGGTCAAGCTGCGGGGCGATCGCGTGCCTCCCATGCAGATCCGGCGCGCGCTGACGGCGCTGTCGAAGAAGCTGAAGAATGTCGGGAATCCTCTGACCGAGCTGAAGCTGTACGCGGACGGCAAGAAAGTGCGCGTGGAGATCGACGGCAAGGCGATGGATGCCGAGTCCGGACAACTGCTGATGAACTTCGACCAGGTGGAGCTTCGGCGGATGCTGGAGTTTCCGGCGAAGGATCCGGAGGTGGAGGAGCGCGAGCGGAGGGCGACGGCGGAGCGGTGGTTTCAGAGGGGTTTGGAGCTGGAGCAGACCGGGTCGGCGATGGAGCCCGTGATAGAGGCTTACGAAAAGGCGATTGACCTGGACCCGCATTCGGCGGGCGCGCTGGTGAACCTGGGGACGATTCATTTCAATGGCAGGGACTTCACGCAGGCGAAGACGTTTTACGAAAAAGCCCTGGAAGTGGATCCGGAATACGCACTGGCTCATTTCGATCTCGCGAATTTGTACGATGAGCGAGGGGAAAGGGCGAAGGCTGTGGAGCATTATCAGGCCGCGCTGCGGATCGCGCCAAATTACGCGGACGCGCATTACAACCTGGCGCTGTTATACCAGGGGTCAAATCAGACTATGAGGGCGGTGCAGCACTGGACGAATTATCTGAAGCTGGATCCGGCGAGCCACTGGGCCAACATCGCGCGGAAGGAGCTGGCAAAGTTGCGGGAAGCGACGGTGGTGAAGGGGTAGGGGGGTTAGGGCCGGAGAAGCTCTTGGGACAGGGCGAAAAATGGGGACAGACCGCTCTGTCCACGCGGCGTCGGGCTGCTGGGCGTTTTCACGGGAGTTGTACGCGCCTTGGGACAGAGTAGTCTGTCCCCACTTTTCGCGAGTTTTCGCACGCGGGTCAAAGACTCTAGAATAACGGTAGGTACAAATTTTGAATCGAATTTCACAGGCATTTCGTAGTTTCTTTTCTATCCTTTTTAATGGCGTGCTGCCGGCGGATATCGCGCAGGCGTTCGGGTATTCGAAGGTGATTCCGATCAAGGTGACTCCCGCGCCGCCTCAGTCAGGGCCGGCGGATGGGGCGGTGCAGATGCTTTCCGTGTTGCAGCGTGACGCGCGGCTGGTGGATTTTCTGATGGAGGATATCTCCGCATATTCGGACGAACAGGTGGGGGCGGCGGTGCGCGACGTGCAAACGCAATCGCGGCAAACGCTCGAGAGATATTTAAAATTGCAACCGGTGATCGACGGCGTGGAGGGAGACTTCACAAAGACGGAAGGGCTTGCCGCGGCGGCGATGAAACTGGTGGGCAATGTTCCTCCAAGCGGCAAGGCGGCGGGAGGATTGCTGCGGCATAAGGGATGGAAGGCGGAAAAGGTGGACCTGCCTGCGTTGCCGCCGGGAAATATTCTGGCGCCGGCTGAGATCGAAGTCGAGTAGCCGATGAACGTCGGCATCGATCTCGGTACGACCAACTCGGCTCTCGCATACATCGACACACAGGAAGCGGCGGAGACGGATTTTCCAACGATTCATGTCCTGGATGTACCGCAAACGGTGGCGCAGGGGCGCGTGGAGGCGACGGCGCACGCTGCCGTCGTTTCTTTATTTGGGCGATCAGGAGTATGTCGGCGTGTACGCGCGGGAGCAGGGCGCGCTGGTGCCGACGAAATCCATTCATTCGGCGAAAAGCTGGCTGTCGAATCCGGAGGTGGACCGGACGGCGAAGATTCTGCCCTGGGATGCGCAGGAGGGCGGACGGGTTTTGTCGCCTGTCGATGTGTCGGCGAGGATTCTGAGGCATCTGGCCGGGGCTTGGGAAAAGAGCAGGGGTCGCCGCTGGGTGAGCAGAACGTGGTGCTGACGGTGCCGGCGAGTTTCGACGAAGAGGCTCGGGAGTTGACGGTGGCGGCGGCCCGCGAGGCGGGGATCGAGCAGTTGACGCTGCTGGAGGAGCCGGCGGCGGCGTTCTATTCGTGGATCGCGAACGATCTGGCGAGGTCGCAGAAAAGTCTGTTCGATGGGCAGATCGTGCTGGTGTGCGATGTGGGCGGGGGGACGAGCGACTTCACGCTGATTCGCGTTTCGCGCGAGAACGACCGGGTGGATTTTACGCGCACGGCGGTAGGAAAACATCTGCTGCTGGGCGGCGACAATCTGGATTTGACGCTGGGGTGGCTGGTGGAGGCGAAGCTCGCGAAGACGCTGTCGATCCGGCAGAGGAGCGGGTTGCGGAGGCAGTGCGCGGCGGCCAAAGAGCGGCTGCTCTCGGAAGAAAACTTGAAGAGCGTCGAAGTTACGGTGCTGGGCGCGGGATCGTCGCTGGTTGGCGGAACGCTGAAGACGGAGATCACACGCGAGGAAGTGCTGGAACTGGCGCTGGATGGGTTTTTGCCGGGCTGCGAATTGACGGACAGGCCGAAGGAGGAGGACAAGAGCCTGTATCGCGAGTTGGGGCTGCCTTTGGTTTCCGATCCGGCGGTGACGCGCCATCTGGCGGCGTTTCTGGCAGGCGCGGGCGACGCGCGTCCGGACGCGATTCTGTTCAACGGCGGCTTTTTTATCCCCAAAATTTTGCGCCAACGTGTGGCCGATGTGATGGAGCACTGGTACGGGCGGCGTCCGGTGATTTTCGAGAATCGGGATTTGGATTTGGCAGTCGCGGTGGGCGCGGCGTATTATTCGTACGTTCGCAAGACAGGCGCGGGGCTGCTGGTTCGCGGCGGGCTGCCGCGCGCATACTTCATCGGGCTTGGCGATGGTCGCGCGATGTGCCTGGTGCCGCGCGGGGCGGAAGAGGGTATGACGATTGAGATCGATCCGGGAAGTTTGCACGTTCTCGCCAACAAGCCCGTGTCGTTTCAGTTGTACAGTTCGCGGACCCGGACGGAGGACAGATCGGGAGACGTCGTGGAGTTTTCACCGGAGGAGCGCGAGGAGCTGCATCTGCATGCGCCTTTGCACGCGGTGCTGCGATTTGGCAAAGCTGGCGAGAGGCTGGTGCCGATACGGCTGGGCGCGAAGCTGACCGAGGTCGGTACGCTGGAGATATGGGCGGATTCGAAAGAGACGGATCATCGCTGGAGGCTGCAGTTCGAATTGAGAAAGGCCTCGGCTGCTCAGGCGGTGTCGCGTCCAGCGGCGGTGATTTCGGATGAGGCGTTGGCGAACGCGCTGGCTCTCGTTTCGGCCACGTTTGCAGGGGATTCGGTTGCGCCGGAAGAGTTGCCGGCAAAGCTGGAACAGGCGCTGGGGTTGGGCCGAAATTCATGGCCGGTATCAGCGATCCGGAAGCTGGGCGACGCGATGATCGACCTGGCAGAGGGTCGGAAGAGGAGCGCGGCGCACGAGTTGCGGTGGCTGAATCTGTGCGGATTTTGTCTACGGCCGGGATTTGGGTTTCCGGGCGACGATTACCGGATCGAGCAGGCGCGGAGGGTTTACGCGAGCGGGCTGCAATTTCCGAATCACGTGCAGAACGAGATTGAGTGGTGGATTTTCTGGGGTCGGGTGGCGGGAGGGCTGAATAAGAATCAGCAGACGGACGTGTTTCAGAGATTGTCGCCGACGCTGCTGCCCAGGGCGGCGAAGAGGCCGCGAGTGAATCCGAGCTTGCTGCGCGAGATGTGGAGAGCGGCGGCGAGTCTGGAGCTGCTGCCGATTCAGACGAAGACGCATTTGGGAGATGAACTGGTCGCGCGCGTCGCGAAGGGCGATTTCGTCGATACGGGGCTATGGTGTCTGGCTCGGCTGGGTGCGCGGAAGTTGTTCTATGGGCCGATTAATCAGGTATTGCCGGCGTCGACGGTATCGCGATGGTTGGAGCCGCTGCTGAAAATCCAGAAAGCGGAGGACGCGGTGGCGGCGCTGGCGCGTCGCACGGGGGATTTGACGCGCGATTTGCCGGCGGCAACGCTGGAAGTGGTGCGGAGGGCGTTCCCGGGCCTCGATTTGGATCGGGAGCCGAGCGGCGATCTGGCGGCGATGAACAAGATTTTCGGCGAAGAGCTGCCGTCGGGTCTTGTGTTTCATGAATGAGCTGGAGTTGGTCGAGCGGCTGCGGCGGCTCGCGCCGGCAGAGGGGATGGCGCTGGGGATCGGCGACGATTGCGCGATTTACCGGCCCTCGGGCGGGCGAGGAGTTGCTGTTTACCACGGATCAGATGATCGAGGGGGTGCATTTTACGCGCGCGCAGAAGGCCGCATCGATCGGCGAGAGGGCGCTGGCGCGAAGTTTGAGCGACATCGCGGCGATGGGCGGGGAGCCGCGGTTCTGTTTGGTCGCGCTGGCGGCTGCGGATACGGAGTGGATTGAAAAGTTCTATCGAGGGCTGCTGCGGCTCGCGAGACGGACGGGCACCACGCTCGCGGGAGGCGATCTGGCGAGGGACGAAAAAATTCGCTGCGATGTGATGGTGTGTGGGTCGGCTCCGCGGGGGAAGGCGTTGCGGCGCGATGGGGCGCGGGTGGGCGATTCGATTTTCGTGTCGGGAAAATTGGGGAAGGCCTGGGATCGGCGGATTGAGCCTCGGCTGGCGCTGGGTAAGAGTCTGCGTGGCGTGGCGACGGCGTGCATCGATTTGAGCGACGGGTTGTCGCTGGATCTGCATCGGCTGTGCGTTGCTTCTGGAGTGGCGGCGGAGATCGATCGGGTGCCGGTGTTGAAGGGCGCGACAGTGGAAAGGGCGTTTCACGGCGGCGAGGATTACGAACTGC
>CAVVNE010000101.1:0-12180 GCA_963749245.1 Bryobacterales bacterium
TTGCGGAACTCCTGCACGCGGTCGACGTCGGCCTGCTGCATCCGCCACGTACCGTCGGCCTCGGCCGGCTTGGGGTTGAACTTCCTGATGCGTTCCTTCACCCGGTAATTCCACGAGACGTCGGTCACCAGATCGCGAATCCTGGGGAAGGTATGCATGGGCTCCACTGTGATCGGCTCGTTCAAGTCGATGGTGCTCAACCTGGTCATGCACATCAGCCGCGGCCTTCCGTTGATTTCGGCCGAGCACGAGCCGCACTTCCCCGCCTTGCAGTTCCAGCGTACGGCCATATCGTTGGCTTGCGTGGCTTGAATGCGATGTACGGCGTCGAGCACCACCATGCCGGCCTCGACCTCGGTCTTGTACTCCTTGAACCCGCCGCCCGATGCGTCGCCGCGCCAGATTTTAAAGATCGCCGTGGCCACTACTCATTCTCCTCTCGTCAGGGAGCGGACAGAGGCACCGATACTCGTCATTTGTTCTCCTCAATCACTTGCTTCATCTCATCCGTCAGCGGTTTTGTCGGCACTCTTTCGACTTTGGGGGAGCCATCCGCATCCTTCGTCACCCGAAGATTGTATTTCGCCCAATCCTCGCTTTTGTCCGGAAAATCGTCGCGGAAATGCGCGCCACGGCTCTCTTTCCTCTCGATGGCAGCCCTGGTGATGACTTCTGAAACCGTCAGCAGATTATCCAGATCGAGCGCCGTGTGCCATCCATTGTTATATTCGCGATTCCCCGCGATGCCTGCCTTCCCCGCGCGAGCCCTCAGCTTGGCTATTTCCCCCAGCGCGCTCTCCATTTCCGATTCCACGCGCACGATGCCCACCAGGTCCTGCATCATCTCCTGCAATTCATGCTGGACGGCAAACGGATTCTCGCCGGCTACGCCCCGCTCGAACGGTTCCAAGGCCATTTTCGCAACTTCATCCACGCGTGCCTGGTCGATCGCGCCCGCGCTATGCTCCTTCGCGAACTTCGCCGCGAACTCGCCCGCGCGTTTTCCAAAGACAACCAGGTCGGACAGTGAATTTCCGCCCAACCGGTTCGCGCCATGCAACCCCGCCGCGCATTCCCCGGCCGCGAACAGCCCCGCGACGGTCGACATCTGCGATTCCGCGTCCACTTCCACGCCGCCCATCATGTAATGCGTGGTCGGCCCGATCTCCATCGGCTCTTTCGTGATGTCGATATCGGCGAGCTGCTTGAACTGGTGATACATGCTGGGCAGTTTCTTCTTGATGTGCTCGGCCGCGTTGGGAATTTTTTCCTTGATCCAGGAAATGTCGAGGAACACGCCTCCGTGCGGACTTCCCCGCCCCTCTTTCACTTCCCGGCGGATGCAGCGCGCCACGTGATCGCGGGTCAGCAATTCCGGAGGACGCCTCGCCGTTTTATCGCCGATCACGTAACGCCATGCTTCGTCTTCGGTGTCGGCGGTTTGGCCCTTGTAATTGGCTGGAATATCGTCGAACATGAAGCGCTTGCCGTCGCGGTTGCGCAGCACGCCTCCTTCGCCGCGCACGCCTTCGGTCACCAGAATTCCTTTGACGCTCGGGGGCCAAACCATCCCGGTCGGATGAAACTGCACGAACTCCATGTCCATCAGCGCCGCGCCCGCGTGATAGGCGAGCGAATGCCCGTCGCCCGTGTATTCCCAACTGTTCGACGTGATCGAAAACGCGCGCCCGATTCCCCCCGTCGCCAATACAACGGCTTTGGCATGGAAAACGCGGAAGCGTCCGCGCTCCCGGTCGTAAGCGAACGCACCCACACACCGGTCGCCGTCTTTCAGCAACGTGAGGATGGTCGTCTCCATGTGGAAGTCGATTCCTTGATGGATGCCGTGATCCTGCAACGTGCGAATCATTTCGAGGCCCGTCCGGTCGCCCACATGCGCCAGGCGCGCATAGCGATGGCCTCCGAAATTGCGCTGCAAGATTTTTCCGTCTTTCGTGCGGTCGAACACCGCGCCCCACGCCTCGAGTTCGCGCACACGAGCCGGAGCCTCTTTGGCGTGCAACTCCGCCATGCGCGGATTGTTCAGATACTGCCCGCCGCGCATGGTGTCGGCGAAATGGACGCGCCAGTTGTCGCGGTCGTCGACGTTGCCCATCGCGGCCGCCATGCCGCCCTCGGCCATCACCGTGTGCGCCTTGCCCAGCAGCGATTTGGTCACCACGCCGACCTTCACGCCGGCCGCCGAAGCCTCAATCGCCGCCCGTAATCCCGCTCCGCCCGCGCCGACCACCAGCACATCGAATTGATGAATCTGATATTCAGCCATGCCGTTGTCCTGTCTCCAAACTCTGACGTCTTATGGAACCGCGACCATCGGGAGCGGTCGGGCCCGGGTAATAACAGGACACTAAAAAATTCTCCAATCCTTAATTACGCCCATCGAGCAAAGCCGAATATACAAGTCGGTAAATCCCACCCAGAACAGGCTGTACCACGCCCACATCATGTGCTTGCGGTTCAGGCAGGAAACGCAGTCGTAGGATTGCTTCCGCAAAGGCGATTTCGACATTTCGTCGATCCGTCCGCCGACAAGATGCCGCAGGGAATGGCATCCCAGCGTATAGCAACCCAGCAAAATCGGATTCACAATCATGACCAGAGTTCCCACGCCGATCCCGAAGTGCCCGTCGAACCACATCGCCTTGAATGCGTCGTAAGACAGGATCACGATAAACACCAGCGCCAGGTAAAGAAAATAACGATGGATATTTTGAATGATCAGCGGAAAGCTCCGCTCGCCCCAATACGATTTCCGGGGCTCGCCCACAGCGCACGACGGAGGATCGGCCCAGAAGGCTTTGTAGTAGGCGCCGCGATAGTAGTAGCAGGTGACGCGGAACCCGCCGGGAGCCCACAAAATCAGCATCGCCGCCGAAAAAGGCACAAATGCCGGCCACCATCCCGGCTTTTCGGTCATCAGCAGCGGTGAATAAAACGGAGACAGATAAGGCCCGAAGGTGTAGTGGGCGTTCTGCAACGCGGCCCAGGTGGAATAAACGATGAACGCGGAAAAGCCCAGAAATACCAGCAGAGGCTCAATCCACCAGTTATCTTTCCGCGTCGTCCGGCCGAAACCGCCGTTTTCGAGCGGAACATCGATCGAGGACATTCTTACTCCTTCGAAGCAAAGTAGACGAATCGTTAAGGATAGCGAATTCAAGCGTGGATTGGGGTAATCTCTATTTCAGAGCTTCCTATGACCGTTCTTCCCTACCTGCTCCTCTTCGCCGCCAGCGCCTCCGCAGCCGACGTCGCCGGAAACTGGAGGGTCGAATACGTCAGCGGCGTCGCCAATCCAAAAATCTACGGCGCGGAGTTCGAGTTCAAGGTGGCAGGCACGAAGCTCATCGGCAAGGCCAACATCGGGAAGGGCTGGCCCGGCATCGCCCCCATTTCGAAGGGACTCGTCGAAGACAATCACGTCTCGTTTCTCGTCGTCGGCGAGGCTCCTTCCAGCGCCGGCTATCCCAAAATGAAATTTTCCGGCACGATTCATCAAGACGAAATTGAACTCACCATGACGTTCTTCTACGCCGACGATGAATCCGACGCCGTCCAAACCGTGTTTAAGGGAGAAAGGGTGAGGAAGTAACACCTATATGCTGAACGGCAAACATTCCGATTTCGACCCATATCTCTTTAACTTACAATGGCTTGGAGCCGAAACCGTTTAATGCTCCGGTATTGCCGTTGAATGCATCCCAGAACACTTCGCTTCATTAATGTAGCTTCACCGGACACCCTCTCCTATACTTGCTCTTTGCAGAGCTATTCCAAACCAACTCTGGAGATCGTACTTTGACCAAGCCGATCAAGCACGTTGAAAAAGCAATCGCCTTAGGCGCCAACGCCGCCTGGTTCTTCTTTAACAAGTTCAATTCCATCAACCGGAACCCTTCGTTCACCCCGAAGTGGTCCGACAAGCCGCTGCTGAAGAGCTGGGAGAAGCAGAAGCCGAAGCTCGGCTGGCCTCGCGAGACCGATTCGCTGTGCCCCAAGTGCGTCCCGGACATCCGCAACAAGATCATCAACGGCGAGCTGCCGGTCGAAATCCTCAAAAACGAGAAGGCCGGCGAAATCAGGGCCAAAATCATCGAGCGCGACGGCAAGATCATCATGACCAAGGAATGCCCGATTCACGGGAAATTCGAAGACGTCATGTCCACCGACCCCGCGTTCTTCAAACATCTCGAAGACGTGTTCCCGGGCCGCGACATCCGCGCCCACAACGATGAAACCCTGCACAACCACGGATCTTCCACAGTCACGCACGGGCGCGGATCGGTTCTTACCATCGATCTGACCAACCGCTGCAACATGATGTGCGATCCGTGCTTCATGGACGCGAATCAGGTCGGCTTCGTGCATGAGCTGAGCTGGGAAGAGATCAAGACGCTCCTCGATAACGCTCTGTCGATCAAGCCGCGCCGCCAGTTGTCGGTCCAGTTCTCGGGCGGCGAGCCGACGTTGTCGCCGTACTTTTTAGACGCCGTCCGCTACTGCCGCAAGATCGGCTATCAGAGCGTGCAGGCCGCAACTAACGGTATCGAGTTCGCCAAAAAGCCGGAATTCGCGAAACAGGCCGCCGAAGCAGGCCTCCGTTACGCCTATCTCCAGTTCGATGGCATCGGAAACGAAGCCAATTCGCACCGCGCCGTCGGCAATCTTTTTGATGTGAAACTGCGCGCAATCGAAAACCTGTATAGCGCCGGCGTCGATATCGTCCCGGTCATCACGCTGATCAACGGCGTGAACAACGAGCAGGTGGGCGCGGTGGTCCGCTTCGCGCTCGACAATCCGAAGAAGATTCCGTTCTTGAGCTTCCAGCCGGTATCGTTCACCGGCCGCGACGAGGCGATTACGGATGAACGCAGGAAGGCGCAACGCTACACGCTGGCCAATCTTGCGCACGATGTGAAGAACCAGACCGGCTTGGGCGAGCCCGTCCGCGACTGGTTCCCGATCAGCTTCATGAGCACCTTCTCCGACTTCGCCGATCTGGTCCACGGACCGAACGCGGATTGGGGCCAGCTCTCCTGCGGTTGCCATCCGAACTGTGGCGTCGGCATGGCCGTGATGTGCGACAAGGAAACCAAGGAATACCGCCCGGTGACCGCGTTCCTGAACGCCGACCAGTTGGCGAAGGATGTAGCATCCATCAACGATGCCGCCCGCGGCAAGCGCCTCTCGGTCATCGGTGTGTCGCTCGCGCTGCTGCGCAACTACAATCCTTATCAAGCGCCGACGCACTTCCGCCTGAGCGACCTGATCGCCAAGTTCGACAAGTGCTTCGGCATGTCGAAGAAATCTCAGACCGGCGCCTACGGCAAGGTGACCGGCGACCGCACCATCGAGGACATCCAGAAGCGCCGCGCGGACCGCTGGAACTTCCTGTTCATCGCCGGCATGTGGTTCCAGGACTTGTTCAACTACGATTTCCGCCGCACCGAACAGTGCATCATTCCCTATGCCACGCAGGAAGGCGAAATTTCCTTCTGCGCGTATAACACCGGCGTCGGCTGGCGCAACATCGTTGAAAAAATGCACATGACGGCCACGCTCACCAAGTGGTACGAAGAAAAAGGCCGCCACGAAATCATCGCCGGCGGCAAGCAGGTCCACCTGCCTTCCTCAGAGCACACCTTGGTTCTCCGAGCCGACGACGTGAACCGCCAACGCCAGCACGACCTGGACGACAAGGGCATCGCCAAGACCGCCCGTGAAGAGAAACTCCGCGCACGCGACGCGAAACTCAAGGAAGACGCGAAGAACGCCGAGATGATGAAGATGTATCGCGAACACGTGCTGGGCGAAAAGCCAGTCGAAGGCATCGTCCCGCTGAGCGCGATCGCCCCGGCCACGCCGAAGGTCAAGAAGGAAGAAGAAGTCGGCACCTTCGGCGACTAAGCTTTCTCGATTTAGAAAATGAAGCCTCCCCGCCTTCGTGCTAGGGAGGCTTTTTGTTTAGGCTTCCCAGGGATTTAGGATTTCAATACCCATCCCCTCGAAGTCCTTAACGTTGCGGGTCACGAGAGTGTGTCCACGCTCGACGGCGGTCGCCGCAATCAGGCCATCCACGATGGACAGAGGGGCTCCCCGTCGCTGCGCCTGCGCGGAGAGGACGGCCCAACGGTCACCGATTGCGGCCGTCACCGGGAGCAAGCGCAGTTCGAAGGATAACCGTAAATCGTCAAGCCATTCTTCCAACTGGCGCCGCCGCTTGCCCAGCGGGAGGAGTTCAATCCCAAGCCGTATTTCGGCAATCGTCAGCACGCTCGCGAATAGCTCTTGCTCTGGAGCCGCACGCAGCCAGTCGGCCACCCGTTGGTCGGCCGCAAGCGGGCGTGCGAACTCAGACAGAACGTTCGTGTCGAGCAGGAATCCGCTCACAGTGAGACAGGTCTCGGATAGTCCTTCTCCCTCTCAATCACCAGATCTGAGCCGGCAAAGGGTGGCTGGGAGAGCAACTCATAAAGCGACTTCCGGGGCTTAGGAGCACCCGCGACCAGTTCCTCGCGGAGCGCTCGGACCCCGCGGACGATCAGTTCGTCGACAGAATGCACCCTGCCCTTCTGGATCTCTTCCTGTACCAGCCTCTCGGTTTCGGGCTTGAGCTCCACTGTCATGATTTCAGCCTACCTCAGTTTGTCTGGCGACAGAGCACCCTCTCCGGTCAGGGGCCGGATGTTTTGGCACACCACGAAAAGCGAAAGACGGACTCCGTCCTGGCCCTCTTCGGGGATTTTCACAAGCTGCGATAAACCACAGCCCACTCATTAGGAACGTCAGCGAAGTGAGAAAACGTAACGCGGTTCTCGACCCTCTTGTACACCGGCTCCTGGTGTGTCCCGGAGATTCGCGGCGTCCAGGCCGCCGTAGTCTCCCAAAGCCGAAAACTGAATCGTGTCCAGCTTCTGGGCGCCCGCGAAATCCAGCAGCTCCATGCCCTTCCACTTGAAGGCGCGCAGCGAGTAAGTATCGAAGCCGAGCTTGATGGGAACCTCACTGGCCGGAGGAGCGGCAACCGCAGCCGCGGCGAGAGGCATGGATTGTAGAAAGGAGCGACGGAGCATCCCTCGATTCTATTTTGCCGACGGGTCGTTCTGCATCATCCCGAAAATCGTTCCCTCCGGATCCTTGCAATACGCCAGCCATCCGATCCCCGGCACCGCCATTTTCGGCACCGCCATCGACCCTCCGTTGGCCATCACTGCGGCCAACGCGTCGTCCACGTTCGCCACCGTCAGCGAATTCACCAGCGGCTGCTCCGGATGACGCCGTTTCAGGATGGCGCCGTTGATTCCCGGCTCATTTTCGCCAGTCGTCGCCAGCCAGTATTCTTCCGATCCCCACTGACTGAACTTCCAGCCGAAAACCGTCTCGTAGAAGGCCGTCAGTTTCTCCGGCTCATTCGCCGGGATTTCAAAATGCGTGATTCGTGCCATCGTTTCTCCTTAGGAACTCGCTTTTACGTCTTGCCTTTTCTGCCCCGCGTAGCCGGCGATAGCGCCCACCAGGCTCCCCGGCAGCATGATTTCGAAATAGTATCCGTGCTGCATCGCGGCCACGCCCCAGGCCAGCAGCAACCCCGCCACCAGCCCAACCAGAATCCCCAGCGGCACCGAATTCACCTTCTTGGCGAACCAACCGGCTATTGCTCCGGCAATCGCGCCCTTGAACGTAGACCCGACCACGATCCCCGCCAGTTGCGCGCGCACCGCCGGCGTGAACCACGACGTCAGCCCGTCCAGAATGCCCAGAGCCGCGCCCACCACCACCGCGAACCAAAACTTCCCCATGTACGAACCTCCACCCTTCTATTCAACGCTCGCGAGAATTCCTTTAACGGCCGAGCCAGAAAATTACGATCAGCCGCATGATGAGATACGCCGCCACCAGCGCCAGCAGCGTTTTATTTCGCAAGCCGAAGCGCGCCAGCCACTCCCCCATCGATTCGCGATGCGCGCTCACAGGCATTCTGTCCAGCCAGGCCGCGACGTCGGCCGATAATTCCAGCGGACCCGCATACCTCAGCGCTGGATCGGTCTGAGTCGCGCGGCGGCAGATCGACGCCAGCGGCTTGGGCGCGTCCCCTCGTATCGCGAGCTCCAGAATTTTTCCCAGTGCGTACACATCGGCGCGGCCATCCACCTCGCCCGCGGTCTGCTCCGGAGCCATATACCCCGGCGTGCCCACGCCCGGCGCTCCCCAGTCCATCACCAGGACCTCGCCGAACTCGCCCACCATGATGTTGGAAGGCTTCAGGTCGCGATGCACTACGCCTCGGGCGTGCGCGAATGCCACCGGCTCACAGATCTTCTGAAAAATCCGCAACCGGTCCGGCAGATGCGGCATTTTTTCGAGAACCGCATCGAGCCTTGCGCCGCGAACCAGCTTCATCGCGTAGTAACAACGCCCGTCAGGCAGTACCCCCGCGTCATGCACCGGCACGATACCGGGATGCTCCAAACCGGCCAGCACGCGAGCCTCG
The DNA here is from genome assembly GCA_963749245.1 of Bryobacterales bacterium. GTDB lineage: Bacteria > Acidobacteriota > Terriglobia > Bryobacterales > Bryobacteraceae > Palsa-187. The sequence continues at coordinate 8,513 of CAVVNE010000101.1, forward strand.
CGCGCGTCGTCCAGAATTTTTATCGCCACCCGGCGGCCCAGTTGAGCATCGTCGGCCAGATACACCACGCCCATGCCTCCCCGCCCGATCTGTTCGACGATGCGGTAGCGTGTGCCGCTCAAATCCGGCAGTTCGGCGGCCGACTTAAGCCGCGCCAGCACGCGATCCGAGATCATTTGAGAATCGCCCGCGCCTCGTGCCGGTATTCTCGTTCGCCCGAAGTGACAGACCGCACCCGCGCCAGAACCAGCTTGCGCAATTCCCTCCGCGCCGACGCCAGATAGTTTGTCACCGCGCTCGAGGAGATGCCGAATTCGCGCGCCAGTTGATCGTAGCTCTCCGGAACTTCCGCCAGATCGTATCGCTCGAACACCGCGAACGCGACATCGCGCCCCCGCGATTGAAAATTCGCCCGCAGTTCTTCCACGGCATCTTCAAAAACACTCCGTGTCCACTCGCGCTCAAAGATTTCTTCAGGCGATTCCGCCTCAGCCGCGGACATCTCGCCCGAACGCTTTTGCCGCGTCTCGAACTTCCGGGCATTGGCGAGAAACCGGTCCAGACAGACGCGCAGAAACGTGCGAAACGTCCCCTTCCGCGCATCGTATCCGTCAAAGAAATTCTTCTCGATCGCGGCCGCGAAAAACCCCTGCGTCAGATCCTTGGCGTCCTCATTCGAACACCGCCACCGGATGCGAATGTATCGGTACACAGGCTTCCAATACGCCGCGGCCAGCGCTTCCTGCCCCAGCCCCCGCCGCGCTTGGTCGTCGCTCACAGCCGCCGAAATGGCCGACGGACGCGTGTCGGGAAAGCGCCCATTCGCGCCGCCTATCTGGGTGTCGGCATCCATGAGAATCGATTGTATCCGATGGTTCAGCCCGACTCGACCGTCAAAGTGGGGCGGGCTATCAGCCGGCAGCCGCCCTCCGGGCGGCTTACTGTTTCGATCAGCGCACGAAGCCTGCTGGAAGCAGGCTGCCGGCTACAAAGCCCGCCCCACCTCAGCCCTCAGCGCAACTCCCCCACCAGAATCTCCGCGATCTTCGCGATCAACAGCAGCCCCTCGTTATCCGACGTCCAGTCGACCTTCGGAACATCCTCGCACGTAATCGCCATCGCGATCCGGTCGCTCTTCGTATAGACAATCCCCACATCGCTCCGCAGATGATCGAGCGCCCCGGCTTTGTTCGCCACCACGAAATCTCCCATCCGCCGCGCGATGCCGTTGTTGTCGCGCTGCCTCTTCAGGATTTTCAAAATGTCCTTTGAAGCTTCGGCACTGACAATTTCGCCCTTCTCGATCCGCTCCAGCAGCGTCACCATCTCCCGCGGCGTCGACGATCCCAGCCCGTATTTCACATTCGCCGGATTAAGCCCCGCCTTGCTGAACCCGCTGGGCGACTTCAGTCCGCCCCATCGCCGCGAACTTTCCTCATCGATCGCGTCCCCTTCAGCCCCAGCTTGTCCAGATAGTCGTTCACGTAATCCGCCGTCACGTGATCCAGCACCAGGTTCGTCGCGGTGTTGTCGCTCACCACGATCATCAGATGCGCCAGGTCCACCAGAGGCAGCTTCACGCCGTCCGAAAACTCGCCCAAGATTCCCGACCCCGACACTTTATCCGCATCGCGCAGCGTCATCAGGTCGGTCCATTTCAACTTGCCTTCCTGAACCGCCTCGAAGGTCGCGCACAGAATCGGCAGCTTGATGGTGCTCGCCGTCCGCACGCGATCGTCGGGCCGCAGCGCGAACGTCGCGCCCGTATCCAGATTCTTTGCAAAAATGGAGACAGCGCCGGTGAACCCGGCGGTCGCGGCGGAAATTTTATCCCCGAGCGACGCCCCCTGGGCTATGGTGAGTGTAAGCAGGAAGAGAACAGGCCGCAACATGCGAACTATCGTAACGCTCTTGGTCTGTACGCTGGCTGCCGCGCAAACACCGGCTGACCTGGAGCGCGCGGAAAAGACCATCGCCGCCCAGCCTGACGTCTTCCAGCATCGCTTGAACCTGTTGACCGCGCTTCTCAACCCGGGCAACCTTCTACCGCCTGAAAAGATTCGCGAGACGCGCCGGCGCCACATTCTCTGGCTGATTGAACACCATCCGGACGCGTTCATTTTCGGCGAGCCCGCAACCCTCCTTCCGGACCACGGGCGACTTGCCGATTCCTCCGGCGCCGCCGAAGCAGAAAAACTCTGGAAAGCGATCGCGGCCGATCCTGCGTCCAAACCTGAGGCCATCGCCAACGCCGCCATCTATCTGCGCGCTCTCGATATCCGCGCCGCGTTCTCGATTCTCGACGGCCGCCCGGCGCATACGGCATACTCCCGCGCTCGCGGAATGGTCGATGGAGCCGCCGTCCTCGGCATGTCCGGTTTTGGCCGAGGTGTCCAGTTCGGAAGCTCCCCCGCCTTGCGCTCGACGCCCGAAGCGAAAGTTGCGCGCGCGGAAATCGAGTCCTCCTCTGATCCTGACCTGCTCGGCAAAGCGGGCGTGGTCCTCGCTTTCGCCGGAGGCCAAACCGAAATCCCGTTCGATCTGACGTTCGGCGACGACGACGCCGTCACACTGGGCAAGCGCTGGCTGCGCCGTGCCATCGAACTTGCTCCGCCCGGCGACGAATGGAAGCCGGCCCTCGGCCAAGCCCTGATGTCCGAGTCCAACCGCGTCCTCGATCCGAAGGAAAAGGTGCGCCTGCTCCGCGAAGCCGATTCCCTGGTGCCGGAGTCCGCCCGGCCACGCATTCTCTCGAACCTCGTCCTCGCAGAATTCGATGCCGGCGACGATGCGCCCGCGGAGAGCGATGCCCGCCTGCTGCTGGCCGCCTCACAACACAACGCGAATGCCTATAGCGTGGCGGAAACGGTTCTGGGACGCGTCGCCGCCGCCAAAGGCGATCTGATCGAGGCAAAAACGCGCCTGATGCAATCGGTCACCATGCCGGATTCCCTCAAATACGCCGCTTTCCAACCCAACATGACGCTCGCGCAGGACGTTTACGATTCAGGCGACAAGGACGCCGTCGTCCGGTTCCTCGAAGCCTCGCGCGCCGTCTGGAAATTCGACCGCGGCCGCATCGACCGCATGATCAGCTTCGTCAAGAAAGCTCCCTCGGCCGATCTGGTCCGGCTGGCCAATCAGTTCCCCGGCAGCGAAGTGCGCGGCCGTCCCGCGCCTCCGTTCGAAGCCACGGATCCCGACGGCAGGACGTGGACCCGCGAACAACTGGCGGGCAAGGTGGTTGCCCTGGAGTTCGGGAAAGCGCCTCTCGCCGAGAAAATCGCCCGCGAGCGCGGCTTGATGCTGCTTCAGATTCAGGATGACGACACGAAGCGGCGCTTCGAAGTCCTCACCAATCCGACGATCGTCGTGATCGATCGCGAAGGAAAGGTCGCCGCGTTTCGCTCCGGCACCGCGACCGAGCCAGAGTGGCGCAACGAATTCGAGGCCGGTTTCGGGAAAGGTCCCAATCCCGCGAGCCTCCCCGCGCCCCGTCAGGTCGACGCCGATGCTGATGGCCAGAAAGCCACGCTCGCCTGGGAACCGGTCGACAACGCCGAATCCTACGTCGTCGAATGGGATTCGCGCGACGAGAACGGTTGGATTTTCGACCGTGACGGCACCGTGCGCGTCATCGAGCAATACTGTAACTGTTCAGCGTTACA
>CAVVNE010000102.1:0-9486 GCA_963749245.1 Bryobacterales bacterium
CTCCAGCGCAATCAACCCCGTGCGGAACGGATCGTCGAAGGCGAGCAGCAATAGCAACGCGAGAAGCACGAATTCCCACCTATTCTATCCCGCCCGCTCTGACCGTTTTTTAGAGCCGCGACCAGCGGGAGCGGTTAGTTCGTCGCTTGTCACCCGATTCTCGCAATCAACTCCGCCAACTCCACCGGCGCGTCCGACCGCTTCCCCCGCTCCATCCCCGGCGCGATGGCCACCGCTTCCGGATGATCCTCAAACCACGCCAGAAACGCCGATTTTTCCTCTCCCGCAAGCCGCTGCTGATTGAGCCACGTGTAATACGCGCCCATATCGGCGTCAATTAACGAACCTTGCGGATCCAGCTCCGGCTTGCGCTGATGCTCGGCCAGCAGCTCGTTCATCTGATTCTCGCGCTGGCGCGGTGCGAAGCGGGTGAAAATCGTGAGCGGCTGGGCGCGGCGCAGCGCCTCCCTCGCCGCCCATTGCACAAAGGTCGTCGAAAAAACCTGCGTCCCCGAACCTTCGGTCAGCAGACTCAGGGCAAAGCGGTTCAGCACGGCATCGCCGCCGGCGAGCCCCGCTTCCTCCGGCTTGATTTGCGCCAGCATCGTTCGAAACGCTTCGGGGTCGAACACCGCCGCCTCGTAGGTTTTCTGCATGCGATTCTGGAGCGCCGCGCGCGGCCCGGAGAGCGCGTGGTAGGAAATCTGCGTCACGTCGGCGGGCGCCGGAAGGCTCGCGCCGCCATCGATGTACCAATGCCCGTAGGGAACCGGATGCGCCTTCGACCTCGCCGCCACGGCATCGAGCAGCACCGCGACGCATCCATTCGACGTGGGTAAAATAGGTGCCCTGCGCGCGCAATTTTCTAAATAGCCGGTAATCGTTCTTCGCCACGCCCTGGCCCATCACCGCGATGCCCAACCGGTGCGTCGGCAGCGGCGGATCGGGCGCCGACGCCGAGGCGTTCCTTACGTATTCGACCGCGGCGGCGCGAAACGCATCGATCTGATGCGTCGCCCACAGATGCGCGGAGAGCTGCTCGGAAAAGATGGCAGGTGAGTTCACCCAATCGGTCCGCTCCAGTTCGCGCGTCAGTTTGAGTTGCGCGAAGGAGGCCATGGCCGCCCGGAACGGACCCTCCGCCAGACCCCCGAGATAGGTGAACTGCCGCGACAATTCCGCCCGTTCCGCTGGAAATTTCCAGTCGTAGACGATCAGCTCGCGCAGCAGCAGCGGTACGAACGCCAGCGGCAGACGCGCAGCAGCGCGATCTGTCTGTTCGGCAAGTTGCCGCGCTTCCGGCGGATATCCGCTGAAACTGGCCGCGGTCAATTGATTCGGGAGCATGGCTCAGACCACCTCCGGAATCGGTTTGCCGGTGGAGAGACGCGCGTCGAAGCCGAAGTACGCGCCGAGCGTCGGTATGAGGTCGGTCGACTCGCACGCGGCCGGTCGACCACGACGTTCTGCTTCACGTCCGGCCCCAGCACCATCATCCACGTGGTGCGCGAAACCGCGTCGCCGGTGCGATGGTGCTGAAAGCCGTTGCCGCCGGAATCGATGTCGGAGTCGCGGCCGAAGTCCGGCAGGATGAACATGGTCGTCTTGTTCGCGTATTCGGGATTCGTCTGAATGGTCTGCCAGAGTTCGGCGCACAGCCGGTCGGAGCGCTTGATGCCGTCCAGATACAGCGAGAACGTGCCGGAGTGCGCGATGTCGATGTCGTGCAGAGTGATCCACAGCAGGCTGGGCGCAAGCTGGCGCATCAACTGCTTGGCGATGTAGACGGACAGTTCGTCGGGGCTGGCCAGGTTGCGCGCGTGCGCGGCGAAATCGTCCACCGAGAGCTTCAGAACCTCGGCCATCTGATCCAGCTCGATCTGGTGCCCGGCGAGCGACGGCGCGTAGAGAGGCGTTTCGTAGTTGTCGCGCAGCAGGTGTTCGTAGCGCGCGCCGTCGGCGGCCGAGGACAGCGCCGCGGACAAGCAGGCGCTTCGGCAGAATCACGCCGGCTCCGTGCCCCGGACCGTACAGTTTGTTTGCGCTTTCGCCGATGCGCGCGAATCCATTGCTGGGCGCCACCACCCAGGCGTCGGTGGCGGGCCGTCTTCAGGTCCTTGCGGAAGTACTCGAACACCGTCGGATTGTTGGGCGAGACGGCCGCGAAGTTATTGAACGTCTCATAAACGCCGGTGACGATGCTGGCGGTGGCCACGTAGTGGCCGAGGATGCCCTGATTGACCACGTTGGTCAGAAACGTGGCCTGCGGGATCAGTTCGTTCAGCAGGTGCGGGATGTTCTCCTGCCCGTCCGGCATGAACGTTTCGTCGTCGCGCGCGCCGCCCCCGAAGGTCACCACCACGGCTTTGCGATTTTTCGCCGCGGCCATGCCACGCGCCACCGAAGGAGCGAACAACGCCGCGCCGGTAGCCGCGCGAAGAAAGTTGCGGCGGTCAAGCGAAATCTCCCGCGAGCTGCGCATCTTACAGCCCATTCTACTGCTGAATACGGCTGGTGGCGCGAGCTTCAGCTTGCAGCCGAGGCTTCAGCCTCGGTTCTCGGTTAAAGAAGACCCGCGAGGCGGCACGCTGCCTCGATTCAGGAGCCGTAAGCCTGGATGTGGTTAAATCGTCAATGATTGTGCGCCTCTACCTGATCCTCGCCGCGGCCTGCGCTCTCTTCGCCCAGGACACCGCCATCCGGGTCGACGTCCAGCAGGTGCTGGTGCCGGTAGTGGTGACGGACAAGAAAGGCCACTATGTCACCGGACTGCGCGCCTCCGATTTTCAGATTTTTGAAGACGGCGTGCCGCAGGAGATCGCGTCCTTTTCGAGCGGCACGGCCGCATCGGTCAACGATGTCGCCGCTCTCGCCAGGCCTGCTGCCGTTGACCAGCGTGTCGCGCGCCACACCTTCGTGATATGCATCGACACGCTTCACGCCTCGGCCACCACCGCAGTCCGCGTCAAGCAAACGCTCGAAAATCTGTTCGAAAAGGAAAAACCAGGCGACGCCCAATATGTTTTAATCGGCGTGGGCCGCCGGTTGCAGGTCTTCGCACCGGCGACGTCCAAGCCGGCGGCGGTGCTCGTGAAGGTCCGCAGCGCGGCTTTTCAAAACGCGATGGCCGGGATGGATGGATCGGCCCTCGCGGCCCAGCTTCAGCAAATCAGGAGCCGCATGGGCGAGTTTTGCAAGCAGTGCTCCTGCGGCGTGAAATCCAGCCAGGCGACCTGCGATTCGCAGATCGACGCGCTGAAGCAAAGCCTCGACGCGGAGGCGGAGCGTTGGGCCGCTCCCACCCGGGCCCTGCTCGACCAGTTCAAGAGTGTGGTGGAGGAACTCGCCAAGCTGCCCACCGGCCGCACGCTGATTTTGGTTTCCGACGGATTCGAAATCGATCCCAGGCGCGAGTTTTACGACGCTGTGTCCGCATATCTGCCAAACCGCCCGCAGTTCAAGCTGGAGGATTCGACGAAGGGCTTGCGGGAGGCGCTCGAAGTCGCCTCGGACCGGAACGTCGTCATTTTCACCATCGATTCGCGCGGCGGCGCGCCGGCTTCAATCGAAAGCTCCAGCGCGATGGACGCGGCTCAGTCGATGGGCAACGGCGGCGGCGATCCCATCGGCATGGGGTCCCGCAGCCGCGGGCAGGCTCCGGCGGCGATCCAAACCGCGCCCGGCGCGAATCCATTCGCGAACGCCGCCAGCGCCGCGATGGAGGAACTGGCGCGGTCGACCGGAGGCGTTTACTCCCACGATAGCGGTGCGATGCTGAAGCAGTTCCGCGGCGCGCTGGCCGATGGCCGCCAGTATTATCTGTTCTCCTACGTGCCCAAAAACAGCGCGCATGACGGCAAGTTCCGCGCCATCACCGTGGAAACCAACGACAAGAAACTGAATCTGCGCGCGAAGACCGGCTACTGGGCGGTCAAGGCCCAGTAACCTCGCTTGGCGTTGACGTTCACTTTGCGATCGCGCACCTCCACCCGAATCGCGCGGAATTTTCCGTCAAGGCCCTCGTTGCTCGAAACGTAGGCGAGCGTGTAATAATCGCGGCCATCGGCGAAAGCGCGCTCCAGTCCGCTCAACAGATTGTTGTTGTCGCGAAAGTTCGTCCCTCCGGTCGCCGCCGCGATCTCGGCGAGGGTATTGCCTTTGGCCGAGGCCTCACCGCTTTCGGCGCGGCCCACTGCGCCGTCGACATTTATGGGATTTCCCGCGCTGGACGCGTCGAAGCCGGATTGGCCGTACAGTCCCCTGGAATCGATGGTGTCGATCACCACGTTGCTTCTCGCCGCGAGTTGCAGAATCGGCTCAAATTCATCGCTCAGGCGGACCGGCGTGACGTCGGTCTTGATGCAGCGCATCGCGGAGGAACCCTGCGAAGGCACGAGGCAATGCGACGCGAACGGGAAATACGCGTCCATCAAGGTCGCGGCCTCGCGGCCCGGTTCGACGCTGAAGCCTTCCGAGATCAGCACTACCGTGCGGCGATCGCGAGCGCGCGCGAGCTGCGAAACCAGGGCACGGAACTGGCGCAGGAATTCTATGGTGAGCGTGCGATCCATTTCCGCCATCTGCTGCACTTGCATGCTCAGCCGCGACATCCCGCTCTCGCATTGCGGGACCATGGGCGGGTCCGATGTGGCCAGATTGCACGCATCGCGCGTAATCACAAGATCGCGTCGGAATCTCGCCATGTCGGCGTTCAGGGAACCTTGTTGGCCGTCGAGGAAAACCTTTTGCAAGCGCTTACTCTGAAAAACCGCCAGCACCGCGGCGGGATCGCGCGTCACTTGCATCACCATCTCCGCCGATACGCCGAGCGCCACGACGACATATTGAGAATCGCCCGCACGCTCCTCCGCGAAAAGTTTCACCAGAGCCTCCCGCGCGGCCGCAAAGTTCTTGAAGGCCGAATGGAGGGTATCGATGCAGATCATATACGTGCGGCGTACCGGCGGTTGCGCCGCCGCGTCTTGAAGAGGCATAGATCGGGGAAGATCGCCCTTTTTCGCACTCCCGGTCTGCGCCGTACCCGCGCTTTCCACGCTGAACGCGGTGATCTTCTGTTCCACGCCATCCTCGAAAACCCGGAAATCCCCCTGCGTCAGGCCCGTCAGATGATTCCCGAGACCATCGGTCACGACGACCGGCACCAGCACTTGCCGGACGTCCACCTTGATTGTGTTCCGCGCCGCTACCGCGTGCTCCACGCCTTCGAGCAGCCGTACCAGGCCCGCGTCGGAGGGATTGAGGCCCGAGGCGACGCGCAACTCCTCCACCGCGCCGGCGCTGTCGCCCGACCGCGCCATCGCCTCGCCCAGATTGAAATGTGCGTTCGCATCCTTGGGCGCGAGCGTCGCCGCGGCGCGAAACTCCTCCCGTGCCGCCTTAGCGTCGCCTATTCGAAAAAGCACGATCCCCAGTTGGTTGTGCGACGGAGCGGAATCGGGAGCGCGGCGAACCGCCTCGCGCAATTCGACCTCCGCTTCTGCCTCGTCGCCGATGGCCTCGAGCGCCACACCGAGTTCGTAATGCAGGGAGGGTAGTTCGGGATCCAGACGAAGCGCCTGCTGGAGCAGCTTCACGGCCTGGGCCGGCTTGGCCGGGATCAGTTCGATGCCGCGCGCCAGCAACTCATGCGGATCGGGGTTTTGCGGAGCGGCACTCAGCGCGACAGCGATGAAAACCAGGCAGCGGATGGCCAGCCTCATGCACGCTTAACGCTGAGAGGGCCCGCCGGCCAGCTTCTCCAGCCTCGCCAGCTCATCCTTGGCCTGCGACAGATCCGGCGCGTTCGGTGCCAGCTTGATATAGGCGGCTAACTCCTGAGCCGCGCCAGTATAGTCTTTCTTCTCGGTCAGGACCAGTCCCAGCAGATAGGAGGAGCGCGGGTTGACATGCCTGGGGTCCAGCTTCACCGCCGCGCGCGCGGCTTTTTCCGCCGCATCGTATTTGGCCAGGTTGTAATTGGCGACAGCGTCGGCGTACCAGGCCTGCGGAAAATCCACCGGATCGAGCTCGACAGCGCGATCCAGATATTTTCCCGACTCCGGCCAGTTGCCATCCCTAGCGGCCAGGAGGCCGAGCTCCATGTATGGCGCCACCAGCTTCGGATCGCACTCCATGGCCTTCTTCAGAGCCTCGCGCGCGGGTGCGACGGCGTTGCGCTCCAGCTGGAGCTTGCCCAGACTCACCCACGCGTCGGCGTATTGTGGATACACGGCAACCGCTTTTTCAAAATCCTTCTGCGCGTCGTTGAGCTTGTTTTTCAGCATGGACTGGAGGCCCTGCTCGTAGGCTTTCCGCGCGGCCTTGGGCGCCAGCATCGCGGTGACGCTGATGGACGACCCTTCCACCCCGGCGATCCGATGAAGAAAAATAGTGCCAACGTCGGGATTGTCCGCGTTCCTCTTATTGAACAGGTCCACCGTATCGGAGGTGAATCCTGCGACGCTCGCGCGCAGCACGCAGTTCATCATGCGGTTGCCGAAAGGATCGCTGGCCAGCGCGTTGGCGCCGCCGGCCGATTGGGCGCTTCCGAATCCGCCGGAATTAGTGTTTCTGCGGCCGGAGCCGGCATCGGAGGCGTCGGTGACGATCATGCTTCGGTCGCCCCATTGAAAACTGAAATGTCCCTTGGAATCGGTATAGGCGACGGTTTTGGCGATACCGCCACAAACTCGTTCGACCACGGCCTGCGAAATGACGGTGCCGTCCTGGTTCAGGACTTTTCCGGAAAAGTAGATGGGCCTGGAGGTATCGGCGCCGGGACCCTGGTTGGCCTGGATGCTGGTTTGCCCGCCGCCGCCCGTCGTCGGCGAAGTTTGCGCCCGCACTGTTCCCCACGCTGCGAGCAGAAGAAACAGGGGTGCGTACCTCATAGTCGGCTCGCCCAATTATGTCATACATTTCGCGCATTGTGGCGCACGCCCGTGGCGTGCCGCGTCGAGACTTTCTCGACGCCTGTTTCGACCCCGCTTGCGCCACGCCCGTCAATGCGCTCGCCTTGCGCCGCTCGAAGCAAACCTTTAAACTGGCGTTTTGCAAAAGGAGAGAACGTGAGACACATCCTCGTTGGCATCTGTGCAGCGTTTCTATCGCAGTGGGCCTCGGCTGCGGACTTGACGGGACGCTGGGTGGCGGAGCCGGTTCCGGGCCGGCAAACCATTTTCAACTTCAAATCCGACGGCGACACCCTGACCGGCTATTTGTCCTCGCCTCAAGGTGACGATCCGATCGCCGACGGTAAGATCGCGGGCGACACGATTTCGTTCGTGGTCATCGGCGATTTCTACGGGCAGGAACGCAGAACGCCATACACCGGCAGGATCACCGCCGAGGGCCTGGTGATCTCGGCGCAAGCTTCCGGAGGGAGGGGCAGAGGAGGACGCGGGCCTCGCGAGCTCCTGGCCAAGCGTGTTTCCACCGAAACGCCCAAGCCCTTCACGCCGGTCATCAAACTCGCCTTGCCGCCGCCGGCGACTGCTGTAAAGTCGAACGGCCTGGCAAAAACGCCTCCCATGGGCTGGAACAGTTGGAACAAATTCCAGCGGCGCGTCAACGATCAGGTGGTGCGCGAAGTGGCCGCGGCCATGGCGAAGAACGGCATGAGGGACGCCGGGTACGTGTACATCAACATCGACGACACGTGGGAAGGCACGCGCGACGCGAAAGGCAATATCCAGACCAACGAAAAATTTCCGGACATGAAGGCGCTGGCCGATTATGTCCACGGGCTGGGAATGAAACTGGGCATTTATTCGTCGCCCGGTCCGAAAACTTGCGCCGGTTTTGAGGGCAGCTACCAGCATGAGGAGCAGGACGCGAAAACTTACGCGGCCTGGGGCATCGACTATTTGAAATACGATTGGTGCAGCGCGAGCCGCGTGTATCAAACCTCCTCCATGCCGGCCGTCTACGCCAGGATGGGTCAGGCGCTCGAAGATTCCGGAAGGCCGATCGTTTACAGCCTCTGCCAGTACGGCATGCTGAACGTCGGGGAGTGGGGCCCGAAGGTAGGAGGGAATCTGTGGCGCACGACGGGCGATATTCGCGACGCCTGGGCTTCGATGACGGATCTCGGCTTCGACAAGCAGACGGGCCTCGAAAAATATTCCGGCCCCGGACACTGGAACGATCCGGACATGCTGGAGATCGGCAATGGCGCGATGAGCCTGGACGAGTATCGCGTGCACATGAGCCTGTGGTCGCTGCTGGCCGCCCCTCTGCATCGCCGGCAACGACGTGCGCGACATGCCGGCCGATATCGCCGCGATTCTGATGAATAAGGAGGTCATCGCGGTGGATCAGGACCGGCTGGGCAAGCAGGCCGTGCGGGTGGCGAAGAATGGCGATCTCGAGGTCTGGTCCAGGCCGCTCACCGGCGGCGCGACCGCCGTGGGTCTGTTCAATCGCGGAGCGGATCGCGCGAAGATCACGGCCCGTTGGGGCGACCTGGGGGTCCACGGTTCGAAGAGTGTCCGCGACCTGTGGGCCCACGCCGATCGCGGCAAGGCCCTCGGTGAATTTTCCGCCGACGTAGTTTCGCACGGCGTCGTGATGATCGTCCTGAAGTGATGTCGAAAACAGCAGAGCCTGCGAAAAATTGGGGACTGCCTACTCTGTCCCAAGGCGCCCTGAGCGCTGCGAGAAACGCACAACCCTTCGCCGCCGCGTGGACAGAGCGGGCTGTCCCCATTTTTTCGCCCTCTCCGCTGGAGCCGGGTGTTTTCATGCGTGCCGTGTCGAAACTCGTCTCGACACCGCGAACCAGTGGGGTGGGTCAGAGCTGGTTGGAGATACCCTTCGACTCCTGACAGACATGCGCCCCCGCGGCCACGTTCTTATACTCTTCCACCGCGCCGCCAGGCCATTCGATGACCACCCGATCCGCTTTTTCGCGCACGCCGAGCCAAAGGTCAACGTCAATTCCGATTGCGACAGATAACTCGAGCCGGTTTTGACCATTCGCGATTGCGTTCCATCGGGGGTGAACAGCCGTACCCGCGCTCCAATGCCGTCGCGATTCGATTTGGTCCCCGTGAGCCGCAACCGGACAGAGCGGTTCTTGCTGGTCAGGTCGTTGCGATAGAGCAGCGCCGGGCCGCGGTTGGTGGTGATCAGCAGATCCACGTCGCCGTCGCGGTCGAAGTCGCCGTAGGCCAGGCCGCGCGCGACCTTCGGGGCGGCGAAGTCCGGTCCCGCCTCCTGCGCGACGTCGCGCTTTCAGAGGTTCAGTCTGTTACCGGTGAGTCGGGAAATTTCACAGTAGAGATACTGCAAAAGCCTCGTTATGTGGACCCCTCCAAGTGTACGGGGTGCGGCGAATGCGCCAAAGTCTGTCCCATCGATCGCAGCAATGAATATAACGAAGGTCTGAATGTCCGTCAGGCGGCTTATCGAAAGTACGCCCAGGCAGTCCCCGGAGCTTACGCTATTGAAAAGCGCGGCACTTCGCCGTGCAAGGCGACGTGCCCG
>CAVVNE010000103.1:0-42807 GCA_963749245.1 Bryobacterales bacterium
GCATCGTACAGATAGTTCTTTGTAATATAGGGAACTTCTGGTACGATGGAGCATGCCGCGGAGTCGCCCAGCCATTAGCCTTGATCCACAAACGAAGGCAACTTTGCATCACTGGGTGCAGGCGCCGTCCACCGCGCAAGCGCTGGTGCTGCGGAGCCGGATTGTTTTGGCGGCAGCAGCGGGCTGCGCGAACCAGCCAGTTCGCCTCGGATCTGGAGGTTCCTCAGGTCACGGTGGGAAAATGGCGGCGGTCGTTTGCGGCGTTCGGGTTGGACGGACTGCGGGATGCGCCACGTTCGGGACGGCCGCCGAAACACGATGCCGCGGTTTGGCGGAGAGTGCAGACCTTGGCCTGCCAGCAGCCGGACTCGCAGGGACGTTGGACGGTGCGAACGCTGGCGCGAAAGGTCGGGTTGCCGCACAGCACGGTCCACGCGATTCTGAACGCCTCCAAGCTACAGCCACACCGCCTGCGGACATTCACCTTCAGTCCCGACCCGGAATTCGAGCCCAAACTACTGGACATCGTGGGGTTGTATGTGAACCCGCCGGAGAATGCGTTGGTGCTGTGCGTCGACGAAAAGCCGGGGATTCAGGCCCTGGATCGCACCCAGCCGCTGTTGCCGCTGCGCGCCAGGAAACCGCAGAGCTGGACCAATGAGTATGTCCGGCACGGAACGCAAACCCTGATCGCCGCTTTGGAGATTGCCACCGGCAAGGTGGTCGCTCATGTCCGCAACCGGCGCACCTCGGTGAACTTTCTCCGGTTCCATGAACAACGTCGTCGGAGCCTACCCGGACCGTATCCTCCACGTGGTCGTGGACAATCTAAACATCCACAAGAACGGGGCCGCCCGGCGATGGCTCGGCCGCCATCCTCAAGTCTTGTTTCACTACACCCCCACGCATGCCTCATGGGTGAACCTCATCGAATGCTTCTTCAGCATCCTCAGCAAGCAAGGTTTGGCGCATAGCGTCCAGCATTCCAAACAGGATCTCAAGGAACTCCTCCACCGCTTCCTCGCCAGCTACAACCAGACCTGCCATCCATTCACTTGGACCAAAGGCCCGGAACACCTGCAACGGATCATCGAGACTACCAAAGATTATCAGGCTCTTCATCCCCGAAAGCCTCGCCGCCGCCGAGCCAAACGAAAGAACTTCGGTTCTATAAGGGACTAATGGGACGATGTACTAGTCCATTTTCAATGCGGCTGAGGCGCGTGTCGAGGTCGCCGAAGCGGTGGAGCATTTCGCTGTGGTTTTTGTCCATGTTCGTCTCCACCGCTTTCATTTCGGCGCGAAGGGTTTCCTTTACATCGCTGAGACGGGCATTGTTGATCAGGATACCGATGAGGATGACGATCATCGTGGGGACCGTGGTCAGCGCCACGGTGAGCAGTTGGGTCTCCGTCATAAGACCATTCTACAGGGCGCTGGCGATCTGCGTCAGGTCCTGCGACAGGATTGCTTCCGCATCCTCCGCGGTGAACTCCTGCGTTTTTACCGAGTGGTTCATCGAGCAGAATTTCGGACCGCACATGGAGCAAAACGCCGCGTCCTTGAAACCTTCTTCGGGGAGAGTCTCGTCATGGTACGCCTGGGCCGTTTCGGGGTCGATGGAGAGCTCGAACTGCTTTTTCCAATCGAAGGCGAAGCGGGCTCTGGAGAGTTCGTCGTCGCGGTCGCGGGCGCCGGGGCGGTGGCGGGCGATATCCGCGGCGTGGGCGGCGATTTTATAGGCAATCAGGCCCTGTTTCACGTCCTCCTTGTTGGGAAGACCGAGGTGCTCTTTGGGCGTGACATAGCAGAGCATGGACGCGCCGTGCCAGCCGATCATCGCCGCGCCGATCGCGCTTGTAATGTGATCGTAACCGGGGGCGAAGTCGGTGACCAGGGGGCCCAAGGTATAAAACGGCGCTTCCTGGCAGATCGCGTTTTCTTTGTCGACCTGCATTTTGATCTCGTCCATGGGGATGTGGCCGGGACCTTCGATCATGGTTTGCACGTCGTATTTCCAGGCGATTTTGGTCAGTTCGCCCAGGGTTTCCAGTTCGGCGAATTGCGCTCTGTCGCTCGCGTCCGCAAGCGAGCCAGGCCGAAGCCCGTCACCCAAAGAAAAACTGACGTCGTGTTTCTGGAAGATTTTGCAAATATCTTCGAAGTGCTCGTAGAGGAGGTTCTGCCGGTGATTTTTCACCATCCACTCAGCGAGAATCGCACCGCCACGGCTAACGATTCCGGTAATGCGGCGGGTGGTTAAAGGAATGTATTGGACCAGAACGCCGGCGTGGATGGTCATGTAATCGACACCCTGCTCGGCCTGCTCCTCGATGACTTCAAGCATGACATTGATGTTCAAATCCTCGACGCGGCGGACGCGCGACAGGGCTTCATAAATGGGCACGGTGCCGATGGGCACGGGGCTCGCGTCGATGATGGCTTTGCGGATGCGGGGGATGTCGCCGCCGGTGGAGAGATCCATCACGGTATCAGCGCCGAATTTCACGGCGTAGTTCAATTTTTCCACTTCGCCATCGATGTTCGACGTGGTGGAGGAATTACCGATGTTGGCGTTCACTTTGCATAGCGAATTGACGCCGATACACATCGGTTCCAGGTTAGTGTGATGGATATTGGCGGGGATGATCATGCGGCCGCGGGCGACCTCGTCGCGGACGAAATCGGGGGCGAGACGCTCGCGTTTCGCGACGTATTCCATCTCTTCCGTGATTCGGCCCTGGCGGGCGTAATGCATCTGTGTACGGATGCGGTCGCCGGAGCGCCGCGCTACCCATTCGTTTCGCATACTGAATCGATTATACTAACCGGAAGCCCGTAAGCCATTGACCAGATGCAAGCATCGGGTTCATAGAAAGTTTTGATTGGACCGGCAGACGTTTGAGGCTTACGCTAGCCTCTATGATCGCCACTGAGATTATGGAACCGCAAAGCTCCGATGCCTCCGTTCTGCACAGAGTGAGCCGGATCGTCAGCTCAGAACTGTCGTTGGACGAGATGCTCGGGGAAGTCGTTGGATTGACTGCGCAAGTTTCGGGATGCGACGCCTGCCTGGTGTACCTGGTGGAGTCGGAAACGGGCGAGTTCGTGCTGCGCGCTTCGCAGGTGCCGCACGCTCACGACCTGGGACATCTGCGCATGAAAATGGGTGAGGGCGTGACGGGCTGGGTGGCCGAACACCAGTCCTGCGTGGCGCTGGCCACCAACGCGGCGGCCGATCCGCGATTCAAGATCTTTCCCGCACTGATTGAGGATACGTACGAGGCGTTCCTCTCTGTTCCGCTGGTGAACAAGGGCAAGGCGATTGGCGTGATAAACGTCCATCACCGCGAGCCGCATTCGCATTCGGCGGACGAGGTCGCCACGATTTCGTTCATCGGGGAGCAGATGGGCAGCGCGATCTCGAAGAGCCTGCTCGAAGAGGAAAATTCGCGGCTGGCCGAAGAGACGGCGGAAATGAAGCGGCAGCTCGAGACGCGTAAGGCCGTCGAGCGGGCCAAGGGCATTCTGCAACGGCGCCAGAATCTTACGGAAGAAGAAGCGTATCTGCGGATGCGTAACGAGAGCCGGCGGCTGCGGCGCCCGATGAAGGATCTGGCGGAAGCGATTATCCTGGCGGAGGAGTTGGGACGCAAGGATTCCGCCGGCCGCGAGCAATAGATATTTTCCTTAAGAAAAAAAGACGCGTTCCCCGGACGGAGTGAGTGCCACCTGGGGAACGCGTTTTCAATTCACAACCGCATATGCGGGTTCGGAGGAATAGGTTTCTTCGGCCACCAGCCAGCCGGCGAGCCGCTCGATATGTTCGCGGCGGTCGACCAGGCTGCAAAGCGGCAATCCGGTGATTTCTTCGGCTTCCTCCGAGCCGACTCCTCCCGGAACGCGGTCCAGAAGCAAGCCGCACTGCTCGGCCATGTCGATGGACTGGAGCCATAGCCGTTTTTCGCGTGCCATTTCGAGAGACGCACGATCGGAGTGGGAGACGACGAAAATGCACTCGGAGCTGCGCAAGGTTTCGAGGGAGTGCGAATCCTTGGCGTCGGTGATGTCGGCGCAGACGATTCGATACTTACGCTGGGCGTATTCGAGGACGCGGCGGAGCTGGCGCGGATAAACCTCGCGCGCATCGAGAACTTCGAGACCATGCGAGTCGAAGACAAAGGCTCCCCACGTCTGTCCGTCCAGGCGGCGAGGAGAATCGGCGGGATTCCACAAAGAGTATTCTCGGGCGGCGAATCCGGCGAGCAACACGGAGAACCCAGGGACCTCCGACAAGGTGCGGCTCAACTGCTCTGCAACCGCACCCGCCCTGGATCCTCCGTGCGCTGGCAGAAAGGAGTAGATCGGACCGGCTGGGAGTTCTACCCGATCCAGATCCTCACGAACTATAGATTCTCGTCGCATGATTTCCTCGCCTTCCAAGGAGCACGCGCGTTTCCACAATCGCGATGAGGGAAACGCAGGATGTTGGCATGGCCGCGAGGGAACCGCGCGACAGAGTGTCGCATCGGAGCGCGACATTCTGTCTCAAATGCACCGGATCTTCTATAGATGCCAGCGGTTTAGGCATGGCGTATGACTTGCTTCGCCATTCCCTACCGATGTTCTTCTATAGGAGTTGGCTGGCTATCAGCGTCGTACTGATCCTGGCTGGTACTGCGTGGATTGCCGCTGACCCCCGCAGCGCGGATTCATACTTCGCCTATTCCATGCTGGCCCTGCTCGCGTACGGGCTGGATCTGGCCGACGGCTCGACGATGGGATTCGTGTTCATCATCCTGGCGCTGCCGCATCTGGGATGGAGGGAAACGGTGCTGCTGGCCGAGTCGGCGACGTTTATTCATGCAGTAACACATCCGGAAAGGGTGGAACCGCGAGCCTTGTTGCGGTCCCTCTGCGCGACGGCCCTGGCGGTGATCGCCACCCAATGCACGTTTCATGGAGCGGCGCTGACGGGGATCGCGGAGCCGCTGCGGTTGATGCTGGCATCGGGGGTATGCTTCATTGCGTTGCACGCATTGAGTTGGAATCGCTCAAACCTGTGGTCGTTTCCGTACTATCCGGTGGCCGGGGCGCTGGCGGCGCTATTCCCGATCTCGGTGGTACTTGCGCCGCTGCTGTACTTGACCTGGTGGTCTTACCGGCTCTATGAGCGCAGGTTGAATCAGCAGCAGCAGCAGTGGAAAAAGGCGGCAGCGCTGAATTTGCGCACCATCGAGGCGCTGGCGCTGGCGATTGAAGCGAAAGATCAGCCGATGACCGGACATTCCCGGCGCGTTCAGATTTACGCGGTTGAGATGGCGAAAGAGCTGGGCTTGCAGCCGCACGAGATCGAGGCTCTGCGCACGGCTTCCCTGCTCTATGACATCGGCGAGCTGGCCGTGCCCGAGCACATTATCCTGAAACCGGGTCCCTTGACGCCGGAGGAGTTTGAGAAGGTGAAGACTCATCCCGCCGTCGCTGCGGAAATTCTGGAGCGAGTGAAGTTTCCCTATCCGGTGGCGCCGATCGTGCTAGCGCATCATGAAAAATGGGATGGCACAGGTTACCCGAAGGGCCTGAAAGGGACCGAGATTCCAATTGCCGCGCGGATCCTCTCGGCGGTGGACGCGGTGGATGCGTACGCTTCGCCGCGGCGGCACCGGGCGGCGATCGGCGTGAAGGAAGCGCTGGAGCGGGTCGCGGCCCAAAGCGGCCGGGCTTACGATCCGCGCGTCATCAGCGTTCTGCGCAAAAAACAGAAGCAGTGGGAGAGGATGGTGGCGGCGGCGCCGGACCACGGCTTCATCGATTCGATTTTTTCGGCGCAGCGCGAGGCGAACGCGCTGTTCGACCTGACGCGCAGGCTGGGAAGCTCGCTCGATCTCAAGGAGACTTTCGCCACGCTTGCGCCGACGCTAAAGGAACTGGTGGCCGCCGACTCTTTCGTGGTCTGGGTGGAGCGCCAAGGGAGGCTGACGGCGGAATATATCGCGGGCGATCACGTCGCGATGTTCTCGTCGCTGCGGATTCCGATGGGGCGCGGCCTGTCGGGCTGGGTGGCGGCGAATCAGAAGTCGATTATTAACGGCGAGGCGTCGTGCGAACTGGCGCACCTGGGAACGGCGCCCTATACGACATCGGTCCGGCACGCGCTTTCGGTGCCTTTAGCCGACGCGGATCTGAGGGGCGCCCTGACGCTGTACCGCGCGGAGGATCCACTGTTCAGCACCGAGGATGCCCGCATCGCGGCGACCATCGCGCCGAAGCTTTCGGGAGCCATCGCGGTCGGGCTTCGGTTCCGCCGGGCGACCGATGAGGCGGTGACCGATGCGATGACCGGTCTGCCAAACGTCGCGGCGCTGGCAATGCGCCTGAGTCAAAACACGACTCCCGGAGCGGTGGTCGTCTGCGACTTGGACGGATTCAAAAACGTCAACGATCGTTTCGGCCACCTGATGGGCAACCGCGTGCTGGAGGCGCTCGCGGAACGCTTCAAAAGATCCTGCCGCGACGGGGATTTTGTGGCCCGTCTGGGTGGAGACGAGTTCGTGCTTCTGCTCGGCGGAATCGGCCCGGGCGAGATTGGGGCGCGAATTTTGCAATTCAGGGATATGGTCCGCGCCACCGGCCGGTTGCTATGCAAGGAAGATATTCTGGACGGAAGCTTCGGCGCGGCTTTCTTTCCCGCCGACGGCACGACGTCGGACGAACTGCTCGCCGCGGCGGACCAGCGGATGTACCAGTTCAAAGCGGAAAACAAGTCCGGGATTCCGCGAATCAAGCAACGGCAAGCCGGCGCATAATTCCCCTTCCGGCGCCTTTCGTATAATCACTTCATGGCACAGATTGACAGGCATGCGCCGGGGACTTTCTGCTGGGCGGAACTGGCAACCACGGATCAGGACGCCGCCAAGCGCTTTTACGCCGCGTTGTTCGGGTGGACCTCGGTCGATCACCCGATCGGGCCGGGCGATTTTTACACTATGTTTCAGATCAGCCGGGCGCACGTCGGGAGCGGCCTATAAGATGGGAGATCGCGAGGCTGGCGTTCCTCCGCACTGGAATCTGTATGTTTGCGTGGAGGACGCCGATGCCGCTTGCGGCACGGGCAGTGGAGCTTGGCGGCGAAAGCTCCCATGGGCGTGTTCGACGTCGCGACCAACGGCCGGATGGCGGTGATTATCGATCCAGCCGGCGCCGCATTCTGTCTCTGGCAGCCGAAGCAGACCCAGGGACTGGGCGTGATGGGCGAAAACAACTCCTACGTGTGGGCGGATCTGAGCACGGGCGATCGTCTGGGTGCGAAGAAGTTCTACGAAGGATTATTTGGGTGGAGCGTCACTCCCGGGAAGGGCAAAGACGAGTCGACGTATCTGCACATCGGGATCGGGGAGCACTACTTCGCCGGAATTCTACCCGACTCCCATCGTGATCCGCACGCGCCCGCGCACTGGACGCCGTATTTCATGGTGGTTGACGCGGACGCTGGGACGGCCAAAGCGCAGCAACTCGGAGCCGTGGTGTACGCGCCCCCCATGAACGTCGGCGAAGGGCTGCGCTTCGCCGTGTTGGCGGACCCGCAGGGTGCGGAGTTCGCTTTGTTCTCGCCCGTAAAATAGCGGATGGAGTTCTCTCCGCTCTATTGCGACGTCAGCCTGCCGGTCCCGCTCGATCACGTGTTCACCTATTCTCTGCCGGAGACGCTACGGCATCGCGTGCGGACGGGCTCGCGGGTGCTGGCGCCGTTCGGGACGCGCAAGCTTGCGGGGGTGGTGCTGCGTGTTCATTCCGAGCCGCCGGGCGCGCCTCCCCGGCAATTGCTGCGGCTGCTGGAGGAAGAACCGGCCCTCGACGACGAGTTGTTGAAACTCGGCAACTGGATCTCCTCCTACTATTGCGCCCCTCTGGGAGAAGTGTTGCGCGCCATGACGCCTCTGGCGGGCGATCTTCGACGAGGGAAGATTTTTTCACTGACCAAATCCGGCAGAGATGCCGCCAGGCAGCTTCATCTCAACGACGAGGTGGAAGACCCCGCCACCGAAGTCCTGCGGCTGCTGGACGTGCGCGCGTTGTCGGCGACGTATCTCGCGCAAAAGGTGCAGAAATCCAGCGCCGTTTTGCGGTCGCTAGAAAAGAAGGGGTTCGTCGAGGCAGAGGATGTAGCGGCGGAGCGCGATCCTCTGCGGGCGTCGGCGGCGCGGCTGCGCGCTGAGTTCATCCGGCGGCCATCGCAGGAAAAGCTGCCAAAACCGGAGCGCGAGCTGCTTTCCTATCTGGAGCTGCATCCGGGCAGCCACAACGTTGCGGAGCTGGAGCAGTCTGTTCCCAAGGCGAGCCCGGCGGCGCGAGCGCTCGCGCGCAGGGACCTGGTCAAGCTGACAGTGGAAGCGGTCGTAGCGTCGCAGGTTCCGTTTCGCGCTCCGCATGCGCTCAATCCGCACCAGCAGGCGGCGTTCGAACGGATTGACGCGGCGCTCCAGGCGAAACAATTCCAGACGTTCTTGCTGCAAGGCGTGACCGGCTCGGGCAAAACTGAAATCTATCTCAACGCGATCGACCGGGCGCTGGCTCTGGGGCGCGGCGCATTGATGCTGGTGCCGGAAATAGGGCTGACGCCGGCCGTGGCGGGGCAGTTTCACCATCGATTCGGAGCGCGAGTGGCGATTCTGCACTCGGCGTTTCACGACTCCGAGCGCGCGCAGGAGTGGCGGCGCATCCGGTCGGGCGAGGCGCAGGTGGTTGTGGCGACCAGGTCCGGCGTGTTCGCGCCGGTGCGCAATTTGGGGCTCATTATCGTCGACGAGGAGCACGACCAGAGCTATAAGCAGCAGGAAACGCCCCGCTACCATGGCCGCGATGTGGCGATCGTGCGGGCGCGGGATTGCGGCGCGGTAGTCGTGCTGGGTTCGGCCACGCCGAGTCTCGAAACCCGCTACAACGCCGAGCGTGGAAAATACCAGCGCCTCCTCCTGCCGGAGCGCGTTGAGAGCCGGCCGATGCCCGTGGTCCAGGTGATCGACACACGCGAGGAGTTTTTAGAAACCCGCAAACAGGCGACGTTTTCGAGGGCGTTGATCGAGGCGGTGACCGAACGCCTGGAGAATGGCGAACAGTCCATGCTGCTTCTCAACCGGCGCGGATTTTCCAGCTTCATGACCTGCCGGGCGTGCGGCGAGCGGCTGGAATGCCCGAACTGTTCCGTAACGCTGACGTTTCACCGGCGCGACCGGCGCATGCTCTGCCACTACTGCAATTTTTCGTCGCGCGTTCCGGAACGCTGCCCGAAATGCGACAGCGACCATATTCAATTCCTGGGCGCGGGGTCGGAGCGCGTGGAGGATGAGCTGCACGGTGCGTTTCCAAGGGCGCGCATAGCGCGCATCGATCGCGACACCACGCGAGGCAAGCGCGACTACGAAGCCATCCTGGCCGGGTTTCGCGACCACGAATACGATATCTTGGTCGGCACGCAGATGATCGCCAAGGGCCACGATATTCCGAACGTCACACTGGTCGGGATTGTCAGCGCGGACACGGGGCTCGGCCTGCCGGATTTTCGCGCGGCGGAGCGAACGTTTCAACTGTTGACGCAGGCGGCGGGGCGCGCCGGACGCGGGACGACGCCGGGCATCGTGCTGATGCAAACGGTGAATCCCGATCATTACGCCATTCGCTTCGCGGCGGAGCAGGATTACGAAAAGTTCTACGCGAAGGAGATCGAATTCCGGCGGCTGATGCACTATCCTCCGTTCAGCGCGCTGGCCAATGTGATCGTGCGAGGCACGAAGGAGGAAGAGGCGCTGGCGCGGAGTGCGGCGCTGGGGCGGCTGCTGAATCCGCCGCCCGAAGGCGTGAAGATTCTGGGTCCCGCCACCGCTTCCCTGGCCCGGCTCAAGAACGAGTATCGTTATCAGATGCTTATCAAGGCGTCGAACCGTAAACGGCTCAATGAAGTCCTGGGCCAGGTGCGCGCATACGCGGCGGCGGAGAAGTGGAATCCGCCGTCGCTGGTGATCGACGTCGATCCGATGACGATTCTCTAATCGCGATGCGGGAGTTCCAAACAGTCGAGGAGAATCTGCGCTGCGCGATGCGCTTCTTCGGCGAAGCGACAGGAACGGGCGAGGTGCGGGCGCTGGACCGGACGGTGGCGATGTATTCGGGACTCGAATACGGAGTGTTCAATATTTCCTTGCTGAGACGGCCGGCAGCGGCAAACGAGGGTGGACTGGATGCGGCCCTAAGCGAAGCGGCGCGGTATTTCACGAAACGCACCAAGCGATGGTCCTTCTGGTTGTGCGAGGATCTGCTGGATCCGGTGACGCGGCGCAAAGCGCGGCAGATCTGCAACGATTTTGGATTACGGCCGATTTCCTACCCGCCGGGGATGATGGCGTCGAAGCTGTTGCCGCCGGTGCGTCCATTGCCGGCGATCGAATGCCGTCCGGTAAGCGACGTCCAAACGCGCAACGCGTTCGCGGAAATCACCTCCATCTGTTTCGAAATTCCTCCCGGCATCGCGACGGCCGTTTATGGACCGGAAAGCGCCTGGCGCGGCGCATACAAGGGATTCGTAGGGCTGGTGGACGGACGGCCGGTAGCGATCACGGCGATGGTGGAGGCAGCCGGCGCGCTGGGGATTTACTCGCTGGCCACGATTCCCGCCGAACGCCATCAAGGATACGGAGAAGCGCTGCTGCGCGCGGCCGCGGCAGCGTCGCGGCTGGAATCGAGCGGCGAGCCTTTCATCCTGCAATCGACCGAAGCGGGTCATGCGCTATACCGCCGCATGGGCTTTAGCGACGTGACGAAGTTCACGGTCTATTTGACACGCTAAAATGAAATCGAGTATGTGGTTGTTGCTCGCGTTGATCCTCGCGCAGTCGGTCGACTTTTCGGCCGAGGGCATGAAGGCGCTGGACGCGCAGAAGTACGATACGGCAGTGGAGCTGTTCACCAAAGCCGTCGCGCAGGATCCGAAAGATTACGGCGCCCGATTCAACCTCGCCCTGGCGTATAGCTTTCTCGGTAAATTTGCGGAGTCGATTCCGCAATACAAAACCGTCCTGGAATTGAAACCGGGACTGTATGAGGCCGAGCTGAATTTGGGAATCTCGCTGTTCCGCTCGAAGGACGCGGCTGGGGCAGCCGTTCAACTGAAGGCGGCGGCGGAACAGAAGCCGAAGGAATTCCGCCCTGTTTTCTATCTGGCGGAGGCGCTTCTGGATACCGGAGCGCTTGCCGGCGCCGAGCAGGCGTACGCGACAGCCGCCGCCCTGAAGCCGGATTCAGCGGAAGCGGAATGGGGATGGGCGCAGACCCTGCAGCGGGAGAAAAAGCTCGGGGATGCGGAGCCGCATTTCCGTAAAGCTGCGTCGCTGAATCCAAAATACAAGAGCTACCTGCTCGAACTCGCCTCCCTTCTAGAAGCGGATCATCAGACGGAAAAAGCGATTGCGTTGTATCGCGAATTTCCCGACGATCCGGCCGCGCGCGAACATTTGGGCGCACTGCTGCTCTCGTCGGGCGATGCCTCGTCGGCGGTCGCCTCGCTCGAAGCGGCGGTGGCGAAATCGCCTACGGCTCCCAATCGAGTGGCGCTGGCGCAGGCCTATCTGATGACCAAGCAGGACGACAAGGCGCTGGCGCTAACGGCCCAATTGGTGGCTGCCGAACCGCACGCGTACGATGTGCGCATGTTCGCCGGGAAGCTATTGCTGAATCTGCACAAAATCGGCGCAGCCGCGAATCAATTTGCCGCTGCGGCGCAAATCAAGCCGGATTCGGTGGAGGCGTGGAGGGAGTTGAGCGCGGCGCTGGTGATCAACCAGAACTACCCCGAAGGGATCGCGGCGCTGGACCGTCTGCGGGCCCTGGGCGTCGAAACCAGCGGGCAACTGTTCTTTCGCGCGCTTTCTTACGATCATCTGCATCAACTGAAGGATGCATTGGCCGCATACAATAAATTTTTGGAGACCAGCCAGGGGAAAAATCCGGATGAAGAGTTCAAGGCGCGCCAGCGGGTCCGGATTATTCAACACGAACTGGACAAACGATAGCGTATGCACGCTCTGCTGATTCTTTGTCTCGCGTTCGATCTGGCGGCGATCCGGCAGGAGCCGAACCTGGAGCGGAGAAGCGATCTGGCGCTGGCAAACGCGTCCACCGCCATGGACGCGGCGCGCGACGCTGCATCCGACGAGCCCAAAATGAAGGCCGCACTCGAAGAAGTCCGCCAATCCGTGGATCTTGCGTATCAGTCGCTGGTCGATTCGGGCAAGAGCGCCAGGCGCAGCCCCAAATTTTTCAAGCGCGCGGAGCTGAAAACGCGGGAGCTGATGCGGCGCCTCGAAGGACTGGCCCAGGCAGTGGACGTCGACGATCGAGCGTTTGTCGAGAGCGTGCGCGATCGCGTGTCCAAGGTGCATGATGATCTTATACAGGACATCATGCAGAAGAAGTAAGGAGGCATCGTGAGAAAACTGATTTGGATCGTCGTCAGCGCGGTCTGCGTTTCAGCGCAGGCCAACCGCGACTTTCTCACCTCCGACGAGGCCGACCAGATTCGCCTTGTGCAGGAGCCGAACGAGCGCATGAAGCTCTATGCGCACTTCGCCCGCCAGAGGTTGGACCAGGTCGAAAAGCTGTTGGCCAAGGAGAAAGCCGGGCGTAGCGCGCTGGTACACGACCTGCTGGAAGACTACGCGAAGATGATCGATGCCATCGACGTGGTGGCCGATGACGCGATGCGCCGCAGGATTTCGGTGGACGAGGGCTCGTCCGTGGTCGCGCTGTCCGAACAGGACATGCTGGAACATCTCAAGAAGATCGAGGCGTCGCAACCGAAGGATCTCGCGCGTTACGACTTTGTGCTGAAGGAAGCCATCGACGCAACCTCCGATAGCGTGGATTTATCCCAGGTGGACATGAAGGAGCGCGCCGCGCAGGTGGCCGCCAAGGAGAAGAAGCTGAAAGAGGAGCGCGAAGCGGCGATGACGCCCGCTGAACTGGCGCAGCAGAAGGCGCAGGAGAAGAAAACGGCGGATAAAAAGAAGCCGCCGAGCCTGCTGAAGCCGGGCGAAAAACTGTCCGACGTGAACAATCCCACGCCGCCGGCCAAGCAGCCTTAGTGATGCTCTGGCGCGGGAGCCGGCGGCGTTGCTGGGGCAGCCGTGGCCGGAGGCGGCGCGATCACCACAGGCAGATTCCGCGGCTGCGGATTCTCGCGGCTGTCGAAATCGAGCAGGGTGAACATCAGGAACAGACCGAGAAACAGAAATCCCGCCGCCGCGATCAGCCCGTTCACCGGCTTGTCGTGCAGCAGGTGCATGAAGAACAACGCGACCAAGGTCCCTTTGATGGTGGCGATGGCCAGCGCAACCACCACGTTGGCTGCGCCAAAGTCGACATAGGAGACCGCGACGGTGGTGGCCGTCAGGATCAGAAGCGCAACAAGAGTTTTCGCGTAGACGGCCGCTTCTGCTTTCGGATTTTGTGTATGTTCGCTCATTTGATCAGGTAGTACAACGGGAACAGGTAGATCCAGATTAAGTCGACCAGGTGCCAGTACAGGCCGACCAGATCGACGGGAGTGTAATAAGAACTGTTGAACTCGCCCCGGTTTGCGCGCGCTGCAATCCATGCCAACAGCACGATGCCGACGACTATGTGGATACCATGCAGCCCGGTCATCATGAAATAAAAGCTGAAAAACGTCGCGTAGGGATTGGCGCCATTTAGCTTCTGGCCCACGGGCAGCCGGTCGCCATGGTGCCAGTACATATGCCCCGGCAGCAATCCCTCTTCGTACTTGTGCGAGTACTCGAAGTACTTGACGCCAAGGAATATGCAGGCGCAAAAAATGGTCAGCAGCAAATAAACGACGAGTTTCTTTCGCTGGTTGGTGCGGGCCGACAGAACGCCCATCACCATCGTCCAGCTGGAGATCAGCAGGACGACCGTGTTCAGCGCGCCCAAAGGCCTTTGCAGATGCTCATGCGCTTCTTTGAAATACTCCGGATAGCGCGCCTGCATCATTCCGAACCCGACAAACAAACCTCCGAACAGCAGGACCTCGGTTGCCAGAAACAGCCACATACCGATCTTGCTGGTATCGAACTGCTGCTCCATCGTGGCGAAGTGATGCTGATGGTGGGGATTCTCCGGGTGCTCGCCGTGGCCACCGTGATCGTGCGGGTCCTGAGTAAGATCGATTGTCGAAGTACTCATGCGTGTTTTTTCACCTTGGGCCGGTAGTCGTACGGCTCGTGTTCTAGCACCGGCTGTTCATCAAAATTGTGCTCGATCGGCGGAGAGGACGTCTGCCACTCCATCGTCGTTCCGCCCCAGGGATTGTCCGGCGCGTCGAAAGGTTTGCGCAAGGACGCCAGCAAATACGCCGCCGTGATCAACAGGCCCATGCCCAGCACCCACGACCCGAAGGTCGAAAACGCGTGCAGCGGCTGATACTGATCCAGGTAATTGTAATAGCGGCGCGGCATGCCCTTGCTTCCCAGGAAAAACTGCGTCAGAAAAGTCATATTGAAGCCGATAAACACCAGCGCGCACGCGATACGGCCCCATTTTTCGCTATACATGCGGCCCGTAATCTTCGGCCACCAGTAGTGGACGCCGCCGATGAAGGCAATCACCGTGCCGCCCATCATCACGTAATGGAAATGCGCGACGACGAAGTACGTGTCGGTCAAATGAACGTCGGTCGACAACGCACCGAGAAAGATTCCGGTCAGGCCACCGATGGCGAACAACAGGATGAAAGAGATAGCGTACAGCATCGGTGTTTCGAGCGAAATGTTGCCCTTGTACATGGTCGCCAGCCAGTTGAACAGCTTGACGCCAGAGGGAATCGCAACCAGAAACGTCAGCGCCGAGAAAACCACCGTCGCCAGATCGGATTGCCCGGCCACGAACATATGGTGTCCCCACACCAGGAATCCGAGCAGCGCCAGAGCGACGCTAGAATAAGCAATCGCCTTGTATCCGAAAATCGTCTTGCGCGAGAATGTCGGGACAATTTCGCTGATGATCGCCATGCCCGGCAGGATCATGATGTAGACGGCGGGGTGCGAATAAAACCAGAAGAAGTGTTGGAAGAGCACCGGGTCGCCGCCGATCTTGGGATCGAAAATTCCGATGTTGAAAACGCGTTCAAGCGCCAGCAGCACCATGGTGATGCCGAGCACTGGAGTGGCCAGCACCTGAATGATCGCCGTCGCGTACGTTCCCCACACGAACAGAGGCATATCGAACCAGCCCATGCCCGGCGCACGCAGTTTGTGCGTGGTCGCGATGAAGTTCAGCCCGGTGAAGATCGACGAAAAGCCGAGAATGAACACGGCCATCGTCATGATGCCAACGCTGTTTTGCGTTGTCGTGGAGTACGGCGTGTAAAATGTCCAGCCGGTATCGACCGCGCCGAAAATCATGGACGTGACCGCGAGCACCGCTCCGGTGCACCACAGATAGAAACTGGCCAGGTTGAGCCTCGGGAAGGCCACGTCTTTCGCGCCGAGCATCAATGGCAGGACGAAGTTCGCCAGCGACCCGGGGACGGATGGAATGATGAACAGGAACACCATGATCGCGCCGTGCAGCGTGAAGACGCGGTTGTATGTATCGGCGTCGATCAGCACTTTACCGAACAGCTTGTGGCTCGGCGTCAGCAACGTCAGGCGGATCAGCATCGCGAACATGCCACCGACGAAAAAAGCGGACGTCACGGCGACCAGGTACATCACCCCTATGCGCTTGTGATCGACCGTCGTCATCCAGCTCCAGATGCCGGTGGTGGCGTTGAGGTAATTCTTCTTCGGCCGCGGACGGTCCCCCAAGTGCGGATCGCTATGTGTCAGTGCTTGTGCCATGTCGTTACCCTTTGCTACTTCAGCGTCTTAATGTACGCAATCAAGCCACGAATATCCTGCGGATGCAGCAGGCCTTGGAAAGAAGGCATGATCGGCTCGAACCCAGCCACCACCTTGGCGTTCGGCTGCATCATCGATTCCTGCAAGTAAGCATCGTCCACCAGGTAGGATTTGCCGTCGTTCATTTTCACCATCGTGCCGTAGATGCCCTTCCAGCTCGGCCCTTGCCCGCGCGAGCCGTCGATCGAGTGGCAGGTCGCGCATCCTTTTTGTTCGCGCTGCATCTGACCCCACACCTCGGGCGAATAACTCTTCCACTCGTCGCCGCCCGTCTCCATCCATTTCTTGAAGTCGGCTTCGTTGTCGACGGTCATCTTCCCCATCATGTCGGAATGGCCCTTGCCGCAGTATTCGGCGCAGGTGAAATGATGCGCTCCCAGAACCGTCGGCGTAAACCAGACCTCGGTGTAGCGTCCGGGCACGATGTCGTGCTTCACGCGCATGTCGGGCACGTAGAAATCGTGCAGCACGTCCTCGCTGGTCATGATGAACTTCACCGGCTTTCCGACCGGCACATGAATGTCGTTGGCGGTGCGGGAGCCGTCCGGATATTCGAACGTCCACAACCACTTCTTGGCCGTAATCTGGATCTCCATCGACTCGCCCGGCGCGACTGCATACTTCAGCCAGCCGTTCATGCCCCAGAAAAAGATGACCACGCAGAGCAGCAGCGGCAGCACGCTCCAGACGATCTCCAGCGTCGTATTGTGGGTGATGTGCGGCGTCACCCGGCCCGGCTTGTAGCGATACCGGACGGCAAAATAAATTGCAGCGAACGCGATTCCCAGAAACAGAACCGTGCTCAACCAGAACAGGAACATGTACAGCGTATCCACTTCGGCCGCGAATGCGGACCCCTGCGGCGGCAACATGAGCGAACGAAACCACTCCATTAGACAATTCCCTCTTTAAATTCCCCTGCGTTTCTCGAGGATGGGCCGGAGGCCTTCCTTCGCTCCGCCACGATCATCCGCCACAGGAAAAGCCCAATCAGCAATGCCGTCAACGCTCCCCCGATCCGCATCAGATTCGTCGCGAACAGAACGTAGCCGCCGGCTTGCGGATCATAGTGATAACAGAACAGCAGGATTTTCTGGACCGCCATGGTGGTGCGATTCTCCGAAGCCTCCGCCAGCGAAAACCGCAGATCGCGCGGATGGAACGTCGCGCCGTAAAGATACCGCGCCGCCTTGCCCTCCGGCGTCAGCACCATGATTCCGGCCGCGTGCGCGAACTGCTGCGTGCGCTCATCCCAGCGATATTTGAATCCCACCATTTCCGCCAGTTTCTTCGCGTTGCCGTCGCGGTCGCACAGAAAATGCCAGCCTGGCGCCGGATGATCGAAGCTGCTCAGGTAGATCGCTTTCTTCTTGCGCGCCAGATCGAACGATTCGTTCGGATCGATGCTGATGGTGACGACTTCATATTCCTTGCCCGGCGTCCACGGCAGAATTTCGCGCATCGCCTGGGTCTGGCCGTTCAAAATGAGCGTGCACAGATTCGGGCAGGAGTAATAAATCAGGTCGAGAATGACCGGCTTCCCTTTATGAAAATACTCGCTCAGCGCGACCGGATAGCCGTTTTCCGCCGTGAACGTCAGGTTCAAGTCGATCTGACGCCCCAGATGCTCTTCAATCCCGACGCCTTCGAGCATCGCGGGCTTCACGCCGACCGGCAGAGCGCCGGGGACGCCCCAGCGGTCGAGCCTCGGCTGTGCGAACACCGGCAGCGCCAGTATCGCGACGATTCCGAATTGGAGAGCCTTTTTCATTACTTCTTTTCTGGAACGCCCGGAGTGGTCGCCGCGGGAGCTCCAGGAGCCCCGGCCGCTGGCGCCGGAGCCGCCGGCTCTTCCTTCTTCGGAACGTATGCCTTCGCCGGATAAAACGTTTTCCCCGCGGCGGCATCCTGGAGATTGAGCTCCATCGCCCGCTCCAGCGGAATGCGGACCTGGCCCGTGGCCTTGTCCATATACATGTAATGCGTCAGATTCCAGTCGTCCCGCCCGCGCACCTCGCGCAACTGCTCGCTCGGCGGCGCCAGGATTTTTTCATACACCGCCTCGTTCCAGATGTGCTCGAAATACTGCTGGATCGCGAAAATCGTCATCACCAGAAGAAGCATGCTGCCGATGGCAAAAGCAAAAATGGCGCCCACGCTCGGTTCGGCGCGGTCAAACCCCTCGCGAGGATCGGCTGGAATTACTTCGTGCCCGTCTTCTACGCTCATTGTATTCCTCTATGCATTTTCAAAATGGAGGCTCTGCTCAAAACGCAGATCGCCCACCGGCGCCAGCTTATTCTTGCGGAAACGGCTCCAGAACACCAAGCCGCAGATACTCAGCGTCGCCGCCAGGGTCGCAAAATCCAACCAGCTGAACTGCGGACCGTTCTTGAAATACGTCGGCATCACCACCCAGTACAGATCGATGTACTCCACCACAAGCGACCAGATGGCCAGGGCCGCGATCATCTTCAGGCTCCGCTTGGCCGGACGGCTGAGCATCGTAAAGAAAGGGATGATGAAGCGCAGAAACGGCATCGCCAGGCTGATTCCCAGCCAGCTCCCGACCGACCGGTGCCGGTACCAGATCGTTTCCTCCGGCAGGTTCGCATACCAGATCAGCAGGTATTGCGAGAACGCCATGTAGGTGTAAAACGCCGTCAGGGCGAAGAGCCATTTGCCGAGGTCGTGATAATGCTCCGGCGTGATCGAATACTTCAAAATCCCTGCGCGCCGGAACCCCAGGCAGATCAGCGTGACGAACGATATGAACGTCAACGCGCCGCCGGCCAGAATATACAACCCGAAAATTGTCGAATACCAGTGCGGCTCCAGCGACATCAGCCAGTCGTAGGACGCCAGCGTACCGACCACGATCGCCAGGAAAAGCCCCGGAGCCGACCAGCGTGCAATCACGTTCATCTGCCGCGCCGAACGCTCCTTGTCCTGCTTGGTCGATTGATAGTAAATCGCGAAAATCCAGATCGACCAAAGCGCGAAATAGATGTAGGTGCGGGCGACGAAAAACTTTTCCGTAAGGTACGCGCCCTTGGTTCCCGCCAAAGGATAGACGGCCTTGTCCATCCACGGATAAATATCTTTCAGGCCGAACGCGATGGGCAAAAACAGAATGCCGCAGACCGGCAGCGTGACCATGATGTTTTCCATGATCCGGCGCATGGTGACGCTCCACGCCGAACCCGTCAGGTACTGCACCATCACAAAGAAGAAGGCGCCCAACCCGGCTGCCGCCACATACGCGAAGGCGATGATGTAGGACTGGTGGAACCGCACCGGGTCGGTCAGGTAACCCGCCACACACGCGATCACCGAAATCAGCGCCGCCAGCGCCAGCGTATTGCGGCCCTTGGTCCAGGTGCTTTGGTCGAGTTGGTAAGTATCGGTCATTTCCCGGTTCATTGCAGCTCCGCCGCGTGGTCCGCCGGAACATCGGCCTTGGTCGCGTGCGCGGCGCGCTGCAGCGCGCGAACATACGCGATAATCGCCCAGCGGTCTTCTACGGCGATCTGAAACCGATACGAGGGCATCGACCGGCGTCCATTGGTGATCACGTTGAAAATGTCTCCGTCGGCGAACTGCACCACGCGATCCTCGGTCAGATTCGACGGCTGCCACGTCGGCACCCGGGTGGGAACAATTCCCTGCCCCGAACCCGTCTTGTCATGACAAGGCTGGCAATACGTGTTGAATCTCATTTGCCCCTGGTGGAGCAACGCGGGAGTCAGCGGCAGCGGGCTTTTGCCCACATACATGTCGCCCTCCATGCCCGTGAAATAGGCGGTCTGCTCCGTCACATGGCCCCGGGCCACGGTGCCCTCCGGAGGCCGCCGCGCGTCGCGCCCGTCGGCGAGAAACGGCAACTCGTTTTGCCCCTGCGGATGAAACTTCGGCTGCTGCTTCATGTCGTCCCAGACCTGCACGGGAGGATCGCGCTGCACGCTGGAGCATCCCGTCAGCAGGAAGGCGGACAGAACGACCGCGATCAGAGGCAGCAAACTATAGCCACAGATCCACATCAGCTTCTTCATCCGACCACGACCTCCACGGTCCCCGCGCCGACGCTCTTCAGATGCTCGACAGTGATCTGCGGGTTGAATTTCGGATCGTCCGCTTCCACCACCAGGATGAACCGGTCGTCGCTGGCCCTATGCGCCATCCGGTAATTCAACGACGGATGGTACAGGCGCGGCAGGCCGTTCAGCGCGAACATACCGATCACGCTGGCAAACGCCGAGAACAGCACGGTCAGCTCAAAGGTAATTGGAATCGAGAAAGAAAAATCGAACAGAGGCTTGCCGCCGATCACCAGCGGATAGTTCTGCGTTCCGCACCACCATTGCAGCAGCAGAGCGGTAGCCGTTCCACACAATGCGATCGAAATCACAATCCAGCCGAGCTTCGAATAAGGCACGCCGATCGCATCGTCAATGCCATGCACCGGAAACGGCGTCATCGCGTCGATCTTCGTGTATCCCATTTCGCGAATCTTGCGCCCCGCATGCACCAGGTCATGAGGATCGGAGAATTCGCCCATGACGCCGTAGACCTTATCCTCGCCAAGGCCCAGTTTATCTTTGATCTGTTCAATATCGAGTGCCATTTAGTGGTGCCTCACGGTTTCCTTGGCGAACAACTGTTTTTCTTTCGCCAGCACGCCCTTTACTTCCGACATGGCGATCATCGGAAGGAAGCGCGCGAACAGCAGAAAGAGCGTCAAAAATAATCCAACGGTGCCTGTAAACGTGCAAATATCGACCCAGGTCGGCTTAAAATAACCCCACGAACTGGGCAAAAAATCGCGATGCAGGCTGGTCACGATGATCACGAAACGCTCGAACCACATACCGATATTGGTGGTGATGCTGATGATGAACATCACCGGAATCGACGTCCGCATTTTCTTGAACCAGTAAAGCTGCGGGATGAAAACGTTGCAGGAATACATGGTCCAGGCCGCCCACGCATAAGGCCCGAAGGCTCGATTCACGAACGTGAAGCGCTCGTAAACGTCGCCCGAATACCAGGCGATGAAGAACTCCGTGCAATACGCGTAACCCACGATCGATCCCGTCACCAGGATGATCTTGTTCATGTTCTCCAGATGCTTCATGGTGATCAGATTCTGAAGATTCAACGTCCAGCGCGCAATCAGCAGCAGCGTCATGACGCACGCGAACCCCGAAAAAATCGCGCCCGCGACGAAGTACGGCGGGAAAATCGTCGTGTGCCACCCCGGTATCACCGACGTCGCGAAGTCGAAGCTGACGATGGAGTGGACGCTCAGCACCAGAGGCGTCGAAATGCCCGCCAGAATCAGGTAGGCGACTTCATAGTTGCTCCAGTGCCTCGCCGACCCGCGCCACCCCAGGCTCAGGAATCCAAAAACCCATTGTTTGACCTTCGTCGTCGCCCGGTCGCGAATCGTCGCCAGATCGGGAACCAGGCCCGTGAACCAGAACAGCGCCGAAACGGTTCCGTACGTCGACACCGCGAATACGTCCCAAATAAGAGGGCTGCGGAAATTCTGCCACATGTTCAGGTCCGTATTCGGCACCGGAAACAACCAGTACGCGCGCCACGGACGGCCAGTGTGAAACAAAGGGAAAATGCCGGCGCAAGCGACTGCAAACAGCGTCATGGCCTCGGCAGAGCGATTAATCGATGTCCGCCATTTCTGACGGAACAAAAACAAAATCGCCGAAATCAGCGTTCCGGCGTGGCCGATACCGATCCAGAACACGAAGTTCGTAATGTCCCACGCCCAACCGATAGGGCGATTGTTGCCCCACACGCCGATACCGGTCGACACCAGGTACGTCAGCATCGCGCCCAGCAGCAGGACGATCCCGCCCGTGATGCTCAACGTGATCCAATACTTCAGTGGAGTCTTAAAAACGTCGCCCTCGATGATCGTACTGATCTGTTCGGTGACGTCGTGGTAACCGTCGGCGTGGACCAGAGGAGGGTTGGTCGCCAGTAACTGCGGATCCTGCCGGATCGCGATATCAGCCATTTTGAGTCAACTCCGGGTTGGGATTCCGCAGCTTTGCTAAATACGTTGTGCGCGGCTTGATGTCGAGCTCGGCCAGCATTGCGTAGTTGCGCTCCTGCTTCTTCAATTTCGAGACGCGCGATTCGGGGTCGTTAATATTCCCGAACACGATCGCGTCCGCCGGGCAGGTCTGCTGGCAGGCGGTGACAATCTCGCCGTCCTTAATCGGCCGATGCCCTTCGACCTTCGCCTTGATTTTCGTTTCCTGAATGCGCTGCACGCAGTAGGTGCATTTTTCCATGACGCCTCGCATGCGCACAGTCACGTCCGGATTGTGCGACATCGCCAATTCCGGCGAATCGTGCTTATGGAAGTTCAAGAAGTTGAAGTGCCGCACCTTGAACGGGCAGTTGTTCAGACAGTATCGCGTCCCGACGCAGCGGTTGTACGCCATGTCGTTCAGCCCCTCCGGACTATGCGTAGTCGCCGCCACAGGACAGACGTTTTCGCACGGAGCGTTTTCGCACTGCATACACGGAATCGGCTGCTCCACCAGCCGAGGATCGTCGTCCGGACCCACGTAATAGCGGTCCAGCCGAATCCAGTGCATCTCGCGGCCGCGCATCACCTGATCCTTGCCGACCACCGGAATGTTGTTCTCCGCCTGGCACGCGACCACGCACGCGTTGCAGCCGGTGCAAGACGTCAGATCGATCGACATCCCCCACTGATTGCCTTTATCGTAGGTCCACTCCGGATAGACCGAATGAAGCTCCGGAACCTCCGACATCTCCTCGATGACTTTAGGCTCTTTCTTGTACTCCTCGAGCGACGTTTCCCGGTAAACCGGCCGGTCGTTCAGATGCTCCGCGTTGACGTCGTTATCGCCGGGGATGCCATGCTCCTGCGTGGTGGCGTGCCTGAACTTCTTGTCCGTCGCAGCGATGGCAAACCCGTCGCCGAACCAGTATGCATCCGAGGTCCGCAGCAAATTCGCATTAAACCCGACATCCTTGCCCACCTGTCCGCACCGCACCCGTCCATACCCCAGCGCAATCGAGATCGCATTGTCGGTATGGCCGGGCTGCACCATCACCGCGGCTTCCAGCCTGTAGTTGCCGCGCGAAATGGCGATCATGTCGCCGTCTTCCAGCTTCTGCTCGCGCGCCGTCGCCGGCGAAATCATCGCCGCGTTGCCCCACACCAGTTTCGTGATCGGGTCCGGCACTTCCTGCATCCAGCCGTTGTTAGCGAATCGCCCGTCCCAGGTCGAAGAACTCGGATAAAAGGAGACTTCGATTCCAGTCGCAGACGCTTTCGCTTCCGCTCCCACAGCAGCCGCAAGCTTTTTGCCGTCCAGCGATACCTTCACCGGCTCTGCAGTCTTGGCTGACGCGACGATGCCGTCATTCAGAGCCTTGCGCCAGGTCATTTCTCTATCTTTTTCCGGCCACTGCGCCTGCCAGTAACTCTTGACGATGTCGTAGGCTTTCTTGTCCTTCGCATCGATCAACAGCGCCACAATCTCCGCTGCTGTCTTTCCGCCGTAGAGAGGGGAAATGAGCGGCTGCTGGATCGCCGCCACGCCATCCACGGTACGCGCATCGCCCCAGCTTTCAAGAAAATGCGCTTCCGGCACATGCCACTTTGCCGCCGCCGCCGTTTCGTCGTCATGGAGCCCCAGGTGAATCGAATTGGCAACCTTCGAAACCGCGACCGCGAATTGCAGATCGGCCGGCGCCGTATACGCCGGGTTCCCGCCGAGAATCACCAGCGTCTGCACCTGCCCCGACGCCATTTCGGTGGTCAGCGTCTTCAACCCCTCCAGGCCCGACTCGCCCTTCTCGCTCTTGATGTAAGACACCGCCCCGCTGGCGAGCGTTTGATTGATCGCCGCCGCCATCGCGTGAACAAGCGCCGGCTGCCTCGCGCCCGCCACCACCAGCGAGCCCGCGCCCGCCGCCTTCAGATCCTTCACCACCGCCGCCAGGAACTTCGCCCGCTTGTCCGTGCCCTGCACCACGTTCAGCCCCGGTACCGCACCCAGCGCCGACGCCAGATCCATCGCGAACTGCTTCACGTCGCCCGAACGCATCCGCAACCGATGATCGGCATTCGCGCCGGTCAGCGAAAACTGGCTCTCCACGGCGTACAGACGGTTGGCCTTCTCAAAATCCTCTTCCGAGGAAAACTTGCGGCCCTTGGAAAACTGCTTGGTGGGGATCGCCGTCGGCGAATCCAGGCCCAGAAAGTCGCAGTCGAGAGCCATCACCACCTTGGCCTTGTCGTAATGCGTCAGCAGTTCCAGCGGCTCCCCGAACGCCAGGCTCAATCCCGCGCGTTCGTTGTCGCGCGAAATCGGCTCGTATTCCACCCACTTCGCTTTGGGAAATTTCATCAACGCATCGGCCCGCAGCGCGGAAAGCGTAGGCGACGTCACCGTCTCGCTCAAAAACCGCAGCCCCGCTCCGTCGCTCAGCGACAACGTCTTTACTGCCGCTGCGAACTTCGTCCAGTCCGATTCCTTGCCGCCCTCCAGCACCATCGCCGACCGGTCCGGATCGTACAACCCCAGAATCGCAGCCTGCTGCATCGCGGTCGCCGAACCCATGCTCCCCGGATGATCCGGATTGCCCTCGATTTTCGTCGGCCTTCCGTCGTGCGACTCCACCAGAAGCCCGCTTACTCCGCCGGCAAACGACATCACCGTCGAATAAAAGTAAGGATGCCCCGGGATCAGGTCCTCGACGCCCTTGGCATATGGCAGAATGTGCTCGACGGGCCTCCGGCACGCCGTCATTCCAGCCAGGCCGAACGACGCCGCCATCAGCTTCAGCACCGTGCGCCGCGAATTCCCGTCCAGCATCTCCGACGCGTTGGCTGGAAATTCACGATGAACCCACTCGCTGAATTCCTTAGTGCCGGCAAGCTGATTCAAGGACCGCCAGTAGCTTTTTCCAGTCGCGCACTTCGTGCGCTCGGATCCGCTAGTCTTGTTCGTAATGTTAATGAGACTCACCGGTGGCACCCCGAGCAGTTCGTAGGCGGATTGATATGTTTTGCTTCGATGATCTCTCGCCCGATCTCCACCGGATCCCTGTCCGGCACCCAGTCGAGCTTCGTCACCAGTTCCGCCGGCCGGATGTTCGGCGCCGGGTTGCGGTGGCACTCCAGGCAAAACGCCATGTTCAGAGGCTTGTCCTGATGCACTTCGATCATCTGGTCGATGCGCCCGTGGCAGCTCACGCAGCTCACGCCCGCCGAAATATGCGCCGAGTGATTAAAATACACGTAATCTGGTAGCTTATGGATCTGCACCCAGGGAATCGGCTGGCCCGTCGCGTAGCTCTGCCGCACCACTTCCAGTCGCGGACTTGTCGATTTCACCCGAGTATGGCAGTTCATGCACGTTTCCGTCGGCGGAACCGCGGCGTAGGCTGCCTTATACACCGTGAAGTGACAGTAGTAGCAGTCCATACCGAGCTGTCCCGCGTGCAGCTTGTGGCTGTACGGAACCGGCTGAACCGGCTGGTAACCGGTGTCGATCACCGTCGGGTACGTGTAGTAGGTGTAGGCGCAGATGCCCCCCAGAGCGCCAACCCCGAGCAGCGCGCCTGCAACCTTTAAAATGATGTCAGACGACTTCGGAAAAATAGCTGCCATCTCGAGTGTTGGTCTCCAGGGCCGTGACCCAGCCCTCAAATATTTCTATCATAACAAGAGCGACTACGCAACCGGAGCAAAATTTCTTGTCTGACCGTAAGAAGTCCGGAGCCATTAGAGTATTTGGCAACTTGAAGGTGAGACCCAAGTTGATGGTGCTCCACAACTTGTTCTTCTTAGTGCTGACGTGCGCCGCTTACTTCTCATTGATTCCGCTGTTTGAAAAGCAAGTCGCCGACGCCCAAGCAAGGGAATTGTCTATCTTGCAACAGAACCCCTCCTCATTGCAAGACCTGACCGCTCGCAGGGAGACTTACGCCGAGGCGGTCGCTCGGGCGCGCCTCACATTGTTTCTCGTTTTGGGAAGCATTTATGTGCTGGCCGTGGTCGTTTTGGAATCTGCCATCATGCCTCTCTACGTCTACCGTCCTTTGCGCCGGATGCTCGAAGCCGATGCTGCGACACAAGAGGGCGACAGGGATCGCGAAATGATCCCTCCCGAAGAGATCCTGGGCGACGAAATCGGACAAATCATGCGCTCGCGCAACGAAACCGTTGCCGCGCTCAGACGCCGTGAAGACGAACTCGCAGCGGCGCTGCGTCGATTGGAGGAGCAAGATCGCCTGGTGAGCCTCGGACTACTCTCCGCCAGCGTCGCCCACGAGTTGAATACGCCGCTCGCGGTCCTGAATGGCTCCATCGAAAAGCTGATCGAAACCACCGAAGATCAGCCGAGCCTCGACCGCCTTGCGCGGATGCAGCGCGTCGCCAAAAGGCTGCAGCGAATCAGCGAGAGCCTGGTCGACTTTTCGCGTGTCCGGAATCAGCAAATGGGACCCGTCACCCTCCGCCCTCTGATCGAGGAAGCCTGGGGCCTGGTGGCCATCGACGACAAATCCGCCGCTGTCGAGTTCGCCGATCACGTCCCTCCCGACGCGGCCGTCATCGGCAATCCGGACCGCCTGGTGCAGGTGTTCGTCAATCTGCTGCGCAACGCCCTGAACGCAGTGGAATCGGGCGCTGGAAAAATCGAGGTCCGTTCCCGCAGCGGCCCCCGCGGCGTGACGATCTCCGTCGAGGACAACGGCCGGGGCATCCCGCGCGAGGTGCTCCCCGACATCTTCGACGCATTCGTGACCACGCGGCTCGACGCGCGAGGCACCGGCCTCGGATTGACCGTCGCCGAAGGAATCGTCACCCAGCACGGCGGAGCGATTTCCGCCGGAAATCGCGCCGAAGGCGGCGCAAGGCTGGAGGTTACTCTGCCGGCGGCTTGAGATGGTTGCACGCGTCCAGTAGCAGCGCGATCACGAACCGCTTCTGCTGTTCATTCAAATGACGCCCGAATTTCTGGTCGTTCACCACAATCCAGGTGGTCGACCCTCCTTTTCCGCGCTTTACCGCGTACTCGATCCGCTGAATCGCACGGAGAAGGATCCTCATCCGGCGTCCCAATCCCGCAAGCCCTTCGAACACCCTCACGCCCTCATCCTCGATCAGGATCGACACGCGGCCGAAGCTTTGCATGATCGCTGCTCCGATCATGAAAGGCGCGAGAACCAGAAGAAACCAGTTCGACTCGAATCCGAACCAGATCATGATCGCGCTCACCAACGATGTCGCGATTGCCCAATAAGACCGGATCGGAATCTCCACGAAGACGCGAGACTCTTTCAGCGAAACCGATACTCCCTCCGGAGGCTGGCTGGACTGGAGACCGGCCACCAGTTCCGCCGCTCTGGTTCCCGAGTCCGGCTTGCCATCCCAGATGAGTTGCACTACAGCAGATTGTCGCGCTTTTGCTTTTCGAGCTGCTTCACCAGGTTCCCGACCTCCTGCGCCCGCTTCCGGTCCGCGATCAGCAGCGCATCGGGCGTATCCACTACGATCAGATCGCGAACCCCCAGCAGCGCGATCAATTTCGATTTCGCGCCATCGACGTAATTCCCGGCGCTATCCTGCAACAGCGCATCCCCGCGCACCGCGTTTCCCTGCCCGTCACGCGGCTGCAAATCGTAAACCGCGTTCCAGCTTCCGACGTCGTTCCATCCGATATCGCCCGCCGCGATCCCCACGACGTTCTGCGCCTTCTCCAGCACCGCGTAATCGATTGAAATATTTTCGCAGCGAGGAAACACTTCGGCCATTTGCGGCGCGAACCGGCGATGAGAAAACGCAGGCAACCCTGCAATCAGCGCCGCCGTCTTCGGAAGATATTTCCGCAGCTCGTCGAGCAGCACCGACGTCTTCCAGAAAAACATCCCCGCGTTCCAATAGAAATTCCCGGCCTTCAAAAACTGCTCCGCGGTCGCAGCATCCGGCTTTTCCCGAAATTCCTTCACTGGACACTGGCCACCGGCCACCGGCCACTTCTCGGGAAACTCGATATAGCCGTACCCCGTCTCCGCCCACCGCGGCTCGATCCCCAACACGACGATCTTCCCTTCTCTTGCGGCCTTGAACGCGGGCCGGATCAACTTGACGAACTCCCGAGGCTTCCCGATCACGTGGTCCGCGGGAAACACGCCCATCACAGCATCGGGATCGATCGATTGCAGAATGTGCGCCGCCAGGCCGATCGCCGGAGCGGTGTTGCGCTGCGCCGGCTCGGCCAGGATCTGCTTTTTCGGAACCTCTGGAAGCTGCTTCACGATCTCCGCCCGCAGATGATCGTTAGTCAGAATCCAGATGCGCTCCGGCGGCAAAACCGGCCGCAAACGATCCACCGTCTGTTGAATCAATGACCGGTCGCCAAAAAACTTTAAGACCTGCTTGGCCTTGGCCCTGCGGCTGCGCGGCCAGAACCGTGTCCCGCGCCCTCCCGCGAGAATCAGCCCATAAAGGTGAGACATGATTCGTTATGGAGCCAGCTGTTTACTGACTGGATATCCGCGCACCAGCTTCAACGTCCGATCCCAGCGCGTCTTGACGAAGAAGTTCTTCGCCAGATCGATGAAGTGGTTGGCGTTGTAATCCACCCAGTCCTCCGTCGGCGCGTCGTAGGACCAGAAGATCACCAGCGGCTTGCCGATGATGTTCTCGCGCGGCACGAAACCCCAGTACCGGCTGTCGAGCGAGTTGTCGCGATTGTCGCCCATCGCAAAAAAGTTGTTCTCCGGCACCACCACCTCGCCGTTGACCACATTGTCGGCCAGCATCTTGCGGGCGCGGTCGTACACCGGCCCGTAAGGCTCGCTCGGAAAATTGTCGCGATATGGCTCGATGCGCGGAAACACGTGTTGGACGTAAGGCTCCACCAGTTTGTGGCCGTTCAAATAAACCTCTTTGTCCACCACCTTGATGTGATCCCCCGGCAGCCCCATGCAGCGCTTCACGTAGTTCTGGCTGATGTCCATCGGATAGCGGAACACGATAATATCGCCGCGCTTCGGCTCAGTATACGGCAGCAGATGCCTGCTGAATGCATCCGCGGGCGCGTAAGAAAGCTTGTCCACCAGAAGATGGTCGCCCACCATCACGGTTTTATCCATGGAAGGCGTGGGCACGATGAACGCCTGCACCAGCGTCGTTGTGCCAAATAGGAGAATCAGAATATTCAGCGCCCACTCGTTGATGAAGGCACGCGTGGACTCGGCGAAGTTTTTCATGGAATGGGGTATCCGTGGATCAACATGAACGTGCGCTTCCAGCGCGTCTTCGGAAAGAAATTTTTCACCAGGTCGAATACATGCGTCAGGCTGACGCCGGAATCGGTCAGTTGATCGGTCGGCGCGTCGTAGGACCAGTACACAATCAGAGGCTTGCCGATAATATTCTCGCGAGGCACGAATCCCCAATACCGGCTGTCGAGCGATGAGTCGCGGTTATCGCCCATCGCAAAATAAGAATCGGGAGGCACCACTACTTCGCCGTTCACCACGTGATGGGTCAGCATGTCGATGGCGCCCGATTCCACGCTCACATTCGGTTCGCCCGGGAAATTGTCGCGATAAGAATCGAAGTAATCGGTCTTGTTGACTTTGTACGGCTCACCCAGCTTCAAGCCGTTCAGATAAACCTGCTTGTTGACGATGCGAATGCGGTCCCCCGGGACACCCATGCAGCGCTTCACGAACGTCTGCTTGATGTCCACCGGAAACCGGAACACGATAATGTCGCCGCGCTTCACCGGCCGGTACGGCAGCACATATTTGCTGATCGGCCCCGCCGGAGCGTACGCCAGCTTATCCACCAGCAGATGATCGCCAATCAGCAGCGTATCTTCCATGGAGCCCGTTGGAATCACGAACGCTTGTACAAGCGTCGTGGTCAGAAACAGCAGCAGCAGGATGGTGATCGTCCACTCCGCAATCGCGCCGCGAGGCTCTTCCTGCGGCGGCTCGCGCGAAGGGGCAATCGCTTCGGGAACGGATTCGGGGGAGGTCGGAGCGGGAAAATCCGTCGTATGTTCGAGGCTCACTAAGCTTTAGTTTATCAGGAACCTGTTGTGAAAACTCGCGGATGTTTTGACACCTTGGGTTCGTTTCGCAATTTCTGAGTTTCAAATGTGGGGCGGGCTATCAGCCGGCAGCCGCCCTCCGGGCGGCTTCGTTTTGCAGCGGTTGGGTTCGTTTTGTATGTTTAGGATTGCGGACGAGTTATTCGTTACTGCTGCGCCTTCGGTTCCGTCCGTGGGGCCGGCATCACCCTCTTGGCCAGCAGCAGGTTCGACGTGATTTTCCGGTATCCATACCCGACGTGCATCGGCAAAGGCTTGGTGCCCGGCTGCTTGTAGGCCTCGCGCAGATCCACTTGCTCCATATATTTGAAGCTGCCGTAGGGATGGTCGTAATCGCCATAAAGCTGCACCTTCCACAAGTCGGATCCGAACCAGTGGTAAGGTATCCCCGAATCGTCCTGCAACACCGCCCCGCTGTTTTCTAATACCAGGTTGCGGATCAGCGAAAACTCCTTGCGGTGCAGCATGTACGAGGTCGATTTGAACATCGTTGTTGCGCCCTTCAGGCTTTGTACGTAGGCCTGAAACGGCTTATTCTCCTTCAGCCGATCGTCGGATAGGTTCACCGAAAAGTAGTACAACTGATGCAGCGATTGATCGGCCTCGGAGCGGAACTCGATCTCGACGCCCTTATTGCCGTAGCGCGTCGGCGCATGATAATCCAGCGTGCGGTCGATCACCTGCCCATGCTCATCGAGCCGCATATAGCGGAAGCCCAGAATCGTTTGATTGGTCCGCACCAGCAGTTGCAGAATCGGCAGCAGCAGCCCGTCGGTTACCTGCCCGCGAAACTGCTGATCCATTTGGCGCGTAATAAAAAAGCTGCGTCCCAGCTCCGAAGCCATGGTCGAGCGCATCGCCCCAAGATATTCGTCCAGGTCTTTCTTTTCGATCTGTTCCTCGCTGGGAAGCGTGCCTGCCGGCTCCAGAGCCGCGAATACATACACCGGACTCTGCGGAAAATACTCCGTGGCCATCAGCGCGTCCGGTCCACTGAACGGATAGAACACCGTTTCCTTGCTGCCCTTCAGCTCCTGCGCCTGAAATTCGCGCAGCCCTTGTAGCAGTTCGCCGTCCGCTTTGCGCCATGCCGCGTCCACCTGCTCTCGATGCTGCTTCCATGCGTCGTCGTCTTCGAGCTTCGCGAACGGACTCCCCGTATTCCCAGGCATTCCCGCCAGGAAACGGGCTGTGTCGTCGGCCGCGCGCGAACGCGTGACAGGATCGCTTTGTCCGGCCGGCTTCGACTGGGCCGACGCCGTGGAAACACGTCCACAACCGGCCAGCAGAACCGGCAATACTCCAAACAGCAGGTAATGAGCACGACGATGAAGATACGACATGATTTAGCTGATCGGAACCTATGTCATTGAAGAATAGCAAAATGGGCCCGGTGCTTGCGTTAAAGAGAATTAATGGTGTTCAGAGTATGTGGCGCACGCCCTCGGCGTGCCGCGTCGACACTTGTGTCGATGCAGGATTGGTCGACGGACAAGACTTATATAATGTGGAGCCTGTGCCCAAAGGCTACTCGTACC
Source organism: Bryobacterales bacterium (assembly GCA_963749245.1). Lineage (GTDB taxonomy): Bacteria > Acidobacteriota > Terriglobia > Bryobacterales > Bryobacteraceae > Palsa-187. Next base: position 31,624 of record CAVVNE010000103.1, read on the forward strand.
GCAGTGCCTCCACCGGCTCAATCCGCGACGCCCGCCCTGCCGGGAACCACACCGCCAGCAGTGCGACCAGGCTAAGCACCACGGGCACAGCGATGAAGACCACCGGATCGTGCATCTTCACCCGGAACAGGAAGCTCTCAAGAAACCGCGTCAGCGCCCAAGCCGACCCCAGACCCGCCGCCGCGCCGGCCAGCGCCAGCCACATCCCCTGCCCCACCACCATTCCCTTCACGTTTCCCGCCGTCGCCCCCAGCGCCAGCCGTATGCCGATCTCCTGGATTCTCTGCTGCACGCTATACGCCATCAGCCCGTAAATGCCAATCGCGGCCAACAGCAGCGCCGAGAATCCGAACACGCTCATCAGCAGCATGTTGAAACGCTCCCGCGCCGTCGAAAGGTTCACCACCTGGTCCATCGTCCGCACCTCGGACACCGGCAGCCCCGTCGCCTGCCGCAGTTGTTCCCGGATCGCCGGCACCAGGCTTTGCGCCGCGGTTTGCGTGCGGACCACCCAGGCCATGGTCGAAATCCGTACATTCAGGGCATTCACCGCGTCCGGAACCTGCGCCTGGGGAATGTACATGGTCGGCCCGGGATCGTTGTTCAAGCTCCCGTCGCGCACGTCGCCGACCACGCCGATGATCTGGCGCTCGGGCTCGTCCTTAAACTCATGCATTCCCCAGCGGCCGATAATCAGGCGGTCCTTCAACGGATCGGAGTCCTTCCAGAATCTCTTCGCCATCGTCTCGTTGATGACCACCACAGCCGGAGCCTCGTCATCGTCGGGCACCGCGATGCTGCGGCCGCGCTTTACCGGAATTTTGTAGACTTCAAAGAATCCCGGCGACGTCGTGATCCATTCGCCGCCGCCGTGATACTGTCCGTTGGTCAGCGGACGCCCCACAATCTGAAACGGCAGACCGTAGCCGCCTTGCAAAGGCACGCAGCACGTCGCCGTGGCGTCGACCACGCCGGGAATCGCCCGGATGCGCTCCACGGCGTCGCGCACCGTCAATTCCACGCCCATCGACTTCAAATATTTTGGACCGGTCAGCGACATCTGCATGGTGACCACGTTTTTCGTGTCATAGCCCGGATCGACCGACTGCAACGCAATCGACGTGCGGATCAACAGCGCCGAACCCACCAGCAGCACCACCGCCATGGCCATCTCCACAATCACCAGAATCGATCTCGTCTTGTTCTGCCGGAACCCCGTGCCGGATCTGCTGGCGCTATCCTTCAGCGCGGTATTCAGCTCGGCTCGCGATCCCTGAAGCGCCGGAATCAGGCCGAACACTATTCCCGTCGTGATGGACACAGCCAGCGTGAAGGCCAGCACACGCCAGTCGATTCCAATCAGGGAACCCGCCTCGCCCACACGCGGAAGGCCCGCCGTATTCACCGACATCAGCGCGCGGATCCCGAGGAACCCCAACGCCAGGCCGAGCGTGCCCCCGGCCAGCGACAACAGCACGCTTTCGGTCAGCAACTGGCGGATGATTCGTCCTCGTCCCGCCCCGATCGCGGTTCTGATCGCAATTTCGCGCTTTCGTCCCGTCGCCCTCACCAGCAGCAAATTCGCTACATTGGCGCACGCAATTAAGAGCACCAGCGCTACCGCGCCCAGCAGCACCAGCAGCGACGTCCGCACGTTTTTCACTAGCGCCTCCCGCATCGGGGTGACCGTGAACCCTCCGTTCTTGCCCAGCGCGTTGGGGAATTTCACTTCGTATTCCGCGGCGGAGACTTCGAGACGGCTCTGCGCCTGCGCGAGCGGCACTCCCGGCTTCAGCCGCCCCGCGACCTGAAAATAGTGCCCCTGGTCAGCGGTGTTCGGGTCCAGTTGAAACGGAACCCATACGTCCGGGGGCGGACCGAATTGCCGGACATCGAACTCCGGCCCGACGATCCCGACGATCACGTAAGGCTCGCCGCTGAGAGAAATCGTCCGGCCCACGATCTGCGGATCGCCGGTGAATCGGCGATGCCATAAACCATCGCTGATCAGGGCCACTTTAGGACCCTTGGGCGCGTCCTCTTCCTTTGAAAAAGTGCGGCCCCGCTCGATGGGCGCGCCGAAACATCGAAAATACGCATCGGAAACCTGCGCGGACCGGAACTGTTCCACGATCTCGCCGCCGGTAAAATTGACGACCCTCGTCCTGTAGGCCGCCACGTCCTGAAGCACCATCGTTTGCGAGCGCCAGTGTTCGAATTTCGCCGGCGAGGCAGCGGGAAAGGACCCCTGCGGCGAGGTGTTCATCAGCAGCACCAGCCGGTCCGGATCGGGGAAAGGCACCGGCTTCAGCAGGACGGCGTTCACAATCGAAAAAATTGCCGTATTGGCGCCGATCCCCAGCGTCAGAGCGGCGACCGCGGTCAGCGTAAAGCTCGGATTCTTCCAAAACATCCGAAGCGAGTGCTTCACGTCCTGCAAAAAGGCGTCCATACCCGTAGGACGTCGCGAGCAGTGAAAAAGTGCCGTTCAATAATACTGGCTACGTCTCACTCGCCCACCATCGCCACCAACTGCTGCGTCACCGTGTCCATCGCTTCCGACTGGGCCGTCATCGATGCGCTCGCCGTTGCGCTCTGCTGCGCGCTTGCGGCTGCCTGCTGCGTGATCCGCTCGATCTCGCTCAACGACCCCGCGATGTGTTCAATGCCCCGCGCCTGCTCGCCGCTCGATACGCTGACCTCGTCCACCAGCCGCTTCACTTCCACCGTGGACTCGGTGATGCCGCGAATCGCCTTCGCCATGTGATCCAGCTTCGCCTTCCCCTCGCGCGTCGTCTCAATCGACTCGGCGATCAGGTTCGAGGTGTCTTTCGCCGCCTGCGCGCAGCGCCCGGCCAGATTGCGGACCTCGTCGGCTACAACAGCGAATCCCATGCCGGCTTCACCCGCGCGCGCCGCCTCGACCGCCGCGTTCAGCGCCAGAATATTGGTCTGAAACGCGATTTCATCGATGATCTTGATGATCTTCGCGATCTTCTCGCCGGCCGCGCCGATGTTCTGCATGCTCGACACCATCTCGCCCAACTGCCGGTTCGCGTCGGTCACCTGCGTGTCGGTCTTCGCCATCAGCCTCGTCGCCTCCTGCGAATTATTCGCGTTGCTCTGCGTCATGGAGCTCAACTCCTGGCTCGATGCCGAGGTCTCTTCTAACGATCCCGCCTGCCGCGACGCCCCTTCCGCCAGCGCCCTGCTGGCCGACGAAATCTGGCCCGATGCGTCGGATACGCCGCGCGCGCACCCCGCGATCTGGCTGGTCAGGTGCCGCAAACGCGCCGTGATCCCCCGGGCCACGAACACCAGTCCGATGCCCACCGCGACGCAAAGCGCCAGTAATCCGATTGTCACCCAGCGGCTTCCGGCTTCCTTCGTCTCCGCGTTCTTCGACGTCACCGTCAATTGCTCGGTCTGCTGCTCCACCAGGCCTCGCGCCAGTTCGCTCATCTTGGCCAGCCTTGGCAGCAGCGATTCGTCGAAGTCCTTCAGCGCCTGGTCCATCTGCTGCTTTTCCAGCATTGAGACGAAACCCTGCTGCGTCTTCTTCAGCGCGTTCTGCTCGGTGTCGAGCGCGGCCAACTGCGTGCGAGTGTCCTCGGACGACGGCAGGGCCGTGAAATCGGCCAGCTCCTGGCGCACGCGATTCTCGGCCTCGCCATACTGCTTCAAAAACGCCGCCGACTTGTCTTTCTGCTGCAGCATTTCGCTCGACGCCACGCCGCGCTCCAGGCCGGTCATCTCCGCCGTCGCCGCCAGGATCTGACCGGCCAGCATCTGCTTCTTCGCGGTCACGCGGACCGCGTTATCCAGCTCCGCTCCCAGGTCCAGATTGATCTTGAGGGACGTCACCCCCAGAATCAGAACCAGAGCGAGCATCGCGCCGAAGCTCGTAAAGAGCTTGACGCCGATGGTAGCTTTCCATTTCACGGCTGTAACTCTCCTGTTCTAAATCCGCCTACATCTTGAAATCGAAATCGAGCGCCGCGACCGCTTTCGTCGGAGCTCCACCCTGCGTGAAGGGCGTGAACTTCCATTTCTTCACCGCCGAGACTACCGATTGAGTCAGCATCGCGTTGCCGGAGACGATTTTGACGCTCTCCACATTGCCGTCGGCGTCAATGGTAACGTCTACCTGCACTCTGCCCGACACCTTCAACTGTTTGGCGATCGGCGGATAGTCGGGAGGCGTCTTTTTGGTCGCGGCCTTCAACGCGTCATCGGTGGCAACGCGAATCTCGGCGCTGGCAATCATTCCAAAGCCCAGCAACATAATCAGAATGGCGGCGTAACGGAATTGTCGGTACATGGATTCTCCAGATAGTGAGTTAGCGCTAGCGCGCTTGTGACCCATATCGGAGAAAATGGGTGGTTCTTGAAAGAAGAAGCCAGGAGCCTGGAGCCAGAAGCCAGAATGAAACCGAAACGGACCACCAGCCGATTCTGGCTACGGGCTCCCGGCTACTTTTTAATAAGAGGATCGCTCGTAGGACTCTTCGGCGGCCGCCCGGGACCGCATCCGGCGGCTGCCCGGCCAATCCAGACGCATGTCCTTGCAGACCTCGTCCAGCATTTCGGCTGTGCAGGCTTTCGATTCCTGTGCGAAAGCGGTCAGCAGCAGATTATCGCAGATCGCGTTGATCAGGCGGGGGATACCTTGCGAGCGCAGATGGATTTCGGCCATCATTTCCTCGGTGAAGATTTCCTGTTCGGGCATCCCGGCGATTTCCAGGCGCGATTCCATATATTCCACCGCATCGCGCAGTGTGAAAGGCTGCAAATTGCACCGCAACACGATTCTCTGCTTCAATTGGCGCAGATTCGGCGCGTCCAGCTTACGATCCAGCTCGGGCTGGCCGGCAAGAATGATTTGCAGCAGTTTCCCGTTCCGGTTTTCCAGGTTCCCCAGCAGCCGGATCTCTTCGAGTACGTCCCATTCCAGGTTGTGAGCTTCATCGACAATCAACACGACGGTCCGCCCTTCCTGCGCCTGCTCCACCAGCAACTGATTGAGGGCAAACAGAACTTCCGTCTTAGACGACCGCGGGCACTGTAGGTCCAGGTCGTAGGCAATCATTTCGAAAAACTGGTCCGAATTGATCCGGGAATTGAAAATGAACGCAAATTCAATGTATTGCGTTTCCAAATAATCCCGCAGACACTCCAGCATCGTTGTCTTGCCGGTGCCGACCTCGCCCGACAACACGATGAATCCCTTGCGGGCCTGGACGCCATATACCAGATTCGCAAGCGCTTCTTCATGCTGCTCACTGCGATAGAAAAACGCCGGGTCCGGACTGAGACTGAAGGGATTCTCCGAGAAACCAAAAAAGGCGTTATACATGTTTGACCCGTTTGCCGAACCGGAGGGCTTGATCTGCATTTATCCCTCTCTTATGAATACTCTTCGATAGTACCACGCAAAAGTGTGAGCACAAACGGATTTTTAAGTTCTAGAAGTACTATCGGCCACTTCCAGCAAAACGAAGCCAGGAAGCGTAGTGGGTTGGTTGGCCTGGAATACTACCCTCCGCGTCTTAGGAAAGGGAAGTCCGGTCTGAATCGCCCGCTGATAAACCGACTGCCGCAGGATTTTCCTGTATGACTCGTCCTGCGTATCAAGATACGCGGATTTACCGATCAATCCCCCGCCCCAGCCAACCGATAGAATGCAGGCGTCTTGCCGTTCCGACGTCTTCTCGGCTTTTTTCTCAAGATCGGAGATGGAGGAATGGAGATGGGAGAGCCCAGTAAGCTCTGCGTAGGCCTTATGATGGGCCAATAATTTGGCGGCGTAGCGGTTCGATGCCTGGAACTGTTTGATGCGGTCGGAAGGCGATTTTTCGCGCCAAAAACCATCAAACGTGGTGCCAGCCGACGCCATTTCCGCAAATAATGGTGTGGAATCGTCCATCCAATTGGTTGCGCCTCTTTGCGATTTCCAGCCGACTTCGTACTTTCCGCCGCCCTTCGGAATCAGCGTCGATACGCGCAGGAGATAAACTTTCATGCCGGCATGCGTCACGGCGGCCGAATCGCCGGCCGAGAAGCGCTTCATGCGGCTGGCACCGGATCCCCCCAGCACGGCTTCTTCGGCCCGAAGGGCGGGATGGCGAGGCAGGCGCTCTTCCGAGGTAAGACGCTCGGACAAATCCCGCATCGACCCTTCGGTCCACCGGTCGGCGACCGCGCCGGTGCGCAGCGCCCCTTTGATAGCGGTTCCGGGAATGTAAGGACCGGCGTGCGAGGTGGCAAACGTGGGAATAAACAGATTTTCGGGGTGCGCTTTTTCCCAGTGAGGAATGGCGCTGACATTTTCGAACGGAATGCGGCGTCCGGCGAAGTTTTGGGCAAATCCGCCCCAGGCGGCGAAATCCAGGCGGTCGGCTCTCTTGAGCTGCGCGAGATAGCCGTCGAGGCGAGGGCCCTTAGAGAGGAGTTTAAAAATTCGGCGCTGGTCGAGAACGTTGACGTGGTCCTTCCAGACCATGTAATCGATAGGCGAGAGTTTCTGCCCGTCGCCGATCAAGGTGGGTGTGAGGCAGGTAATGCGATATCTCATGCCGGCCTCGCGATCGGAATGGGGATGGCGAGCGCGAATCCGGAGCGATAAACAGGATGCTCGAAATTCTCGGGCGCGACATCGGCCGCAGTGCCGACGGGAGCCGTGGCGCTGACGATCACGCTCCCTTCGGTCAACATGCGCGTAGGCTTTTTCGCGTCGCCGTAACTTTCGACGCGGCCTCCGCGAGTGGAGAGCGAATAATTGCCGTGCTGCCAGTCGATCGAGTCAGCCTCGGCGGGATGAAATACAGATAACAGCCAGTATCCGCTGGAGGTCTCGCCGGGATTCACGATCAGTTGGGGCAATTCACCTTCGACGATCTCCGGCATTTCCGAACGTCCCCAGCCTCGCGATCGTCCTCCACCGAAGCCGCTATCGGCTAGCAGTCGCAGAGCGCCCTGGAGCGGCGCGTTCCAACGCTCTTTCGCGTCATCATCGGCAAACGAGGCGACGAACCAAAGGCCGGCGCCGGGGGTGAATTCGAGACACGCAATCGAGTGCGGAGCGACACTTTCGCCGCTGCGGTCGACGGCGGCATTCGAACGAACACTGACGCGGAACGGACCTTGCGCGCCGCCTGAGACCAGGCACTCGCTCGCTCCGTCGATGGCCCAGTTTTCTTCGGTCATGGCGCGGCCGGCGATCAACGTCTCGACAACCTTGAGCGGAACGAAGCGGGCGCCTTTAAATCGCACTTTGGCCGACGGCGGCGGGGGCCAGACATTGCGAGGGGGCACCACGTAAAGGGTCTCGCCATAGAAAGGGAAACAGGAACTGAAGCGGACGGCGGGCTCCGCCGTTGCTCGTGCTGTTGCGTCCAGCCAGGGATCCAGTTCACCGAGGCTCGCCATGGCGGCGGTCACCGCGGAATATAGAGAATCGCTGTGATAAATGCGGTCGACTCGATCGCGGTCGCCCGAGTCGGGGCCGATGCGCCAGGGTCCAGTGGGGTGGAGCTTGATTAACAGCGCGGACATTTATCTCCTAGCGTGATCCCCTGCCTGAGGAGTGGGTGGGAAAAACGCGACGTTGACCGCTCCCGTTGGTCGCGGTTCTCCCGATCTTGATGAATCCTCAAGGCGCGAAAGAGAACCGCGACTATCAGGAGCGGTCCAATCCGACTTTTCGCAGAGACTCGTCAATCGCATCACGAGAGTTTTTCCGCGAACGATGGGTCGTTGGCAAGCGCTTGCAACGTTCCCAAATCACCCACGGCCAATTCGGATTCCGACGCGCCCGAGGAATAAAAGGAACGGCCCCGCCACACCAGTTTCAGATTCTTAAAACTTACGCGGCCGCTGCCGCGCGAGCCGCCGCCACCCAGGGCGTCGTCTTCAAGCAGTCTTAAGCCTTCGAGCACGCGCGCCGGGAGCGCCTTGTCCTCCTCGCATAGGACATCGATCACCAGACGGACTTTAAATCGCGCGCCGGCCGGGACGCGCTCCAGGGTCCGAGGATTGGCCTGCGCGGTGATGCGGTCAATCGCATTTTCACTCTTGACCTCGGTAATTTCGTCGTCGAGATTCTCGCGCATCTGCGGCGTGATGCTGTCCTGATCGAGAGGCGCGTCGTAAATCGTTAGCCGGGCGGGCGTGGCGCTGCGTGCGTCGAGCACTTCGCCTTCGACGCGGTCCAGCCGCAGAGGGCTGCGGCCGAATAGCAGGCCGATTTCGTCGTCCGGACGGTCGCTTTGATGGATGCGAACTTCCTGCCCCTTGCGCTTCGAAAGATAAACCAGCTCGGCGGGCGAGGTCAGACCCAGAGCGTTCTCCAGCAGCGAGCGGACTTTTCCGCGCAGCGAACTGCCCGGAATATAAGGCAGTCCGAAGGCGTCCTTCACGACGGGATTATCCGCGCCGCCGATTTCGAGCGATCCTTTGCCCGCGCCGATGTGCAGGCCGGTTTCGCAGTGGAGGTCGCCGGACAGAATCAATTTACCAATCAATTGCAACTTCGTTTGAGCCGTATGGTTGGCCATCTTTTCTCCAAGCGCGCACAACGGAGCTCTGCGCTCCTGTGCGCTTGTTTCCCTTATTCGTTGTAGGCGACAATCGCCTCGAACAGATCTTTGAATCGCTCGTATCCGCGAGCGTCGTTCTTGCGTGTAACCTGCAACAGCAGGCGTTCGAGCGCGTCGAGACTTCTGAGAGAATGACGCGCGATGGTATAAGCCAGGCGCGCGCGCAACATCACGAACTGGTGCTGGCGTTCGCTCTCCGGGGCCCGAACGGCGCGGCGAACCGCGTTATAAAGACGCCGCAACTGGCTCTTAGTGCCAGAGTCCATGTCGCGCATGCGCATGACGACGACATGGGCCTGGTTGTCGAGATAAAGGCTGTCGGAAATGAGTTTGTCGAGCTCGATATCGACGGGTCCATCAAAGGGACGTCCGCCGCCTCCGCCGAAATTGGGCCGGCCGCCTTCGCGGCGTTCGCCGCCTCTTTCGCCGCCTCGTTCAGGGCGTGGGCCGCGATCGCCGCCACGATTGTCGCCGCCTGGCCGATTACCGCCACCGCCACGATTTTCCCCGCGCGGCTTATCGCCCCTTTCGGGACGCGGGGCCGTCCCTGAATCCCCTCTTGGACGCGTGAAGTCCTTGGTGCTGGCTTTCTTGACCAGAGCTTCCAGGTTCACTGGAGCTTTTGCAGGAACTTCCGTAGCTTTGGGAGCTTCTGGCGCGGCTTCGATTTTTGCGGTTTCGACAGACGGCTGCTCTGGAGCTTCTACTTTTTCGACTTCGGGTTGTACTTCTTCAGACATACGATTCCCTTCGTTACGGCGTTATTCTGCCGACAACCTTGCCCATTCTAGCGCCACGCGGCCGGCGGGCCGCAACTTGACGGTAACCGCGCTGCGGCCGATCAGGTCAGCAATCAGAGCCGTTTGCGCCTTCTGAAAATCGCCGCGCTGAGGACCACTCGTTCGCGCCGCGCCCAGGATCCGGCGAATGCGGCGATGATAGCGCCACGGACGCTCGCCGCCGGAGCGGCGGGCCTGCCGCTTCGACATTTTCGATTGCGTCTCGCGATAGATACCGCAAAGATCCATTAAATATTGGGGCGATACGCCGAAATCCGCCACCATGCGGGTAAGCGAATCCTTCAGTTCCCCGGCCTCGGCGAACTGCTTCCATTCGAGCGTCCGGCCGAGCACCCAGATGCAGTCTTTATCCGCCGATTTGGCGGCTTCCAGGCGTTGTCCGGCTTCCTCAAACACCGCGCTCAGCGACGCGTCCACCGAAGGCGCCAGCGCCAGAGCCATGGTGATGGTCTTGCCTTCCGGTCCGTCGAAATTCTTGAGATTGGCGTCGGCGAAAAGGTGGAACAGACGCTCCAGCTCGCGCGCCAGGCTGATCAACGAATCCCAGGCGCCATAGACCGCGAAATCGTCGCCGCCCGAGAAGATGACGGTGACTTTTCGCCAGAATTCCGGCATGGAGCAGAGCACTTCCAGCTCGCCCGCGAAAAATTGCTTATAAAGGACGGAGAGCTGGATGTGTTCTTCCACGCTCTCGGCGCGCCGGATGCGGATGCCGAAGTTATCGACGTCGCCGCGCAGCACGCCCCAGGTCTGAAGCCCGGTGGCGCGCGAGGCGATCTCCGCGGTGGACGCTGGTTCCAGGTTATCGTCGCCGGGCGCGGCGTGGCGGGCGAAGGGCAAGGCGTCGGCCGAGGACCACGCGAGGGTCCACACATGCTTCCCTTCCCCGATCTGAATGCGCCCGGGCGTTTCGGGCGACCAGGCGGCGGATTCGGCGTTGCGCAGCTTCATGCCGAGTTGGGTGGCGAAATACTCTTCCCCCGCTTCGATGTTGGCGACGTCGGAAAATCCGAGAGGAAAACCCGGGGCGCCGCGACGGCGGTCCATTTCCTCCGTCAGGCGGCGGCGGACGATGCTCCAGTCGCCCAGATTTTCGGTGACGCTCCAGAGAAGCTTCAACACGCCGCCGCTGAGGGCGGAAATTTCGGCGCCTGCGGCTTCGAGAAACTTTTCGGCAGCTTCCCGCGATTCTTCAGGCAGCAAGACGAGAAACTGCCCGCCGCCGCTCGATCCCAGCAGGATTTTGGAAAGACCCAGTTCGGCGAGGAGGGCGCGCGGGAGCACTTCACTTAATAACGCGATCCAGTGCGAGCGGCCGGTGAAGACCTGATCGTGGTCGTTTTGTGTTGGGGAGTAAAGAAACTCGTCGATGCCGAGGAGCTTCCCCTGAAGAAATATCTGCAAGGACATTCTGGGGCGAAGATAACAGAGTAACACGGGTGCAGTGCAGTAGAACGAGCATTGTGTGGGGCGGACGCCCCGTCCGCGCCGGACCCCTGGTCCGGCTCTGCGGTTGCAACGCAAAGCCGACGAGGGCGTCGGCTGCGGACCAAGGGGGTCCGCCCTACCTTCCCAAACGCGGTTCGGCGGGGATCATCGCCGTGTGCAGCCAGAACTGGAGAATCGCGTCCACGGACCGGCACAGATCGTGGAAGTCCGAACGCTTCAGGACATAGGCGTTGGCGTGCAAGTCGTATGCCCGGTTTACATCATCGGGTGTTTCCGAAGACGAGAACATCACCACCGGAATTCGCCGCAGATGTTCCTGCCCTTTGACGTGCGCCAAA
>CAVVNE010000104.1:0-14931 GCA_963749245.1 Bryobacterales bacterium
CCACCATACCTTTTATTGCGGAGCGACTTCAAAATCCAACTGATTCGATGACCCGAAGTCGTTCGCAAGATGCACCCGATGACGAGCGGCCTTTGCATAGAGGTCCGGGGGCACGATAGCGCTCAACAAGTTCGGATTTCCGTAGGAAGTTGCCAGCATCGTGGCGCCCATAACAATGGTGGTTCCAGGGGTGGCATTCGCGCATTCCACCACCAGCGCCGCGCTTCCGTCGGCCTGGGGATTGAAGGCGTAGCCGGCTATCGCAGTCGCCGGGTGCAGCCGCCGCAGGACGGTGGGCTCGGGCGCGCCTGGAAGGGCTCTGGCATCGACGCGCAGGAACTCATCGGGCGTGAACCGGATCTCGTCATGCGGAGAGCGAACCCCCGGCCGCAACGTGTGCGGCTGCCAGGTCATCTTCCATTTGTTTTCGAAGCGCCGCTTGTTCAGATCGAAGATCTGCAAGGACTGTCCGGAGGGGAGCTTCGAAAATGAGCCGTTGCCGAAATGATGAATGAAGCAATCCTCAGCGGCGACCACGCGGTAACCAGCCTTTTTCAGTCGGAGCGAGAAGTCGTCGTCCTCGAACATCCCGATCTCGAATCCGGCGTCGAGCCCGCCCACGGCGTTCCAGACGGATTTCGGCACCAGCACGCAGTACAGGGGAGCGACATCGATGTCGCGCGCCTGCCGCGGCGAATCCACCGCGAGTCTTTTGGCGAAGGCTTCCATCCCGAGCAAATCGCCGTAGTCGAAATTGACCTTGGTTTCGTTGCCTGAGAAATTGGTGACCGCGGCGACCGCTCCGATCGGAGGCGCCGCGTCGAAATGACGCATCAGGCGGCCGATCCATCCCGGGGTGACGAGGGTATCCGGATTCAGAAAAAGAAGATATTCGCCTGTGGTGGAGCCTGCCGCCAGATTGTTGGCGCCCGCGAACCCCAGATTTTCGCGGTGATGGATGACGCGAATCCGCGAGTCAAAAGCGGCTCTCTGATCGGCGATCTCGCCGGACCCGTCGGTGGAACGATTATCCACGACGATGACCTCGTAGTTCGGCCAGGAGGTGTTGCGAAGAATGGAATCGAGGCAGGCGCCGATGAATTCCCGGCAGTTATAGGTGACGATGAGGATCGAAACCAGGGGATATCGGGCCGAAACCGCGCGATCGATCTGCTCCACGCGGGCCGCCCATTTGTTGGCGCGGGCAAAGTCGATGCGTGGAAACCGCAAGCGCTTGTCGGCCTCGCTGAGGGCCAGGTCGATTTTCTCGGCAAAATCGGAGGGCCCGGATGCGATGTACATCAAGTTGGCGGCGCGCCGCAACTCCGGCATGTCGTTGGCGACCACCGGTTTCCCCTGACTGAAGTACTCGTACACCTTCACCGGATCGACGGCGTGCGTGAGGCTGTTGACCTTGAACGGAATCAGCGCGACATCGAAGGTTGCGAGGTATCCGGGAATCTCGCGATAGTTCCTTTCGCCCAACAGAAACACGTTCGGCAGAGCTTTCAATCCCGAAACATCGATCTGGTGAACCTGCCCGATGAGCACGAAGCTGTATCGCGGCCTTAGGTTCGCGACCGCGGCGATCAGATCGAGATCGAACCAATTCGCAATGGCGCCGTAATATCCGACAACCGGTTTCGGGACTTCCGGTCGAAGGGGGATGTTCTGTTCAGAGGAGAAAAAATCGAAATCCGCGCCGTTGCGCACCAGCAGGGGATCGAGTCCGGCGGCGCGGTGCCGTTCGCACAATCCGGTGGAGCTAGCCAGGAGCACGTCGCATTCCCGGGCAAGGCGTTGTTCTTCGTCAAGATTGAATTGATTGATGCGGGGTTCCGCCGTCCAGTTTTGCCAGTCGTCCATGCAGTCGTAGACGACTTTCGCGCCGGCCTGCTCCCGCAATGCGAGCCCGGCCTGACGCCAGTAAGGAAACTGCAACAGGCAACAGCTTTCAGCGATATCGTGATCACGAAAAAGTTGTCCCAAAGAGGCGGCGTAGTTCGCGGCGTCCGCGGCGGTCATCCGGCCTCCATACAGGTCCGGGCGCTCGCCGCGAAGATGTATTTCCCACATGTTCTCTCGGAGGGGAACCGCCTCATAGGGCGCGCCGGCCGAGTCCCGCAGGAAGCGCGAGGGGCTGATCCAGAAAACACGGTGCCCCGAGCGCGCGAACTGGACCGCGATCTGCTGAGGGCGCTGAAACCGGAACTCGAAATCGAAAATCGCGAAGACAACGACGTCGTATTTCCGTTTGGGCAGAGCGGAGGCTTCGGTTTGTCCGATTTCGCGCTTTGCTTTCAGGGCTTCGGGGATGAAATCCCAAACGTTCGGAAAATCCAGCTCGAACGGATCCAGGTCTCCGGCGCCAACAAAAGGCAGGCGGACCGCCCATTGCATGAATGCGAACCGGCCCTTACGTTTCAGCAGAGTGTATGCCTTGCGGATCGCGATCATCACGGTCCAGGCACGTTGGGAACGATATAGCTCGAGAGCGGAATAGAGCCGATGATGGAACTGATCGAGGCCTTTCAGGGCGCGCACTCTGATGTCGTCGGCATCGCTGAGCTGCTTTTCATCCTGGGCCAATCGGACTTTCAAGGAGGCGATATGGTCTCGTAGTTCGGCAGCCTCTTCTTTCAAGGTGGTCACCGTCACGGTCAGTTTTTCGTGCAGATCCGCCTTTTCCCGTTCGAGCTGCCGGTTTAGATCGCGGGTGCGCTCGATTTCACCATGGAGCCCGGCTAGAGCCTCTTTGAGCTCAAGAATTCGCGCGGCAGTCTGGACGCTTGCGGCTTGAAGCTGCGCGTTCTCGCCTTTCAAGGTGGCGATTGTCCCATTCAGTTTTGCCTGAAGATCCGACTTTGCGCGTTCAAGTTGCCGGTTGGCGTCGCGGGCGCGCTCGATTTCGGCGCGTCGTCCGGCTAAATCGTCATTAAGTTGCAGGGTCTTGGCTTGGAGCCGCGCTGTCTCATCCTTCCATGTGGCGATCGTCCGGTTGAGGTTGAGGGTAAGATCCTCCTTTTCGCGTTCGAGTTGCCGTTGGGCATCGCGGACGCGCTCGATCTGGTCTCGGAGGCCGGCCAAATCGCCTCTGAGCTCGACAATTTTGGCGGCTGCCGCTTGCGACTCGCCGGCTCGGATCAAACTCTCGCGCCGGTGATGCTCGAGCCCGGTGTGGAGCTGCCGTACTTCGACCCGCTCGACGGTTTTTCCCTCCCGCGAGCGATCCAGAATCCCGACGGCGATCCGGGCGTTTTCCTGTGCCTGGCTCGCATAAACGTCTACTGGAACCGGGCGCTTTTCCGTAAGGGCGCGGGTCATTGTTTCCGCTAAACAGGCAGCGCGGAGCGACTCGATTTTGATCGTTAGATCCGCCAGTCCGGCGCGCCCCATGATCTGCTCCACCTTGGGGTCGTAGCTCAACCCGACGACGGGGACGCCCGCCGCCATGGCCAGAATCGTGGAGTGTAATCGCATCCCGACCACCAGGTCGGACGCCGCGATCACGGTTTGAATCTGCTGGGGCGCCAGGCCGCGGGTCAGGATGGAAGCGCGATCCTGGAACTGCATGAGCGACTGGATGCGCGCTGCCGATTCTGCGTCGTCCTCGCCCGGCTTCTCGATTCGCTGGAACGGAACGAACAACACGGTTCCGGCTCGACCACGGAGGAAAAGATCCAGCCCGGCAGCGAGCTCCCGCTCCCAAGCTCCCTGGTCGATGCCGATATCCCAGCTTCGCGGCGCGACCGCAATCACGGGCCCGCGTGTCTTATGTTCCTCAACAAACGCTTCCAGTTCTTCGTCTTTGCGGATCGGCAGGGCGAAGGCCGGATCGGCCGTAACCATCACGTGATCGGCGGGGACGCCGATGGACTCCAAAACCCGCTTAGATTCAACGTCCCGCACGGTAATCGCGGCGGCGAGGTCGCAGGCGACACGGGTGATCGTTTTTCCCTGTTCGGTAAAGAGAGGACCGACGCCGACCGCGTAGAGCATCACCGGCTTTCGGTAAAACGAAGCCATCAGGGCCGCGCCGGAAAAAAAGCTCAGGCCGGTGTGGTTGCTGGTGAGAACGGTCTCCGGCGCAACACCCCAATAATCGTGGAAGAGGCCGCCGGCGCCGACGATGACCAGATCGGCCGCGGCAACCACACGATGCATCCCGGCGACGTCCGTCCAGGGGATGGAAGCGATCCCGTAGGCGCGCGCGGTATCCTCGGGCAACCCGGAGGTGACGGTGATCAGAAGATCAGGACGAAGTTCGCGCAGATGCGCGAGCATCGAGATCAGAATCGCTTCATCCCCGGTGTTAGTGAATCCGTAATGGCCCGTGACAAAAACGGACTGGGGCATGCGTCAGCCGGCAAGGACCTGGGGGATACTGGTCCTGGCGTCTGGAGATTCCAGATGGGTGGCCAGAGTGCGGCATCTTGCCGCCCAACTCTCCCGCTCGGCGAGCCTCCTGCGATCGTGCGCCGCCTCCGGATTATTTTCGTCCATAGCGATTTCCAATTGGGCGACGAATTCCGCGGGGGTTCTGGCGACGTGGATCATGTCGCCGAATTCGAGAACTTCCGGCAAGGGGCTGCTGACCACCGGATGGCCGCAGGCGAAATATTCATACAATTTGAGCGGATTAGTGGCCAGCGTGAGAGGGGAGATCCGGAAAGGGATCATGGAGACATCGATTCCGGCGAAATGCTTCCGCAAACTCGAGTAGGGCACTTCGCCCACGATGTCCACGTTCGGCAATTTCCGGAGTTCCTGGATCGCGTTCGATTCGACACGGCCGAACAGCCGAAAATCCCACTCCGGATGGCGGAGGGCGGCGAGTTTCACACTATCCACGTCGAACCAGAAATCCAGCGATCCGGCGTATCCGACCACTTTTCGGCCTTTTCGGATGCGAGGATAAACAAAATCAAAATCCTCCGACCGCACTGCGTTCCGGATCAAAACAGACTTAAACCGGAGTTCGTTATGGAGGGCCAATTTGGCGTTCATCAGCCAGCGGGCGGAAAATACCACGTCATCGCTGAATTCGAACAAGCCGGATTCAGCGGCGAGAATATCGGGATGCACCCTGCCGAAACCAGACCATAAATCATGGCAGTCGTAAATCACCCGGTAACCGTACCACTGTTTCAATCGAAGAGCCACGGGAGCCCATAGGGGGAAGCTCACGACGATGGTCGGGTCCAAGCTGTTGGCCTGACGGAACGTTTGCTCGATCGCCGAGACTATCCGCGCACTTTCCGCCGGGGTCAATGCACGATGATGGTACACCGGCTCGCGCGGAAGATGGACGTGCAATTCGTAGATTTGGGGCCGCAGGCGGGAAAGCGCCGCTTGGGGGCTGAGGGGATACGGGTTGGGAAATTCGCGGCCAAGATGGGGATTGAGGTAAAAACAACGGTGCCCCTGCTGCGCCAGTTCCATGGCCAGATGCTGGGAACGCTGCGTTCGGGCGTGCCAATCGGCTGCGGGCAGGAAAAGGATATCGGAGCGTCCTGGTTCGCCGGTACCCATCCACCTGCTTAGATTGCGGTCGAGCGCATGCCCAGGATAACCCCAACACTGTGCAAATTCAGGAGGATAGCGCTCAGGAAACGCGCGGGAGTAGAACCATTTCAAGTAGTACGGCCGGAACCACTCTTTGGCGAAGTAGGACATTCCCAAGTATGTAACCAGGCCCAAAGCCACGCAATCCGCTAGTCCAAAACATTTTGCATCAAAAATGGCTTTAGGTGATTATAGCGTACAGAACCTGTCTATGTCCAATCAAACGAAGCCATGGACGCTGAAGGTCTAGGCAAGAGTTTCCCTTGGCGGTTAGTTCTGGTGGTACTATCAACCGGTCCGAAACGCCGTCAGTTCCATTGACAGTTCAGGCTCAACAGTTTATGCTTCCATGTGGTACCAATTGCATCGTGGTATCCCGTTTCATCTGGCGTCCATTTTATGTCGAGCTCGGTGGAGATCGCGGCCGGCAGCAGCGTCGTGTTGGTCGGATCCGCGGTAACAATGCGGGTAGTGTCGAACGACCAAGGCCTGATTGCGCTTTGCCGGGATGTGCTGCGCGATCTGGCCGCGGGTTCACGACCCGAGCCCGACGCCGTGCGGAATGAAATATGCCTTTGGGATTATCACCCCGCGAACGCGGATCTGATGGCCGAAGCGCTGGAAGCCCAGAGGACGTTTTATCTGGTCCTTCCCTCGCAGTTGGATTCGCTGCTGAGAACGAATCCGGCAGCACAGGGCAACGTGCTGCTGAAGCCGGTGACGCGGGCGGTGTTGCAGGCTTTTGTCGGATCGGTCGTTCCGCGCCGGGACTCCGCGAAAGCCGAAGTCGGCACGCTTCGCGCCAACCGCGATGAGCTGCTGCAACGGCTGCTTCATGCCAACCTGCGGCTTCAGGAATACGATCAGCAGAGGACCAACTTCATTGCTCGGGCAGTCCACGATTTTCGAGCTCCTCTCACCGCTTTATCGGGTTTTTGCGGCCTGTTGGCGAGCGGCCAATTAGGACCTCTGAACCATCAGCAGAAGGAGGCGCTCCAGCGGATGGAGCACAGCGCCAAACGGATCACACGCATGGCTTCCGCCATGTTCGAGTTGAGCGTCGGCCCGAAGGTGAACCGGAAACTGGAACTGCAAGAGGGCGACATTCGCGAGCGCGTCAAGCAGGCGCTGCATGAAATCATGCCGTTGGCGCGCGAAAAGCAGATTTCGCTGTACGCGGACGATCTGCTGCCCTCGACGCAACCGTTGTATTTCGAGTCTGCCCAGATCGAGCAGGTATTGCTGAATCTGCTTGATAATGCATGCAAGTTTACCCACCGTGAAGGCGCCATCGAAGTGATGGGATATCCATACTTCTGGGAGCGGCGTTTCCTGGCCGGTGGAAGCGGGCCCGCCGAAAGGCGGTCGGAAGACGTGCGGGCACCGAACTCGTACCGCATTGATATTAGAGACACCGGAGCGGGGATTCCCGCCGACCGGTTGAGCCATATTTTTGAGGAGTATACGTCGTATTCAGGGCCTCAGGATCGGACGGGCGGCGGTCTCGGACTCGCCATATGCCGTTTGATCATGAGCCGCCATGAAGGACACATCTGGGCCGATTCCCATGCGAACGGCGCCGTGTTTTCCTTCGTGCTTCCTTATCGGAGGGCGGATTTTAGGGAGCGTTTTGCAGAAACGGCTTCCGCTTAGATCAAACAGTCGGGGGACTTGTGAATTCCGGAGTGACAAGAAGAACCATCCTCGTCGGCGAAGATGACGCCGAAGTGAGAGATTATCTGGCGGTAACCTTGCGCTGCCACGGCTACGATGTGCAGATGGCCGTGGACGGAGAAGGCGTCGTCAGCCATTTGTATGCGGGACGTCCGGCGTCGCTGGTGTTGCTCGACATCATGATGCCGAACAAAGATGGGTGGGAGACCCTTCGCGATATCCGGAACATCAACCTCGATGTTCCGGTAATCATGCTATCGGGAATGTCGTCGCCGCCCAACATCGTCCAGGCGATCAAGGGTGGCGCGATCGATTTCCTGGTCAAACCGGTAAACCACGAGGACCTGGGCCGCGCCATAGAGAAGGCGCTGGCCGGCCGCGACGAGTCGCGTGAGGCTGAACAGGCCGAAGCCCTGGAATCCGGCGATGGCCTGTTTTTCGGGAAGAACTCCGCGATGTGCGCGCTCAAGGCGTCTCTGGCGAAGGTTGCGGCGAGCGACGTCCCGGTTCTGATCCAGGGCGAAACGGGCACTGGTAAAGAGGTCCTGGGGCGTCAAGTCCATGCGCTCTCGCCCCGCGCCGGCAAACCGTTTGTGAAATTGAACTGCGCGGCGGTTCCTTCGGAGCTGATCGAGGCTGAGTTATTCGGGTATGAGCGCGGAGCGTTCACTGGAGCGTTCCAAAAGAAGCCAGGTTTGTTTGAACTGGCGGACGGCGGCACGATCCTGCTCGACGAGATCGGCGACATGGATCTGCGGCTACAGGCCAAGCTTCTTCATGTTCTCCAGGACCAGGAATTCCGGCGCGTCGGCGGGAGCGATGCCGTGCGCGTCGACGTTCGCGTAATCGCCGCGACGCACCGCGACCTGTTGCAATCGATCCACGACCGAACATTCCGCGAGGATCTTTATTACCGGCTCAATATCGTGACGCTGATGCTGCCCGCGCTTCGGGAGAGAAAAGAGGACATCGGCAGTCTTGCCACGTTCCTGATCAATCGGCATAGCCCGCCGGGAGCGCCTCCCGTGCTGCTGCCCGAGAGTTTACAGGCTGCGTTTGCGGTTTTCTCGTGGCCGGGAAACGTTCGGCAACTGGAGAATGTAGTCCGGAAGCTGATTGTTCTACGCGACCCGGAACTGATCATCAGGGAACTGGGAATGACGGCCGGGTCGGACGCTTCGGAGCCCGGGATGCGGTTGTTGCGCAAGAAGCCGGCTACTGAGCCGGGATCGGTTTTGCATGAAGCTTCGCGCGCGAAGGTAGAGGCTGAAGTTCAAGCCATCCTGGACGCGCTTAATCGTTCCCGGTGGAACCGCAAACAGGCAGCGGCCCTCCTGAACATCGAGTACAAAGCTCTCTTGTACAAGATGAAGAAGCTGTCGATCGAAGACCGGGCGACCGCTTCCTAATCCGCTCCGGCTGAGGGCTTTAGGACAGTACCGGTATGTCGACGATGCGGAGTTTCCATTGACAAGACCGGGCGGATGGGTGATGCTGGAGACTCTATCATCCGATTGTGATTTTGGGGGCTAACTTGAGCATTTCCCGGGCTGTCGCGGGACAGGATTGCGGGCTTTATCCATGGTTTGCGCTACGGGTCCGTTCCAACTACGAACGCGTCGCCGCGCTGCACCTGAGGGACCGGGGCTTCGAAGAATTTTCGCCTACTTTTAAGACGGAGCGCCAATGGTCCGACCGAAAAAAGCAGATGGATCAATTCCTGTTTCCGGGCTACGTTTTTTGCCGGTTGAATCCCGAGGATCGCTTGCCGATCCTGACGATCCCCGGCGCGGTGGGTTTGGTCGGCTTCGGAAAGGGACCGACCGCGATACCCGAAAACGAGATTGATTCGGTACGGAGAATGGTTGGCTCCGGTTTGCTGGTGGGTCCCTGGCCGTTCCTCTCGGTAGGAACCAACGTGCTGATCGAGCGTGGGCCATTGACGGGGCTTGAAGGGCTCCTGCTGGAGGTCAAGAAGGCGTTTCGGCTGGTCGTCTCCGTGAATTTGCTCCAGCGCTCCGTGTCCGTGGAGATCGATCGAAACTGGATACGGCCGCTGGCTTCGGGGCCGAAGGCCGGAGGCAAGCCCAAGAACGGAGCTGGCGTTTCGGCCGGTCCTGTTCGCATAGGATCAATCAAAAAATGACGAATTACAGAAATATTGTCAGTTTTGGGGCCCTCGTCCTGATGAGCGTCGCCGCTTGGGGCCAAGTCGCACAAACGCCGCAGACTCCTGGACCGGCCCGGATGGTGGAGTCGGTTCGGCCGGATTACGAACTGGGTCCGAACGACCAGTTCATGATCGGCGTCCCACAGGCGCAGGAGATCAATCAGAGGCCGTTCCGGATCGATTCCGACGGCTTCATCGATCTGCCTCTCGTGGGACGCGTCCACGCCGCGGGACTTGACAGTGCGCGGTTTGGAGACGCTGCTGACCACCAAGCTGGCCGATTATATCCGCCAGCCTCAAGTGACCATCACCATGGTGCAGTTCCGGAGCGAGCCGGTTTTCTTCCTGGGGGCGTTTCGTACTCCCGGAATCTACCCGCTTCAGGGCGGAAGGACGCTGGTGGAGATGCTGGCCGTTGTCGGTGGATTGCAGCCGACGGCGAGCCGGAGAATCAAGATCACACGGCGCGCTGAATATGGAACCATCGATCTTCCGAACGCCATCAAGGATCCGCAAAGGAAAGTCAGCACCGTCGAGATCAGTCTCGACAGTCTGACGCAGAATATAAACCCGGCCGAAGATCTGATTCTGAAGGCGTACGATATCGTGAGCTCCGAGACCGCGCAGCCGGTGTACGCCAGCGGCGAGGTGGTGAAGCCGGCCGCTATCCCCCTTGGCGAGCAGCCATCGATATCGGTCACGCAGGTGTTGACGGAGGCGGGAGGATTCACGCCGGCCGCGAGCCGCGGAAAGGTCCGGGTCCTCCGACCGATCATGGGCACGAGCCGCAGGGCTGAGATTGTGGTCGATCTTAATCGCATCTATGAAGGAAAAGCAAACGATTTTCCGATGCTGCCGGGTGACGTGCTCTATGTTCCGCGGGCTTCGGCGCGGGCTTTCTTAGCGCCGGTCGGCGCTTCTTTCCTCACCACACTGCCGGTTGTCCTGATCAGCCTAGTGGCGTCGGGTGTCATCTAGCCGCGCTGATGGTACGCTCATTGGATATGCTCAACCATGGCCGGCGGAGACATCGCTGGCTTCCACAGATTCTGACCGTACTCCTGGCCTTACCGCCAGGGCTATGCGCACAGGCACCGGCGGCCCAGCAACCGGCGACCATCAGCAGTCTTAAGGTCGTCGCGCTTGCCGGCAACCAGGAGATGAACGATCTGGAGCACAAGGTGATGGCGCCGCTGGTGGTTCAGGTTCTCGACCAGAACGATCAGCCGATCGAAGGCGCCGATGTGGTTTTTCGGTTTCCTCTGAGTGGCCCCAGCGCGACCTTCCCTGACCAGAAGAACGTGCAGACATCCCGCACCAATGCCGATGGCCAGGCCGCGGCGGTTGGCTGGATGGCGAATAACCAGGTGGGGACTTTCAAAGTGCAAGTGACCGCGACCCGTGGCAACGAACAGGGATCCGCGACCGTCACCATGACCAACGTGACCCGCATCACGGAAGCGAACAAAGTGCAGCGGAAAAAATGGTGGTCCACACGCTGGGGAAGGATTGCCATCGTCGCCGGCGCAGCGGGTGTAGCGGTGGCCGTGATCCTGGCCACGCGGGGCGGATCGAGTTCTCCCAAGGTCGTGGTCGTTACAGGGACTCCCGGTTCTCCTACCATAGGGGGGCCGCAATAACGTGATGTCCAAGGCATTGGTCATTGCACTGTTTTCGGCCTGTATTGTTCATGGCCAATCGTCTGGGCTTTCTGGACCGGTCCAGGGCTTTCACATTCGATCCACCGACGAGGACCATTCGTCCGGTGATCGGGACACTGGGATCGGCGTCGTTCGGGCCGGCGTTGATGTCGCAAGTCGATTCCGCGTTCGTGGCGCCGAAGCAGAATTACGCCATTGCGATCCGGCGGGCACAGGTCCTTTTTGTCTCGGGTCTGGGTTCGCCGCACGTATCTGTGGGAGAAATCCCGGGAATTTCCTCGGTTCCCGATGCGGTGGTTTGGTCGGACGATGCCACGGTCGCGGTTCTTTACTCGCTGGCGGGCGGGTGGATTCAAATTTACACAGGATTTCCCGATGCGATCAGCGCGGGAACGCAGATGAGCACGGCGACGCTGGGGGGGCCGCTGTCGGCGGTCGCCGCCGATGCGCACGGCCAACGCATTGCAATTGGGATGTCGGGGAATCAGGGCGGGGTTTTTGAGGTCGCCGGCGGCCAGAGCTTTTCTCCCGTGCTGGGAATGGTGAAACCGATCGCATTGGCCTATGCGGCGGACGACGGAGCGCTGTACGCGCTGGATGGGTCGACAAACCAAGTTTCCGAGATTAATTCGACAAGTTCCGTTCAGAGTTGGACGCTGGACGCTGAGGATGCTGTGGCCATCCGGCCTGCTCTGGACGCGGCCAATCGTAAGGTGCTGTACGTCGCTGGCAGCCGTTCGCTGCTGGTCTATGATCGCTCCACTCATCAGCTCAGCGCGAACGTACCGCTGTCTTTCGATCCTGGGATCATCGACCCGTTCGGACTTAACGGATTCCTGCTGACGCACCGCTCCGCGGGCACGGATCCTCTATGGTCCTTCACCAACAGCGCCCAGCCTGCGGTCTATTTCGTGCCCGCAGCGCCGGTTTCTGAACCACGCCGGGAGGCGGTTCAGAAATGATCTCGCGTAGAATCGGCTTAGCCGGGCTTCTGTTCGCGTTCGCTACAACCGCGGCGGCCCAGATTCCATTTCAACTGCTAGTGTCGCAATCGCAGAGTGCCATCACGGTCCAGAACGGCGCCAGTCTGACGTTCGTCTCCGCGGTTGGACAATCTCAGACAGCTCAGCTCACGGCGACTTATACGGGCACCGGTCAAGTCGTGATTTCTCAGACCCCGAATGTTTTTGGTTCTCCGGCGTTTTCAGCCGCGCTGCCGGCTAAAGTTCCGATCGTGCTGAATCCCGGCGCGAGCGTTTCGATCACCATTACTTTTTCTCCGACCAGCGCGACGGCCAGCTCGTCGCAGATGAATTTACCCTACGTCGAAACCGTGTCGACCACAACGGGGACAACGACCACGACTACGTCGACTGCGAACGTGATCAGTCTGGCGCTACAGGGGACTGCGCCGTCGTTTGCCCTGAGCTACGTTCTGCAAACGGATCAAAATGTGGTTCCGTTCCCGTCCGGCGGGACGATACCGTTTACGCCGACGCTGGTGGGAGCGACGGCGCAGGCGGCGCTGAATGTGACCAACACCGGGAGCGGTCCTGGCGCGGTGACCGGAATCTCAATCTCAGGGAGCGCGTTCAAGATCCAGGGGAAGCCACTGCTGCCCGCGACCGTCGTCGCCGGTCAGACGCTTCAGGTGCTGGTTCTTTACACGCCAACCGCCGTCAGCAGCGACACGGGCGTGATCACCATCACCTTCGACACTGGATCGCCGGTGACGGTCAACGTAAGTGGCAGTGGCACGGCGCCGACCTTCACGTATTCCATCCTCAGCACGACTCCACCCACGGCCATCTCTCCGGGCGGAACCATTTCTTTGCCGAACACGACAGTCGGACAAAGCAGCACCATCACGATTCGCGTTCTCAATTCCGGGAATGCGAACGGGTCCGTCAGTTCGCTCAGCATCGCCGGGCAGGGATATTCTTTGAGCAATGTTCCTGTGCTCCCGGATGTGCTTGCGCCCAACGCGAGCGTGACGTTCAATCTGACGTTTACGCCCACGCAGCCGGGCGCGCAATCGGGAACTCTGATCGTCAACTCGGATACGTTCACACTGAGCGGAAGCGGATTGGGGCCGTTGCTGGTATATTCCTACGTTGCCGGCGGAACCTCGATTACCTTGGGCGGCACAAACACCTCCGTGGTCTTCAGCCCGGTGATGGTCAGCCAGTCCGAACAATTGATCTTCGATGTAAAAAACACAGGCACGCTGCCCGCGACGATTTCGAATATCGGCGTGGCGGCCGGCCCGTATACACTTTCCGGACTGCCCTCTCTTCCCGTGACACTGGCGCCCAATGCAGATTTTCAGATCACGATAAAATTTACACCCACAACGGTCGGATTTTCGAACGGGACGCTGCAACTCGACGCCACCGGCATTTCATTGGTCGGATCGGGCACACAGCCTCCGACGCTGCCGGCTTACACCATCAGCGGACCGAGTGGGAATACCGCGGCCCTGACTCAGCCGACGGTGGGATTGACGTTGGCCAGCGCTTATCCCGTGGCCCTGACCGGCGTCCTCACGCTGAGTGTCTCCGGCACGCTGCCCGCGGACCCAGCCGTTCAATTTGCCACCGGCGGGAGAACGGTTTCGTTCACGATCGCCGCGAATCAGACCAGCGCCGTTTTTGGAACGCAGGGCACGCAGCTCGGATTGCAGACCGGTACGGTCGCCAGCAGCATCGCGCTGACGCCCACGTTCGCGACTCAGGCCGGTAACGTGGACCTGACACCCGCATCGCCTTCTTCGCTGCAATTTACCGTCGCTCCGGCTGTTCCCTCGCTGATCGCGCTCCAGATCGCGACCGTTTCCACGACCGGCTTCACGATCCAGGCGACCGGCTTTTCCACGCCGCGATCGCTCAAATCGGTGTTGGTGCAGTTTACGACGGCCACCGGATACTCAATGCCGACGACTCAGTTCACCATCGATGTCAGTCAGGTATCCACGGTATGGTTCAACAGTAGCGCGTCGCAGGCGTTCGGCGGCCAGTTCACGATCTCGGTGCCGTTCACTTTCCAGGGCGTGGTGCCCGTGGGCCAATCCATCGTGAACGCGATCGCGTCGGTTTCTGTCACGATGAGCAATGCGTTGGGTGCTTCGAATTCGCTTCAGGCCGCGGTTCCTTAGTCTCGATCCAGCCCAGGATCGGGAATCGTGTCACCAGCGCAAGATAGATCTCGCGATAGCAGAAAACGCCCACGTATGTCCCGAGCGTGTTGGTGAAGAGATCGGTGGTGCCTGAATCCCGCGTTGGCAGGAAGATTTGCAGAACCTCGATGGTCAGGCTGACGAGGAAACCTAGAACCAGCGTCAGCAGCGTAGCGCGCCGCGTCGAGCCTGCGGCCATGATCCAGGGGTAGAAGCAAAAGCCGACTGGAACAAAGCCAATAATATTCTTTAAATTCCCGCCCCAATAACCTCTCGAAAAATTGAATTCCGTCCAAAATGGCTCGAGCGCGATCTTATCCAAGACAAAATAACTCTCTGGGATATCAAGATCCACGCCGCCTGAGACGCTGTTATGAATCACTCGTCCGGCTTTTTCGCCGTACAAGTACAGGGCAATATTGTGTTCTCCTTGCACGATGTCCGGTCCGCCCGTTCCGGTCCAACTCCGGTAATGACGAAGTACTTGCGCTGAGTTCAGCTCCGCATTATAGATGGCCACGCCTCGGATCTGGCCGCGAAAACTATCGGGTTGTAAAGGACTATCGCCGACGATCAGGCGGCCGGCGAGAACCTCGCGCGGAATCGTGAAGTGCGGCTCAGTCATGACCAGGACCCCGTCCAGATACACATTGAGCAATACGTAACGAACCAGGTGCGACACAACA
>CAVVNE010000105.1:0-27576 GCA_963749245.1 Bryobacterales bacterium
TAATGGTCGATCAATGAGCTGCCTTTATTAGACGAGCTGATTAGCAAGTATCCCACAGAGTAGAGATTTCCTACACCAGCGCAGAGTCGGAGGCGGACAATTCAACTATTTAGTCCTTCGAGGCTCATCGCTTCGAGACGAGCAACTCAGGGCGAGGGGTGCTGCATTGTTCTTATGTGTCCATTTCCCGCAATTTGAACCGCTGAATCTTCCCCGTCGCCGTGTGCGGCAGGTCGGGCCGGATGTCGATCCAGCGCGGATATTTCCACGGCCCGGCGCATTCCCTCACGTGCACGCGCAGCGTTTCCATGAGGCGCTCGTCGGCGGCATAGCCGTCGCGGAGCACGATGAAGGCCTTCGGCTTGATCAGGCCGTCGGCATCCGCCTTGCCGATGACGGCGGCTTCGAGCACGGCCTCGTGCGAGGCGAGCGCCGCCTCGACCTCGAACGGCGACACCCACATGCCGCTCACCTTGAACATGTCGTCGGTGCGCCCGCAATAGTGGTAATAGCCGTCCGCATCGCGAAAAAACTTGTCGCCGGTAAAAGTCCATTCGCCGACAAAGGTGCGCCGGCTTTTCGTGCGCTGGTTCCAGTAGCCCTCGCCGGCGGTCGGCCCGCGCACGACGAGTTCGCCGATATCGCCGTCGGCAACCTCGCGCCCCTGCTCGTCGACAATCTTGAGGTCGTAGCCGGGCACGGGCTTGCCGGTGGTGCCGAAGCGCACGCCGCCCGGCTGGTTGCTGAGGAAGGTTTGGAACGTTTCGGTCGAGCCGATGCCGTCGAGGATCTCGACGCCGGCGGTCGCGCGCCAGCGCTCGCCGAGATGGCTTGGAAGCGCCTCGCCGGCAGAGATAGCGAGGCGCATGCGGTCGGAGCCGGCGCCGCGTCGCATGTCCTTGTGCGCGAGCATCGAGGCGTAGAGCGTCGGCACGCCAAAAAAAATCGTCGGCCGGTGGCGGCGCATGACCTCGAACACCGCCTCGGGCGTCGCCCGCTGCGGCAGCAGCACGGTGGTCGCGCCGACCGACATCGGGAATGCGATTGGCGCCGCTTCGCCGAAGGTTTTGTCCTCTACTTCGTTCAGTTCCTGCTCGGCCTGGGCGACATCGGACCGAACGCCGCCATGCCGGTCATGGAGGGCAAGGCGCTGCTGTTCAAGCGGTTCGCCGGCGTCGACGCGGTGCCGATCTGCCTGGCCTGCACCGACCCGGACGAGATCGTGGCGACCGTGGCCGCGCTCGCGCCGAGCTTCGGCGGCATCAACCTGGAGGACATCTCGGCCCCGCGCTGCTTCGAGATCGAGGACCGGCTGCGCGACCTGCTCGACATCCCGGTCTTCCACGACGACCAGCACGGCACCGCCATCGTGACGCTGGCCGCGTTGCGCAGCGCGGCCCGGGTCGCGGGCAAGGAACTCGGCGAACTCCGCGCCGTGGTCGCCGGGGCGGGCGCCTCCGGCGTGGCGGTGACGAATATGCTGCTCCGGGCCGGGATCGGCGACATCGCGGTGTCGGACCGTCAGGGCGTGATCCACCGGGGCCGCGGCGGCCTGAACCCGGTCAAGGCCGCGCTGGCCGCCCGTACCAATCAGGCAGGCCTGACCGGCTCGACCGAGTCGGCCCTCGTCGGCGCCGACGTGTTCATCGGCCTGTCCAGTGGCACGGTGCCCGAGTCGGCCATCGCCGCCATGGCGAACGCGCCGCATCCGACCCCCGTTATCTCGCCCTCTACCGGCGCGCCTGCGAAACCCACGACGCTTATCTCGCCGCAGCGCCCACCAAGCCCTCCAATATGATGGTGGCCTATTTTTCGATGGAGTACGGCCTGCTCGACTGCATGCCGATTTACTCCGGTGGCCTCGGTGTCCTTTCGGGCGACCATTTGAAAGCCTCCAGCGACGGCAATCTGCCGCTCACCGGTGTCGGCCTGCTCTATCAGAACGGCTACTTCAGCCAGTCCATCGATCCCGACGGCTGGCAGAAGGAGCGCACGCCGGTCAACGATTTTTACGCCCTCCCCGTTACCCCCATCACCCGCGCCGACGGCAGTGAAATGCTGGTCGGCGTGATGCTTGCCGGCACGCAGGTATTCCTCAAGGTCTGGCGCATCGACGTCGGCCGCGTCAAGCTTTACCTGCTGGATAGCAACATCCCGCAGAATCCGGACCCGGTGCATCGCGTCATCACCGCGCAGCTCTACGGTGGCGATATCCACAACCGCATGCGCCAGGAAATCGCGCTCGGCATCGGCGGTCTGCGCGCCCTTGAGGAATTGGGCATCCAACCCACCGTCTATCACATGAATGAAGGCCACTCCGCCTTCCTCGCCATCGAGCGTATCCGCCGCCTGATGGGCGATCACCAGATGAGCTTCGACGAGGCGCTCGAAGCCTCCCGCACCAACAACGTCTTCACCACCCACACCTCCGTGCCCGCCGGCATCGACCTGTTCAACTCCGGCATCATGTACGAATATTTTCAGGATTACTGCCGCGACTCCGGCATCACTTTCGACCAGCTCCTTTCGCTGGGCCGCAGCAATCCCGGCGACGCGCAGGAGTCTTTTTCCATGGCCATCGCGGCCTTCCGGACCTCGGCCTACCGCAACGCCGTCAGCCGCATTCATCGCCACGTTTCGCAGCAGATGTGGCAGGAGTTGTGGCCCAAGCTTCCCATCTGGGAAGTGCCCATCACCTCTGTCACCAACGGCGTCCATCTGCCCACGTGGATCAATGGCGATCTCGCCGGAATCTACGACCAGGCCCTTGAGCCGGACTGGCGCGAGGGCCATTTTCAATCCAGAATCTGGGACGATGTTGCTGAAATCCCTAACGCCGAGCTTTGGGAAGCGCATCGCCGCCGCAAGCGCCGCCTGATTAACTTCGTCCGCGACCGCGCCGCCGCCAGCGCCGCCGAGCGCAACGCCCCCGCATCCGAGATCAAGCGCCTCCAGGACGTGCTCGACCCCGAGGCCTTGACCATCGGCTTCGCCCGCCGCTTCGCCACGTATAAGCGCGCGACGCTCGTGTTCCGCGACCTGACCCGCCTGAAGCGCATTCTCACCAACTCCCGCATGCCTGTGCAGATCCTGATCGCCGGCAAGGCCCATCCCCTGGATGTACCGGGGAAGACGCTCATCCGCGAAATTGTCCAGTATTCCCAGGACCCCGATCTCGCCCGGCGCGTCGTCTTCGTCGAGGACTACGGCCTGCAAGTGGCCCGCGAAATGGTGCAGGGCGTCGACATCTGGCTCAACAACCCTCGCCGCGGCGAGGAAGCCTGCGGTACCAGCGGGATGAAGGCCGGTATCAACGGCACTCTGAACCTCAGCATCCTCGACGGCTGGTTCGATGAGTCGGCCGAAGAGTCGGGCGGCTGGGTCATCGGCGACCGCGATCCTTATTCGGTCGACCGCGACGACGCCCACGCGGCCGCCATCTATTCGATTCTCGAAAATGAGATCGCTCCCATGTACTATGAGGGCCGCGAACAAGGCGTACCCGTCGAATGGATGCGGCGCGTCAAACAGTCTTTACGATCCGTGAGCGCGAATTTCAACTGCCAGCGCATGGTTCGGGAATACGCCTCGCAGTTGTATGAACCCGCCCACGTCGCCTATGAGACCATCCGCCGCGAACATTTTGCCTTCGCCCGCGATCGTGTCCGCTGGCATCGCGACGTCACCGAAAAGTGGCCGCAAGTCAAATTTGTGGATTATGGCATTGGGGGCGAGCAGGTCTCCGCCGGATCGTCCGTCCCGCTGCGCGCCAGCCTCGATCTGGCCGGCCTCACGCCGGGCGATGTCCGCGTGGAAGCCGTCGTCGGCAGGGTCGGCGCCCATGGCGAACTGGAGGATACGCAAGTGCTCACGCTGGCCTCGATCGGCGCCCAACACGAATCGGTGTTTATGTTTTCGCGCGATTTTGCCCCTTTTAGCACTGGCCGATTGGGCTACGCCCTGCGCGTTAGCCCCAATCATTGTGACGATCCGCTGAACAGGCCGTGTAATGCTCTGATAAAGTGGGCTGGGGAATCCTAAAGATTTGCGATTCGGGGCCCGATATTTCGTTTAGTGTAAGATTTCGCTGGATTCTTACTGAAATCCGTGGTACATAGTGGTTTAGGCATTTAAGCGGGTTCTTTAACGTCCCATGTGGCCAGCCGGTATGGCCCCGCTGCCTCCCAAACGAAAGAAACATTCCATCCCAGCAGTGTTGTATACCTTCTCATCAAAGGAGTGAGCCAATCCAGTACCTATGGAAGGCGAACGTAAGTACCGTCAAAACGGCTATCAGGACTCCAACAGCCGTGATTTCAACAAAGGCGACCGGCGCGACGAGCGCCCTAAGCCACAGGGTCCGCGCCCGCCTATCGACGTCACCGGACCGCGGCTACCGCGCATGGTGCAATCGGTTACGGCGGCTCGATGTTTCAATTGCTCCACCACGCTTCTTCCCGATATCGACTTTAAGGGCAAGTGCCCGAAGTGCGGCGCGGCTCTGCACTGCTGCAAGCAGTGTTCCTATTTTGAGCCCTCCACCCGCTTCCAATGCCTGAAGCCGGTACCGGTACGGATCGCGATGAAGGACCAGGCCAACGAATGTACGCTGTTTAAGCCGCGTTTCACCGTGGCGCGCGAAGCGGTGCATCCTACGGGCTATTCGAATGGCAACTCCGCGCCGGCGCCCAACGTCGCCGCTCCGCGCAACTCCAGCGACGCGAGAGCTGCCTTCGACAGCCTTTTTAAAAAAACCGAGTAGTTTGTAGGGCGGGCTATCCAGCCTGCAGCCGTCTTTAGAGGCGGCTCGTGAGCCCCAAACACCCATAAAGCACGCTATCGTCCCCCAACCCCGCCGGCACTACATCCAGCCGTGCCCGCGACCACTCCGTCACCTGCCTCCGCAGTTCGGCGCGTAATGGTACAAACAGCGCGTCTCCCGCCTTCGCGATCCCTCCGCCAATCACAATCCGCGCCGGATTCAGCAGCATCACCGCCGCCTTCAACCCCTGCGCCAGATCCACGACATATCGCGCGACGAACGCCGGATCCTGCATCAGCTCCTTCGCCGTCTTCCGGTAATCCCTCTCCAGCCACATCCCGCAGCACAAGCGCTCGAAACATCCCCGCGACCCGCACAAACACTCCGGCCCGCCCGGCTTCAAAGTAATGTGTCCCAACTCTCCCGCATAGGAATCCGCGCCGCGATAAATCGTGGAATCCTCCAGCACAATTCCTCCGCCGATCCCGGTCGACAGCGTCACGTAGAACAGCGGCCGCGCCCCCCGCCCAGCGCCGTAAAGCGCCTCGCCCAGCGCGCCCACATTGGCATCGTTATCCATCGTCACGGGCACCTCAAAGCGCTTCCCCATCCGCTCCACGAGCGGAAACGCCTGCCATCCGCCGACGTGGGTAGAGAGCGTAACGGTCTGCGAAGGAAAGTCGACCGGCCCGCCAAATCCAATTCCGCACTGCTCGAAAGTCCAAGGCCCTGCAATCGCCTCGATCTGCCGGACCATCCACTCCGGCCCCCCGTCGCGATCGGTCGCCTGCGATTCGCGCCGCACGATCCGGTCGCCCTCAAACAACGCGAGGGTAAACTTCGTCCCACCAATATCAATCGCCAGCGTATTCATGCCATGTCCTGCCGCGGCTCTCAGCCGGCGCCCAACACTTCCTCCGGCGACGCCGTCCCCGTCCCCTTCTTCATGATCGTTATCGACGCCACCAGATTCCCAAACCGCGCCGCCTCTACACCGCTCCCTGTCACCGCCAGCGTCATCGCCGCGCCCGCGGAAAAACTGTCGCCCGCCCCGCAAATATCGACTGGGTTCGAAACCGCCCGTCCCGCCACCATAGTTTCACCGCGCCCATCCAGGACCAGCGCCCCTTCGTCCCCCTGCGTGACAATCATGAGCGATGAATCGGTGTGCTTAAACAGAGCCGGAAAATCCACCCTCCCGAAAACCCGCACACAAGCCGCCTCCGCCTCATCGCGATTCGGCTTCAGAATCACGCCCCGAAAATGTTCCGGACGCACCCGCGAATCCACCCAGACCACTTTCTTCGCCGCAATCGGCGTTAACGCCTCCCGCATCTGCGCCGTGACCACGCCGCCCGCCGCCGTCTCCGCCTGATCGGAAACAATCACCACGTCGAAATCGTCAGCCGCGTCGCGCAACGCGTTCACCACCCGAGTCTCCAGCGCCGAAGAAATCTCCCGCGTATGAATAAAGTCAATGCGCGGCAAATCTTCCTCTTCCGTCGCGATATTGATCAGCTTGGTGTAAGTAAACGTCGGCACTTCGCTGGAACGTACCAGCAACGACGCATCGATTCCGCGCGCCTTAAGCGCTCCGTCGAGCTCAAACCCAAACCCGTCTTCCCCAACCACCCCCAGCACCGCCACGCGCCCCGCCCCGAGCGCCACCAGGTTATTGGCAATGGTCCCCGCCGCCCCCGGAGTCACCTCGGTCGATACCACCCCCACGCGAGGCAGCCCAGTCTCGCGCGATGGCAGCCCCTCAGCCGGATCATACCGGCACCACCGATCCAGACAAACATCCCCCGCGACCAATACCCGCAACCCGCGAAATGCCTCCAAAATCTCGCCGGTGTTCATTCTGGCTGCTGGCTCCGGCTTGGCCTGGCGGCAAAGCCGCCACAATGCGGGAACGGTCGCCCGATGCTCCCCGCAAAAATAAAAACTCTCTCCCCCGTCCTTCACCGTCCGCACCAGAATCGTCTTGTGCGGACGAAAGTAATATCCCGGATCGGACTTCGGCAATTCATTCCGAAAATCCCCATGAATCGGCGCAAGGTCGAACACCGCGGTCGTAAACTTCGCGATGCTCCGACCCTCCTGATGCGCGACATTGCGCGACATCGCCAGCGCCTTCAGATAAACCTCCGGCCCCATGATCGCCGAGCCGAAGTTCAAAAACACACCGCCCTCGAGCTTCTCCACGGCGTGCGCAAAAATCAGAAAATCGCGATAACTCGCCGCCCCGACGGCCGCCCCATCGCAGTTCGGATGCTCGTGCAGAATGTCGTAGCCGATCCCCACGTGCACCGTCACCGGCACATTCAATCGATACGCTGCGGCGAACACGCTCCAGTCGCGATAAGGATAGTCGCTTTCCTGGATCCTTCGCCCGACGTTCTCCCCCAGCCCGTACCCCTCGCGCGCGGCCTCGACAATCCAGTCGTTCAGCTCGCCCGTCTCTCTCCACAACCCAAACTCGCCTGATCGCACGTACCGCGCGACGCTTTCGGTCGTCGCGCCGATCCGCGCCAGCTCATAATCGTGAATCGCCGCCGCTCCGTTCACCGCAATGTGCGAAACGAACCCAAGCTCCATCAAATCGATCAAATGCCGGTTGACCCCCGACCGCAGCACGTGCGCCCCCATACACAAAATCCGCGCCGCGCCCTTGTCCTTCGCCGCCCGAAGGCGCGAAGCAACTTCTTTAAAATCAATATGTTCGAACGGGGGCGTCGGGTCCTCCAGCCTCAGCCAGTTCCCGATCTCTAAATCGTTGACCCTCTCGCGCAGCGCCTTAATCTCCAGCCGCGAGCGATCGAACATTTCATACTTTGACATCAGCCCCTCGAAAACATGGGGACAGCCTGCTCTGTCCACGCGGCGCCGCACGGTGGAGCGGCCCCTCGACAGGGCGGCCGCCTTGGGACAGAGTAGGCAGTCCCCATGTCTCGATGTCAGGCCGATCATCCGAACAGCGCCCCCATCAACTCCCCGTTGCACAAATAATTCGGCACGATGTAATCCGCCCCGACGCCGATCAGCCTCTGGCGCTTCCACTCGTCCACCGCCATGCACTCCGGTTCCAGCGACGCCACGCCCACCGCCACGCCTCCCACCAGCTTCACTTCCTCGATCTCCACGTACCCGTCGCCGAAGCCGATAATCTCCGCCCCGCGAACGTCCGTGCTTGCCAAAATCCTCTGCACCAGAATTTTTTTGGAAAAGCTCTTGTAATCGTCCAGCGCCCCGTACACGCCCCCGTCGAAATACTTCGCTACGTCGATCAGCCGGGCTTCTTCCTTCATGTACACTTCGTCGGTGCCGCTGGCCAGATACATCTTCAGCCCGCGGGCCTTCAGATTCTCGAGCAGCGCCCGCGCCCCCGGAACCATGTATTTTTCGGGCGACGCCTGCCCGCTCTTCAACTCCTCCACGCGTCCCCGGATGCGCTCCCATAGCAGATCCAGATACATTTTCTTGTACTCCAGCGGTTCCAGAGCCTTGCCTCCGCGCTTCTCGACGTTGGCGGCGAATTCGATCATCTGGTAGATCGTTTCCTTGCCCGTCAGCCGCCACACGAAGTCCTCGACGACCGCCTTCAGCTCCGCTTCGCGTCTCTCCCGATTTCAGACCGGCGAGAATCTCCACCATCATCGGGACCATCACGTCCATCCAGCCCGACCGGACCAGCGATAGCGTGCCGTCGAAATCGAACAGCGCCACCCGCGCCCCAGCGGCCGTTGCGCCCGCTCGAATTTGTTCCATGTTCATAACCAGTATTCCCATTTCCCGTAGGCGATCACATATGCGCCCAGGATGCCGTTCGTCACCGCGTGCGTCAGAATCAAATCGCCCAGGCTCTTCGTCCGCACCATCCACCAGTTGTAAATGATCCCCGTCAACAGCCCCACATCCCAGTACGATCCGTGCTCGGAGGCGAACAGCACCGCCACGATCCAGAACGCCTGCGGCGAATATTTTCCCAGCGGCACTTTTTCGAAATCGTTGTCGATCAGCCAGCGCATCAGCCACGCCCGCCAGAACAGCTCCTCGATAATCGGCACGATCACCACCGACCGGATCAGGCGCAGCGCCAGCACCGGCCAGCTCAGCGTCGCCGCCGCCGATAGACTCGTCGCCGCCTTGCCCGTCAGCGCGTTCTCAAACAGCCAGAAATGGCGATACCCTTTGAACAGCAGATCGGGCGCGATCCATAGGGCGAATACCGCCACGCCGATCGCCACCGTCGCCGCCAGGTGGTGTACGCGCAGATCGATGACCGGACGCGCAAAAAACCATATCACGGCCGTCATCACCGTCACGCGCAGAATCTGGTCTGTCAGGTCCGCCAGCGGCAGCCCCAACCATACAAGGAAGGCGTGCAGCGCCAGCAACGCCATGAACACCGCGAATGGCGCGATGTAGGGGAACGACGGAGATTGTCTCAGGCTCAATCCTTCTTAAAGCTTCGCCATCAGCTCTTGGATCTTCGCCTTGTCGCCGGTGGACGGATTGTCCGCCAGCGCCGCCTCGAACTCTCTCTTCGCCGACGGCTTATCGCCCTTTTGCAGCAGCGCCATGCCGTAATGATAATGGAACACCGGATTCTTCGGCGATTGCGCCGTCAGATCCTTGAAGACGCGTACGGCGTCCTCGCTGAGGTTCTTCTTGATATAGATCCATCCCAGTGTGTCCGAAACTTCGGGCGAGTTCGGCATCGACTGCCGCGCCCGCTGCGACATCGTCAGCGCCTGGTCCAGGTCCACTCCCTCCTGCGCCTTGATGAACGCCAGGTTGTTCAGCGCCACCGGGTGCGATGGATCGATCTTCAGAATCTGCTCCCAGATCGGCTTCGCCTGGTCCTGCTTGCCGGTGCCCTCGAAAATCATACCCAGCTGCATCAGGCACGTCGTCTCGGACGGCGCCGCCTGGCTGCAACGCCGGAACGTGTCCACCGCGGCGTTCAAATCGCCCTTGCGCCGCTGCGTCTCCGCCAGTTGCAGCAGCAACTGCGGCGACCGCGGATCCTGTTGCACCAGCGACTGGTAAATCCCGATCGCTTCGTCGTAGCGCTCCGCTCGCGTGTAGAACCGCGCCAGGACCAGCTTCAGATCCCTGCGCTGCGGCTCCTTCGCGACCGCGTCCTGCGTCTCCTTGATCGCCTCTCCCATCTTATTCTCGGCCGCCAGCGACTCCGTCACCCCCGCCAAGCCCCGCGTATCGTTGGGATTCGCCTTGTACATCTCGCCGAAAATCTGCTCCGCCTTCTTGTAATCCTTGTCCTGGTACGCCAGGAAACCCACTTGGTAGCGCGCCTCCGCGTTCTGAGGATACGCCTTCGTAATCAGGTCCAACTCCTGGCGAGCCTTTTCCTTATCGCCGACTCCCAGCAGAGCCTCCGACCGCGTCAGGTGCGCCTGCAAATTGTTCTTATCCAGGGTAATCACCTGTTCGGCTTCCTTCAGCGCCTTCGCCGGCTGGTTCTCGAACAGGTAGATCTTCGCCAGCATCACCCGCGCCAGTACAAAATCCGTGCGGATCTTGATCGCCTCTTCCAGTTGCAGGCGCGCCGGCTCGATCTCCCCCTTCGCCACCAGCGCCCGCGCCAGGTTGAAGTGGTACAGGTGATTTCCCGGAGACTTCGTCACAAGCGCCTGCAAATCGTTCGCCGCCAGGTTGATCTGGTCCCGGTTTCCCGTCGTCAGCATCAGGGCCGCGCGCATCGCGATGGCGTCGTTGTCTTTCGGATTGTCCTTCAGCAGCGCGGCGAGAAGATCGTTCGCCTGTTGATTCTTCCCCGTCGTGGCGAACAGTTCCACCAGCTTTTTCTGATAAACCGCCTTGTCTTTCGGAAACGCCTTGATGCCCGCTTCATACTGCCTTTGCGCGTCGTCG
Organism: Bryobacterales bacterium; assembly: GCA_963749245.1. Lineage (GTDB taxonomy): Bacteria > Acidobacteriota > Terriglobia > Bryobacterales > Bryobacteraceae > Palsa-187. The sequence continues at coordinate 10,661 of CAVVNE010000105.1, forward strand.
GCGTCCCGCAGCCGGAAATTGTAAAAGTCTCCCGCCAGCAAATGCCCATCCGGAAATTTCTTCTCATCGGACAGCTGCTGCATCACCGCTTCCATTTCGGACTTCTTCCCGGTGAAAAAATAATGACCCGCCAGTTGGATCATATACCGCGATTGCGCCGGATTGTTCGCCACCTTCAGCTTCAGCAGCTCCTCCGCCGCCGGCACATCGTTCCGCTGCGCATACTGCACGTACAGCAAATCGTACATCGGCGAATAGGTCTTTTCTTTCGCGATCAGCGCGCGCGCCAGCTTCTCCGCCTCCGGAAACTGGTCGTTCAGCACGAGCGCCTGGAAATACACCAGCACCAGGTCGGTCTGATAAGGCTTCACCCGGTTGGCGATCTCGAATTCCTTCACCGCCGTCTTCGGATCCCTGGTCAGCAGCGCGATCTGTCCTTTCAACCGGTGTCCGTCGAACGAATCCGGATTCAGTTGCAGCAGCTTGTCGGACAAATCCTTGACTTCGGCCAACAGCTGCGCCGACTGCGATTTCACCTGCACCGCCGCCAGCAGATACAGATCCGCCAGCTTGGTAATCGCGTCGGTATTGTTGGGTTGCAGCTCCACCGCGCGCCGCAGCCCTCTCATCGCGTCTCCATAATTGCCCAGCTTCAATTCGGTCAGCGCCAGCCGGTAGTAGGCTTCGCCGAAACGCATATCCTGTTGCAGCGCGCGCCTGTACATCAGCGCCGCTTCGCGGTACTTGGCCTTGGCGAAAAACTTGTTGGCGTTCTCCAGTTCCCGCTGCGCCCGCACCTTCGGATCGCGCGTGCAAGAAGCAAGCAAGAGAAACAATAGAGGCAGACAGATCAGGACTTTACAACGTCGCATAGCTTCCACTTCATCACAATCCGATGGACGTTGCAAGAAGTAGCCAGGAGCCGGGAGCCAGTAGCCAGAATGCGTCGAGGATGGCGCTTCCCTCGGCCATGTGGCGGAAGCTCCGATGCTCAGTGCCTTCTGGCTCCTGGCTCCTGGCTTCTGGCTCCTTCTTGTGAGCGGAACAGAATCTCCACAACATTTCGCACATACTGTTCATCCGACATCTGTTCCACCACCTCCGCCGGATACTCCACCAGCCCTTTATAGTACTGCGCCATCTCCCCCAACAGCTCCAGCCTCGCCTCCGGCTCCAGTTCATCCCTCCGCAGCAGCGCCTCCAGCGCAATCGCTGCCACCTCCGGTTGCACTTTCTGCCGCAGCCTCGCCGCCAGATGACGGATCTCCGCCAGCGAATTGTATTTCCCTCCCAGCAACTGGTCCAGATCCGGCCTCGCCGGCTTCGGCGCGCGAATCACCACCGTCCCCGCTGCCAGATCCCCCAGCCTTTGCCGGTGCCTGCTCACCAGGCACGCGATCCCTCCCACGAAATACAGCGCCGGCAGCGCGTCCACGAACCGCATCAGGTTTCTAACAATCACCTGGCTCGGCTCCAGTCGAAACCCTCCCGCGTCCACCACTCTGAGCCCCAGCAGTCGTTTGCCGACCGTCTGCCCCCTCCACAACCACTCCGCCAACGCCGTGTACGCCAGCGAAATCGCGAAATAGGCGACAATCAGTACCGCATTCGAAAAATCTTTCCCGAAAAACCCCAGCGGCGCCAAGATCTGCTGGACCACTTTCCCAATCGCGACCACCACCCCCAGATCCACCAGCAGCGCCAGCATCCTGCTCACAGGCCCCGCCAGGGGCAGCGCAAACTCAATCCCCTCCGGCGTCCGAATTTTAAGATTCAAAACTCATCTCCTGCTTTTGGTGGCGCGAGCTTCCGCCAGCGTGTCTCCCCGCCTGCCCGCAAACGCCAGATACGACGTCAACAGCCCCGCCTCCACCAACCCAAACGCGATCTTCGTCCCGTATGAAATCACCGGCTCGTGATACTGCGAAAGAAACGACTCCACAATCCCCGCCCAAACCAGCATCGCCGCCGCCCCCAGCGCCAGCGTCACCACGTCTTTGGAAACCGTCCGCAACCTTTCCGCCCTCGACACACGACTCCCCCACCCGATCAGTGCATACGCAATCACCAGTCCCGCCTGCCCGCCCACCAAGATCGCCGGAATCTCGATCACCCCGTGCGGCAGCAGCCACCCCATTAAAAACACCGTCTGCCCCGCGTGCACGTAATCGTAGGCCACCGCTCCCAGAATCACGCCGTTATAAAACAGCAGCACAATCGTGCCGAATCCGAACGTCATCCCCAGCGCCAGCGTTGTCAGGGCCACCTGCGTGTTGTGCGTCATCAGCTCTGCCGAGAAGGTCCCCTTCACACCCTCCATCTGCTGACCTTTCCGCTCCTTCTCCTTCGCCACCCGGTCCGCGGGCGACCCCTGCAACGCCTCGAACGGCATGATTACGCTCTTCGCCTCCGGATCGATCCGAAGCGCCAGCGCCCCGAACGCCACCCCTCCAATGGTCAACATCGCCGCCAGTTGGAACGCCTTCCAGTGCCTCCGAAACGTCCGCGGATATTCTTCGGTCACCCACCGCCACGGCCGAAACTTCTTCCGTTCCCGAGCCTCATGGATCTCCGCATAAGCCCGGCTGACTAACCATTCCAGATATATCTTCAGTTCCCCGGAAGGCACCCGGCCCAGATCCGCCGAAGCCCGTTGATAGAGGACATGCAAATTCTCAACTTCAGAAAGCGTCAAGCGAGCCTGCGGATTGACCTCCAGCCATGCAAGCGACTTCTCGAGCGCCGTCCAATGCGGCCTTTCATTCTCCACAAATCTCGAAATATCCAGAATCATTGTGTTGCCTCAAAACAAAACTGGCCGCTGATGAACACAGATGAACGCGGATAATGATCTTGTCTTAATCGGCGTTCATCCGCGTTCATCGGCGGCCAATTAGCGTTTTCCGCAGTCTCCAGAGTGGTCACAACAACTGCCTCTGCTTCACCGAATCATAAATCCCAATCAACGCACTGGAAAACCCGTCCGGCTCGATCACCGATAACCTCACTCCCTGGCGCGCCAGCGACGCCTCCAGCTCCTTCAATCTTCTCCAGGCAATATGCCCCGCCAACTCGCGATAAACATCCTCGGCCGTTTCGACATCCCGTTCAAACAACCGGTGCGCCGAACCCGGCCGCAGCATCCCCGCCAGCACCAGATGCCTCCTCGCCAGCAGCTTGGTCGCCCGCGCGAAATTCTCCGCCAGCACCGGATCGTCGAGCGAAGTCAAAAACAACACCATCGCGCGCCTCCGCAATTTCAGCCGCAAAAAGGTAGCGATCTCGTCGAAATCCGGCGTCACTGGCTTCGGATGCAACTGGTAAATCGCATCCCGGCAGGCCGCGTAATGAGCCTTCCCGTTCCGCGCCCTTACAAACGCGTCCACGGTATCGGAAAACGCCGACAGCCCAAATAGATCCCCGCGCTTCTCTGCCGCAGCGCCTACAATCAGCGAAGCCGCAATCTGCCTCTCCAAAACCGTCTCGTCCCCGGCGACGCGTGCCGACAACCGCGACCGGTCGATGACGACGTAAACCTCCTGCGTTCTCTCCACCTGAAAAACCTTGGTCACCGGCCGCCCTCTCCGAGCCGTCGCCTTCCAGTGAATTTCATCGAATCCATCGCCCGGCAGATACTCGCGCAACTTTTCGAACTCCCTGCCGCGCCCCACCTGCCGCAGCGCATGCACACCGCTCACCCCTTGCCGCAGAGCTTTCAAATCGTCGTTACGCCGCAGATTCGGATAGACACGCACCTCCATCGCGACGGGATCTTTGCGCCGCACCTGCCACATCCCCCACGGCGAAATGGCCTCCAGATAAACCGCATCCACCCGGTAAAGCCCGCGCCGGTGCGCCGTCCATTTCCAGACAAATTCCGCAGCCGCCGACGGCAGATCCACATCGATCTCCTCCGCCTCAGCCGCAATTCCCTCCGGCACGATAACGCCAACGCGAATGCGCGAGCCATTGTGAATCCGCACGCGAATCTCCGCCGCCCGGTCTTTGAACATCCGCATCAGCTCGGGCAACTCCACCCGAACCCCCGCTAAAGCCCGATCCCTGATCAGCGCATCCACGGCAATCACGACCGCGAGGAGCAACAAGCAAACCCCCGCCGCCACGCGTCCTTCAGGCCACAACGCCGCCACCACCGCGGCGGGAAACCCGACGAGAGCCACCACCCAAATCATCCTCGAAGAAGGAATCATGTGTTCCCTTGCGCGCGGCGTCTATACCGGCACCGCCACACTCATCAAAATCTTCTCCACCGCCTCTGCCGCCGTCATCCCCTCAATCTCAAACTCCGGCCGCAAAATCAGCCGGTGATCCAGCACCGGAACCGCCATCGCCTTTACATCATCCGGAGTAACGAAGTCGCGGCCTGCAATTGCCGCATTAGCCCTGCTCGCCGCCACCAACCCCTGCGTCGCGCGAGGCCCCGCGCCCACCAGAACACTTTCATGCGTCCGCGTCTTCCGCACCAGGTCCACGATATAAGCGACCAGCTCGTCCCGCATCGCGACATCCATTAAAGCCTTGCGAGCCGCCGATAAATCGCCGGCCCCCAGCACCGCGTGAACATCCCCCCGATCGAGACAAGCCTCCGGTGCATCGACGCCCAGCATGCGTTTCGCCAGCTCCATTTCGTCATCCCGTTCCGGACTGGTCATCGGCATCTTCAAAAGAAACCGGTCCTTCTGCGCCTCCGGCAGCGGATACGTGCCCTCGTACTCAATCGGATTCTGCGTCGCGAACACCGTGAAATCGGGCGACAAAACATGCGTGTCGCGATCGATCGTCACCGCCCGTTCCTGCATCGCCTGCAACAGCGCCGACTGCGTCTTGGCGGGCGCGCGATTAATTTCGTCGGCCAGCAGAAACGACGTGAACACCGGCCCTTTCACCAAATGAAATTCGTTGCGCTCAAAGTGAAACACGCTCGTGCCCGTGATGTCGGCCGGCATCAGGTCGGGCGTAAATTGAATGCGCGCGAACTCGCACCCCAGCACATGCGCCAGCGTCCGCGCGAGCAGCGTCTTCGCGACACCCGGCACGCCTTCAATCAGCGCGTGCTGCCGTGTCAGAATCACCGTCAGCGCGCTGTCGATCGCGGCGTCCTGGCCCAGGATCACTTTCGAAATTTCGGTCCTCGCGACGTTGAGCGTCTGGTGCAGTCTCTCGAGTCTCTCGGTCATAGTTTTTCCATCAAAATCCGGTAGGTTTTCACCACATTTTTGTCCTCAAACAGGGGGTCTTTAGGGTCGATTGGCTGTACATGGGTGTGCATTTTTTGTGCTTCGCCATAGCAGACGCGCACTAAATCCCGCTCCGGAATGCCCCGCCGGAGCAGCGCCACCATCCCGTCCAAGGAGTCGCGACCCGCCACCGCCTGTTCCGCCCCAGGTGCCCGCGAAGGCAGCAAACTGGACGCGCTGCGCCAGAGGAATAGCGCAGCCACCAGCGCGAGCAAAGCGAGCGCGCCCTCAAGGTGATACTTGCGCATCAACTTCGTAATGCTGCCCGATTCCACCACCCCGAAATGATTTTCATCGAAGATAACTTCCTGGGCAGGCCCGGCCAGTTTCACGATCAGCCCGGCGTTGCGCTCTTCTCTAAGCCCCTCATTGCTCAGCGGATAGCTCTCGGAAATCAGCACGACCGAGCCCTTCCCCAACTTCCTCTCGAACGCTCCGGCCCCCAGCTTGGTCCATTCCACGCCGGGCTTCAATTCCAGCGCCGACTCCCTGGGGATCTCCCCCGGTTCGACATGCAGATTCCTGTAAACGAACCCAATATGCCACCGCGACTCAACCGGCCGCGCCTCGGTGTCCTTCCACGGCTCGGAAACAGGCAGGAAGGCAATCACCAGCCGTGCGCCCTTGCTGGTGAGTGCCTCATACTGTTTCAGCGTATCCGTTTTAAGCTTCGTCCACGCCACAGGGTCGACCCCCAGCACGAAAATCGTGGTCCCCGGGCCCGGGTCCACCCGCATCCTCGATTTATATAACCGGTTTACTTTCAATATTTTACCGAGGCTTTCATACAGCGCCATGGTCCCCATCGGATCCGACCGCAGCGACGAATATTCGGGGTAGGCCGCCCCTGTTTGAAGCGGCGACACGACGACCTGCTCTAATCCCCAGGCCAGCAGGACGATCAGGACGGCCATCGCGACCTTATTGCGCATGCGCCCTCATCTCATTGAGCCCTTTGGCCAAATCCTCGGCCATCGCGCGGTCGACGGCATGGCGCCCATACCAGCCCTGTTCGAAAATCGCGACGCTCCGGGAAAATGCGAGCGGCACTTCGGGTTTGGAGCGAGCCCTCCGCGCCAGCTCGCGCCGGTAATCGAGTCCGCTTTTCCACCGCCGGACAGACACTAAATCGCGACTGCTCAAATAGTTGAGCGAGGCCAGATACATGGCTCTCAGCGCCAGGCGGAAATCGCCTTTTTCCATCCAATCCTCGGCCAGCGCGAGCCACTCGCTTTCCGGCAGGCGGTCCGCGGTCAGCGATTCATCGGCGAGATTCACCGGAGCCACGGCGATAACCGCTTGTGCGGCAATAATATGAGAACGTTTTCGCCGCAAAACGAAAGCAGTCAAGCCGGCCGCGATCAACGCTACAATCAACAGGATCAGCGCGAACATCGCCTTCCGGTTGACCGAAGCGTCCTTGCCGTTTCCACTTTGCGTTTGTTCAGGATGAAGCCAGGCGCGGAGTTTGTCCCACACCAACTGCCATAGATCCTCGGCCATTTTCGCCGCGCTGCGATACCAGCCGACCCACTTGCCTTCGGGTCCGGCATGGGCCGGGCGTGGGACGCGCCAGGTGAATTCGCGCTGATGAACGACCTGGTCGATCGCATGATCAAGTTGTTTTTCATCAATCGTTTGGGCATGAGCCGCGCCGACCAGCAGAACGATGGCGACCAGCCGCTTCAAGGCCGCGCGCAGATCGCTGCCGGCCGCGACCGATTCTCCGTAAAAGCAGCGCAGCGTGTAAACGGCATCAAGCAAAGGATCTACCGCGAGCCAGGTGATGGCTGCGGCCACTCCGATGGTGGTGAGATTGACGATGCCCGCACCGAGCCGCACCAGATCGCCTTCAATCCCGAGAAACGAACGCGCCAATTGCGGCAGGGCGACGATGGTAATCAACACATTGGCGAACAACACGATAGAGCCAAGAGAGACGATCAGCAGCACTCCCCAATTTTGACGCGTTGCATAGACGGATTGGCGGCGGGCGGCGGAAAGTGCATCGGATCGGCCAAGGGCGGAAAACAAAGCCACGTTGCGAAAGAACGCCGTGATCCAGGGGAAGGGAAGTGGGATCAGCAGTCCGATGGGCTGCATCGCGGCTTGCGTGACGACGGCTTGCCGCGCGCTGTTTTCAGTTTCTGAGGGCGAGAGTTGATGGTAGAGCCGGGCCATGAAGATCGCCTGCCAGGAGTTTTTCCAGATATATAAAAGCGCGAGCACGAGCGAGGCCCAGGGAAGATGCTCGAAGGCGTAGGGGCTGCGGTTCATGTCGGCGAGGAAGAAGAGGAAGGCCAGAGTGAGTGGGACGGCGCCGGTGAGATAGGTCAAGGCGGTTTCAAGAGGGGTTGAGCGGAGGAGGTTGACGGCTTCTTCTAAGATGTCGATGGAGGAACGCTGGCGGGTCATGTCAGGGTTGCTCCGTCAAACGGGCTCGTCGCTGCAAGCTGAAGAGGCTGCGGAAAAAGTCGCTCGACAGGCGAAAGCGCCTGTCCCACCTTGCTGTAACTGCTTAACATGCTTTGGTGGGGCAGGCGGTTCCGCCTGCCAATCGTGGCTTGCAACGACTTTTTCCGCAGCCTGTGAAGCTCGCGCCACCTGCGTGCTTCGGGTTCGGCGTGGAATTCGGAGGGGATGCGGGCCAAAGCCAGGCCTAGATAGTAAAAGACCAGCCAGGCGATTACGATGCCGGCCAGGGCCATCACGGTCCAGCCGGCCTGGAAGCGGGCGCGGGGCCGGGTCGTGTCGATGGTCACGCAACTCACGCAGATCATGCGGCCGTGGTGCTCCGTGACGCATTCGCGGCAGAAGAAGCGTTTACAGGAAGGGCATTGGGCGGCGGCTTCGCGAAGGGCGTGATTGGCGCAGCGCTGGTCGACGATATTCATCGTTCCCGCCTTTCAAAGAAAGCCGCGGCGAGGCCGACGACTCCGGCGATGGCGCGCCAGGCGCAGGCTACGGTGATGCGCATGCCTCCGGCGGGCAGGAAGGTGAGAGGCGTGATCGACTTGTCGCCGGCCTTCGCTTTGTCCAACATCTTGGTATACCATCCGACGACCTCGCCGCCGATGGTGACTGTGTCGAAGGCGACGCCCAAGATGGCGAGCGACAAAATGACATACACGATGACGCGCGGGTCCCGCCCCTTGCGCCGGAAAAGGACGACGACGATCAGCACGAACTCGGCGAACAGAGTCGTCATGAGAATGGCGGGAAGTTCGGGAACTTTCGGGTACAGAGTGGCGAGCCAAATGAGAAGCGCGTTGAGGAGAAATGTTCCAAACAGGAATTCGGGCAGGTAGCCGGGCGTGTTGACTATTGCTGGGGGAGGCGGTACCCAGGGTGTTTCCGGGGCTTCGACGGGGGCTTCCTCGGGGAGCGCTCCCTGCGCCGATTCGACGACGGGACACAGAAGGGCAAGAAACCTGTCCGCGGTTTTCAGGCGCGAGACGGGAGCCAGCAGTTCTCCGGTGACGCGGGTGCGGAGAAAGCAGCGGCAGCGGGGGCCTCGGGCCATATCGACGATGGGCCAGAGCAGGGCGAGAGCGCCAGTGACTTCGAAAGCCCACTTCGCGAATCTGGAATCGACGGCGAACCAGAGGGACATCCAGGCCAGGGCGGCGAGGATCATGACGATCTGAAGGACGAGTTGCGAAGGGAGACGGGTGACGACGATGGATTGGATGTCGGCGAAGGAGAATCGTTTGTACTCTTCCGAGAAGCGGGTGTTGGAGAGGAGGAGAAGGTGATCGGAGGCGAGCCAGAGCTGGGTGTAGCCGCCGAGGGTTCGGTGGCGGGGGGTGAGTTTGGAGTAGCGGGGCATTAGGGGCGCTCCCGTTTTTGGCGGCTTCTGGCGGGATTTTGTGGACGGGGCGAAAAGCAGGGACAGCCCGCTCTGTCCACGCGGCGGGGCGGGGTGGAGGGTTTTCGAGAAGAGATTGGGGCGCCTTGGGACAGAGTAGGCAGTCCCTGTTTTTCGCGGGTTTGTGGATGGGGCGAAAAACTGGGACAGCCCGCTCTGTCCACGCGGCGGTGGGATGGAGACTGCTTTTGAGAGGAGCTTGAGGCGCCTTGGGACAGAGTGGGCAGTCCCTGTTTTTCGCGCTGTTTTTCGCGGGTCATCGGCGGGGGCCTCGGAGGGTTACTTGAGTGAACATGTAGACGACGAAGATGAAGAAGCCGATTTCGGTTGCGGCGAACAAGGCGGCCAGGACGAAACGGATTTTTGTTCTGGGCACGATGCTCAAAGGGGCGCTCCAGCGCCGGACGACCAGGAACAGGGCCCAGGGCGCGCAGATCAGGGCGGGCCAGAACAGGAGCGCGGGGAGCGTGGACAGGGCCAGAGCCATGGAGTCGTACATCGTGCGGCGCGGCTCCACAATTTCCGTTTTTTCAAAACAGCGCGGGCAGATGTGGCGCGCGCCGACTTCGAGATCGCAGAGGGCGCAGAGGAAGCGCCCGCACTGCTGGCAGGGGACCGTCGCGCGGCTTTGCGGATGATAGAAGCAACTGGCTTCGGTCTCGCCTTGCAAGGCGGAGGGCACAGCGCCGACCGCGGCGCTGGCGATGGCCGGAAACACGGCGGCGCGAACGGACTGGCCGCAGCCCGGACAGCGCACTGCTTCGCGGTTCCAGAATTCCCGTGGAACCGGCGCCGAGCACGCCGCGCAGGCGATCGCGTTGGCGGCCATTACCTGGAGTAGATCACGAGAGTATTGCAGATGCGGTCATGCAGCGCCCGCTTTTCCGGGTCCAGGCCGGCCATGATGAATCCGATGTAGAGAATGATGGCGCTCAGAATTTTGGCGAAGTAGCGGCCCAGGGCCTGGCCATAGGAGAGCCGCGATCCATCGAGATTGATGATTTGCAGGCCGAGAGCGAGCTTGCCGATGGTGCCTCCCTTGTTGTGGACGAACCAGATGTCGTAGCACACGCCCACGACGAGGTTGATCATGAGGCTGAGACCGATGGCGCCCATCATGGCGGGCAGCATGGCCAATGCCTGCGAAGGGTCCTGGGATTGCGCGACGGAGACGGCGCCGACGCCGAGCAGCAAACGCAGTGGGAGACCAATGATGCCGCCGACCACGGCCAGGATGATGGCGTCGATGACGAGGGCCACGAAGCGAATCCAGAATCCGCCGTAGCGGCGCACGCCGACAGCCTGTCCTCCTTCGCGCATGCGCTGCATGTAGAGCGGCTTGCACTGGGCGCAGATGGTGGCCGAGCCGATGGAGACCATTTCGTGCGCCGGGTACGGGCGTCCGCATTCGGAGCAGAAGCGCGTTTCGGTGGCCAGGGGAACGGCCGCGGCGGGAATCGGAAGGGGCTTCACGGGTCCGCGCGCGGCGGAGTGCGGCTGCCAGCTGGCCATGCCTTCGCGCCACACCAGGGTGTCGTCGCGCACGGCTCCCGAACGGACCAGATCGTCGAGTTGAGCGTCCTCGACAGGGCCGACCTGACGCCCTGCGTCTGCGTAATACCATTTCATGATTGGGCTCCTCCACCGCTTATCCGGACTGCGCGCGGCCTGAGGTACAGTGTATCGTAATCAAAACTCGATCGGCCTCCGGCCGGTCGCGATGCATTTGCTGAAGGGATGGCAGCGCATGGCGCTGCCCCACAAGGGAGCACCAAGCTGCTTTTCGGATCCCTTCCACAAGGCACGAAAAAACCTCCCGGCTCCGACTTTCGCCGGGGCACGGGAGGAGTTGTCCAGAAAGGAATGGAGGAAACGAATTATGGGGCGGCCGTGACGTGGGCGCGGCGGTTACGCTGCCAGCAGTCTTCGGTCTTATCGGTGCAGATGGGACGTTCCTTACCGTAGCTGACGAGACTCAACTGCGCGGCGGGGATGCCCATGGAGACCAAAAATTCCTGCGCGGAGCGGGCGCGGCGGTCGCCCAAGGCCAAGTTGTATTCTTCGGAGCCACGCTCATCGGCATTGCCTTCAATGAGCAGCTTCTGGTTGGGGTAGTTGGCCAGGATGTCGCGAATGACGCCGACGTCGGCTTTAAGAACGACGGACGCATCCTCGCGAATGACGGACTTGTCGAAGTCGAATAGAGCGTCGTTCAGGCGGGCGAGACTTTCATTCAGCGAGGCGCGCTCCTGCGGGGTCATGGTGGTGCCGCGGGGCGTGGAAGATGTCTGGGAGGGAGTGGAGTTGCTCGGCCGCGATTGCGGTGTGCGGCTCGGCGTCTGGGCCGGGGCGGAAGCGACCGGCGTGGTGTCGGCCGGTTTCTTCGCCACCGGTGTGGCTTTATGGCATGCAGCCGTCGAAAGCAGAGTTGCCAACCCCAACAGGGCTAATGTTGCGTGTTTCATAAATCCTCTTTTTGTGGTGCGAATCTATACCCATTAGACCCGACAAGGGGCGGCCGGGCAATCCCCTGCGGACGGTATTTTGTGCGGACCCGCGTCCGATAGACTGGAACTGCACCAATGCGTATTGAACCGATTGCCGGTGGACGCCGCCTGCTGCTGGCGGGTTTCGGCGGATTGCTGGCGCTGATGATGCTGGCCGGAGGCGATGCGCTGCTGGTGCTGCGGCAGGTGCGCGCGAGCGACGCTCAGGTTCGCGATGTGTACGTAAGAAGGAGTAGGGCTCTGGACCAGGTGAGGGCGGGGATTTATCAATCGGCGATCGTGATGCGCGATTTTCTGTTGGCGTCGGATCCGGACGTGGCCGCGGCGCAGGTGGCGAGCTGGAGAGACATTCGAGTACGGACCGACAATGCGTTGCAGGACGGGGCGGGGGCGCTGGACAAGGCGGAGGCGGCTCCCTACCGCAGCCTGCAGGCGGAAGTAATGGTGTACTGGAGGCTGCTGGACTTCATCACCCAGATGAAGGAAAAAGATACGCGCAATCGCAGCGCGGAATACCTGTCGAACGAACTGGTGCGGAGGCGGACGGCGATGCTCGCGCTGGTGGACCGCATCGACCAGCTCAGCACGAGGCAGCTTCATGCAGGCGACGAGGCGCTGGATGAGGCGTTCCGGAGTCTGCGATTCCGGCTGATGGTGATGCTGGTGGCTACCCTGGGTGTTGGGCTGCTTCTCGCGGCGTTCACCATCCGGCGGACGCTGCATCTGGAGACGGAGTTGCAGAAGCGTTATGAGGAAGGCGTGCGGGCGCGGAGCGAGTTGCAGGATCTTTCGGCGCGCCTGGTGTCGGCGCAGGAAGAGGAGCGGCGGGCGATTTCGCGCGAGCTGCACGACGAGGTGGGGCAATCGCTGTCGGCGCTGCTGATGGAGGCGGGGAACGCGGCGGCCAGGGTGCCGGACGCGTCGGTGGACGTGCGGCGGCACGTCGAGTCGATCAAGAAATTGGCGGAGGCGAGCGTCAACGTGATTCGCAACATGACGCTGCTGCTGAGGCCGTCGATGCTGGACGATTTCGGGCTGGTGCCCGCGCTGGAATGGCAGGCTCGCGAGGTATCGAAAAGGACGGGGTTGCGCGTGCACGTGACGGCGGAAGAGGCGGCGGGCGAACTACCGGATCAACTGCGGACGTGTATTTATCGCGTGGTGCAGGAGGCGTTGCACAACTGCGCGCGTCATTCGCAGGCTCGGAGCGTGAAGGTGATCGTGAGGCAGGAAGCGCACAGGATTTTGTTGTCGGTGGAAGACGACGGGCACGGATTCGATGCGGGGAGGGTTCGCGGATTGGGACTGGTGGGTATGGAGGAAAGAGTGACGCACCTGGGCGGAGCGTTTGAAGTGAAATCGAGGCCGGGCGCCGGAACGAAGGTGGCGGCCGAACTGCCGCTGGCGGGCTGATGCCGATCCGGATCCTACTGGCGGACGATCACACAGTGATGCGCAGCGGGCTGCGGCTGCTGCTGGAACGTCAGCCGAACCTTGTCGTCGTGGGCGAGGCGGCGGACGGGAAGCAGGCGGTGGAACTCGCGGCGCAGGAAAAACCGGATGTGGTGGTGATGGACATCGCGATGCCTCATCTGAATGGCGTGGAAGCGGCGAGGCAGATCGTGAATCGCGCGCCGCAGACGGCCGTGGTGATCCTGAGCATGCACAGCGACGAGAGCTACGTGATCCGGTCGCTGAAGGCGGGGGCGAGGGCGTACCTGCTGAAGGATTCGGCGGAGTCGGATTTGATCAACGCGATTCACGCCATCATGGACGGGAAGTCGTATTTCAGTCCGCTGGTCCGGCGGATTCTGAAGGAAGATTACATGCATCAACTGGCGGAAATGGGCGCGGAAGATACCTACGAATTGCTGACGACGCGCGAGCGCGAGGTGCTGCAACTGGTGGCCGAGGGGAAGAGCAACAAGGAAGTCGCGAACCTGTTGAACCTGAGTTTATACACGGTGGAAACGCATCGGACGCATATTTTGCAGAAGCTGAATCTGCATAGCGTACCGGAGTTGATCCTGTACGCGGTGCGGAAGGGGATTATCAGTTAGTGTGGCTCACGCCACATCGCTCGCCAGCTTGTCACCGGCGCGCGGTTGCGGTTTGCTTGACGAAGAGGCCTATGGTGCCGGAGTCCGCCGGGCTCATTTCGATTTTCGTACCGGCGGGCAACGCGACAGGCGCGACGTAGTAATACGTACGGTGAAAAGCCGGGTTGTATTGATAGAGCCACAACAGCGGCTCGACGGAAGAATCGGGACGGATGGCGATGATCTGCACGCTCGAGCCGGCTTTCAGATTTTTCGCGCGGATGGCCAGCACTTTCGAGGATGAGGCGAGCTTCGCGCCGTCGGACACGACGACTTCGGACGATCCCTTGGGCGCGGGAGGGTCCTGCCACGCGGTCAGCTTGGGCTGGGGCGGAAGATATTTCGGTTCGCCTTCGGGCGCGCCTCCTTCCACCCATGCGGAAATGGTTTCCAGCTCCTCTTCGGTGAGGCCGCGATTGTCGCGAAATTCGCCGAAGCCTTTAATCGCTTCCCAGGGAGGCATTCGACGCTCCAGCGCTTCCTCTTTGATGGCCTTGGCCCAAGGGCGGGCCTCGTCGTAGGTCAGCAGCGAAAACGCGGCGCCGCCTTCGCGATGGCACGTCGCGCAGCGCTTATAGATCAGCCGTGAAACCTCTTTTGAAAACGTGATTTTCGTGGTGATGATGTCGTGCGCCTGGGCCAGAGGGAGGCTCGCGAAAATCAAAACAAACCGGCGCAACATTACTCCATCTTCTTATAAATGCTCTTATTGGTGATTTTCGGATTCACCGCGACGTCGTAAAAGCCGACCATCATTTCTTCCCAGCTCTGGTCGCCCCATTTCACGTCTTTGGACGGATCGGGATTGGAAGGGTTATTGGCGGAATTATCCCACCACGCGGTGGCCCTGACTTTCATGCCGGGCGTGAGCTGGATCGGCTCGGCCAGCTTGTAGGAAGGCTGCCAGGCCAGGCTCCAGCGGTCGACGCGCAGGATGGTCTTTGTTTCTCCGGTGGGATAGATCAGATCGTATTGGAATGATTTGCCGCGCAGGTGCATGTGCGGGAAGAGGCTGACCATGGTCATCGGATTGATGACCTGGGCCGTCGCCACGGCTTTGAAGTTCCCGTCGCCGGCAGGAATCACGAAATTATTGTTGATTGCAGCGGTCGTGATGATGCGCTCCGTGGGCGGCTCCTTGGCGAGCACGATGCCGACGCTGGTCTGGTCCTTCGTGTCCTTGCCGCTGGCGGTGTAATGCATCACCAGGACGAAGTCCGTGCCGGCTTTGATCTGCTTGGCTTGGCCGGGTTTATAAATATCGGGGACCATGCCCGGGGTGTACACCGTCAGCATGTCGTTGCTTGCGCCCACGACGTTGGCGAATCTCGACGCCGGGGTTAGATTTGGCGGAACGTACGGGATGCCGGGTTTCGCGTCGGCCATCCACTTGGAGCCGGGCTCGCGAAGAAACACTTGTGCGTGATGGACCACGGTCCGGTCGGAGGGACGGACCTCGACTTGTTGGACCCACTTGTCCTCGGTGAATCCGGACGGGATCACGATGTATTGATATTCGATTTCGCCCTTGGCCGGAACTTCGAATGCAGTGGGCATCTGAATGATCAGGTCTGGCTTGGAGATGTTCCATCCTTCGACCCAGGTGCGGGGCTTGGGCGCGTCGGACTGGTCGCCTTCCTTGGCGCCTGTGTCGGCCCAGGCGACGAGCGTCTGGATTTCCTCGGGTGAGAGAGAGCGGTCGTTCTCGAATTTCGAGAAATGAGGATCGGCCGGCCAGGGCGGCATCTTTTTGAGCAGCACATCGGCCTTGATGGCTTTCGCGTAGGGCCGCGCCTGCTGGTAAGTGAGCAGCGGCATGGGCGCGATTTCACCGGGACGGTGGCATTCCTGGCAGCTTTTCTGAAGGATCGGCTCGACGTCCTTGTGGAAGGTCACCGTGGGAGCGGCGGCCTGCGCGCACAGGGACACGAATAGCGGCGGCATTAAGTAGCGGGTAAACATAATTCCTCTATACAACTCGTTTGACCGCTCCCGAGGGTCGCGGCTCCAAAAAGCGGTCAAGGCCGCGAAACAGCCCTACTCGACCGCGCCGGTGTCTTTCTTCACTTTCTTCGGACGCATGATGTCCATCGGATTCTTGTCGAACGGAATCGCCACGTCGAAGAACCCGAACATCATCTCGTCCCAGCTCTGCTCACCAAAGTGAATTTCCTTGGTGGGATCGGGATTCGCCGGATTGTTGGCCGAGTTGTCGAAGTGCGCGGTGCACTCCATGACGGTGCCCGCAGGAATCTTTTTCGGTTCCGCCAGGTAGTAGGAAAGCTGCCAGTTGAAGTCATAGTGAGGCACGGTGAGCAGCGTTTCCTTCGTCCCGTCCGGATAGGTGAGGCGATATTCGAAATCCTTGCCGCGGAGGTGCATGTGAGGCAGCATCATGACGAGTTCCGCGTTGTCCTGGAACACGAACTTCGCGTCGACGCGATAATCGGGGTCGCCCGGAGGAATCGCGAATCTCGGATTGGTGGCCGCCATCGAAACCACGCGCTCGGTCGGCTTGGTCTTCGAGAAAATGAGGCCAACGCGGGCTTGATCCGATCCAGGCTTGCCGTCGGTGGTGTAGTGCAACTGGAAAACCAGGTCGCTGCCGGCTTTCACCAGCTTGGCCTGCCCGGGCTTCAACATTTCCGGAACCATGCCCGGCGCGTATCCAGCCAGGTTGTCGCCGAAACCGCCGGCAGAGTCGTTGCGGCCGTTGCCCGATTTGGAAGGAACAAAGGCGACGCCGATCGGCTCGTTCTTGAACCACGGATTACCTGGTTCCCGGATGAACGAGAGGATGTGATGGCAGTGCTCGCGGTCGGTCGGACGCGCTTCGGCGGACTGAACGTACATGTCTTCGGTGAAACCGGTCGGGACGATCACGTATTTATAATCCATGACGCCGGAGGTCGGGATGTCGACCGCCGTCGGAATCTCGATCACCTTGTCCGGTTGCCCGATGACCCAGCCTTCGGTGAATGCCACGGGCTTCGGAGCGTCCTTCGGACTGCCCGCCTTGGCGCCGCTGTCGACCCAGGAAATCAGAGTCTTGACGTCGGCTTCGGGCAGGCTGCGGTCGTTGGAGAATTTGCCGTTGTGCGGATCGGCGAACCACGGCGGCATCTTCTTGGTGGCGATGGCCTGCTTGATGGACTTCGCCCAGGGCCGCGTGCTGTCATACGTC
>CAVVNE010000106.1:0-15293 GCA_963749245.1 Bryobacterales bacterium
TTCGACGGCGAGAGCCTGGCCGGGAAATTCGTGTTTCGGAATATGCGGCAGCATGCGGCCGGCATCGATATAGATGGCGTGGCCGCCGGGAGGCTCGACGATGGGCACGCCATGGTCGGCGATTTTGCGGCCCAAATAGCGTGTGGAGGCGATGCGATATTCGAGATAGTCGTGATCGAGCACTTCGTGGAGGCCGACGGCGATGGCTTCGAGGTCGCGTCCGGCGAGTCCGCCGTAGGTGGGGAAACCCTCGGTTAATATGAGCAAATCGCGCTCTTTTTGCGCGACCGCGTCGTCATTGGTGCATAGGATGCCGCCGATGTTCGCGAAGGCGTCCTTCTTGGCGGAGAAGGTGCAGCCGTCGGCGTGGGAAAACATGGCCTGGGCAACCTGTTTCGGGGAGAGACGCTCAAATCCGGGCTCGTGCTGCTGAATGAACCACGCGTTTTCGGCGAAGCGGCAGGCGTCGAGATAGAACGGAATCCTGTGGCGGGCGGCGGTCTGGTGCACGGCGCGGATGTTGGCCATGGAGACGGGTTGTCCACCGCCGGAGTTGTTGGTAACGGTCAACATGATCAGCGGAATTTTATCCGCGCCTTCGGTTTCGATCAGTTTTTCAAGCGCGGCGACGTCCATGTTGCCCTTGAAGGGAATGCGCGCCTGCGTGTCGGCGGCTTCGGGCAGAGGCAGATCGACGGCGCGGGCTCCGGTGAATTCGATGTTGGCGCGGGTGGTGTCGAAGTGCGTGTTGTTCGGCACGACGTGGCCGGGGCGGCAGAGGACGGTGAACAAGATGCGCTCCGCGGCGCGGCCCTGATGGGTGGGGATCATGTGGGCGAAACCGGTGAGGTCGTCGACGACTTTTTTGAGGCGGAAAAAACTTTCGCTGCCGGCGTAGGATTCGTCGCCGCGCATCATGGCCGCCCATTGGGCTGTCGACATCGCGCTGGTACCGGAATCGGTCAGCAGGTCGATGAGGATATCGGCCGCACGCAGTTCAAAAAGGTTGTAGCCGGCCTTGTGCAGAAATTTTTCGCGCTGTTCCGGCGTGGTGTGGCGCAAAGGCTCGACGCTGCGGATGCGGAAGGGCTCGATGATGGTTTTCATCCACCCTTATCGTGGCATAACACGCGAAGCGCGAACGCGGTGGCGATGAGAGGATCGTCCTCTTTTACCAGGTTATTTTTGTTGGCGAAACTGCCGTCGTCGTTCTGCGCGGGAAGCAGCACGGGGAGCGAGGGCATGGCGCGCGTGACGGCGGCGGCGTAGTAGAAGCGGAGGCCGTCGCTCCATCCCATGCGCGCGGGCTCGATATCGAAGCCGGGGGCGCGTTCTTCCAGATGATTCTGTTTCAGCCACGCCTGGGCGCGCGCGATGCGTGGGTCGTTCCGAGGAACACCGGCTGCGAGCAGGGCGAGGATGCCGTCACAGGTGGTGGTGCCGTAGCTGCGATACTTGCCGTTGACGTCGCCCGCCTTGTTGGTATCGAGATTGACGGTGGAGAAAAAGAATCCGCCGTCGGGGTTCTGGCAGCGATCGAGATAGACCTGGGCCTTCTGCATCGCCGGGTCGGAGGAAGAGATGCCGGCGGCGGAGAGGCCTTCGAGGACGTAGCGGGTCATGGCGAGGTCGACGTGGCCGGGCTCGGGAGGACGGCGGCGATCGCCTCCCATGCCCCAGGCCCCGTAGGCTGGATCGTTGCGGGTCCAGCCGTTTTCCTCGGCGAACTGCTGCGCGCGCAGATAGGCGATCCATTCCGGCACATTGCGCTTCAATCGTGCGGCGACGCGAACAGCGAGGCCCGCCGCATAGTTTGGATAGTCGACCGGCTCCGTGTTGAAGTTGCG
This sequence comes from Bryobacterales bacterium, assembly GCA_963749245.1. Taxonomy (GTDB): domain Bacteria; phylum Acidobacteriota; class Terriglobia; order Bryobacterales; family Bryobacteraceae; genus Palsa-187. The sequence goes on from CAVVNE010000106.1 coordinate 1,848, forward strand.
CTTCAGGAAGTCGAAGGCTCTGTCTACGGGCGGGAGCTTCGTGAGGAACCGAAAGCAGCGCGTCGAGCACGAATGGCGTCAGGGATTGGCCGGAGCGCAGCAGGCCGTAGGTTTTGCTGTGCCAGCCGCCGTCGTCACCTGATTGCTGCGACCAGAGCCAGCGCGCGGCACGGGACAGCGGAGAGTTTTCGCGACGCCCGCAGGCCGCGGCCCCGAGCGTCGCGAACAGGAATACGCGTCGTTGCATTATTTGACCGTCAAATTCAGAATAGCCGCGCTGGTGACCGCGACGCGACCGGTGATGCAGTGCGAACCGGACCAGGTGCCGTCCTGATTTTGCAGCTTCAGGATGCGCGCGGTGATGTCGTTGCGCCAATTGTTCCACTCTTCACCGCCGGTGCGGCGAAGGCCGTCGCTGACGTTGAGGTAGGAGAAGAATTCCTCGCCGCCGATGGAGCCAAAGCCGTTCACGAATTTTTCGTCCTTCAATTGCGATCGAATGGCGGCGATCTGCGGCGCATTCGCGACGCGGTCATTCGCCGTGCGGCTTAATTGTTCCAGCGCCTGCGCGCTTTGATACAGAGCGACTCCGGCCGATGCGGGAGTGCCCGCGGGGGCGGCCTGCTTGGTGTAATTTACCGCCGCGTCCATCGCGCGCGCTTCCACTTTGACGCCCTTCATCTGCGCTTCATAGAGACTGCGCGAGGCCATGGACGTCCCCAGAATGGGAGCCCATCCGCCGCCGACGTTCCAGCTTCCGTCGCGCTGCTGGTTGCTTTCGATTTTGGCGACGCATTTTTCGAGGGCCTTGCGGACGCGGGCGTTCTGCACGGCGGTAGGCATGTTGCCGTCGACTTCGGAGAGAAGCATCGAGGTGAGGAAGGTATCGATGTAGGGACCGAGCTTACGCTGGATCTGGGTGCCGTTGTGATTGGTGATCCGCAGGCCGTCGGCAGGGCTGTTTTCGACGTTCTGCATGATGTAGGCGAGGCCGCGCTCGATGTTCGCCTGGTATTGATTGCCGGCGCGGCGCAGGGCCAGAACGGCCACTGCCGTATTGGCGACGTCGTTGCCGGTGGTTTCCAGATGCTCGTTCTGGCGGACGTAGGAGGTTTCGCCGCCGTCCTGGCCCCAGCCTCCGTCGTGTCCCTGGACCGACGCGATCCATTGGGCGCCTTTCGCTACCGCGAGGTCCACCGGATTGTTATTGGTACTCGCCGAATTTGCAGCGAGCGCAAGAACCAGCGCACCCGCCGCGGCTATGCCGACAGTATTGATCTGCATATACAGATCTCCTTTCAGACACGGTATGCCGCGCGACGGGAGATCCTTTCGCGCGGCGGGTGTATAATTTTTCTCCAAACCGGAAGTGGAGGCAGATCATGACGTTCGTGTTCTCCAGGACCGCCGTCTTGGCCGTCCTGTCTCTTAGTCTCTTGCGGCCAGCGAAGGCCGCTCTACAACCCCGTCTCGGCGGGGCGGCCGTGTACGACACCGACCAGAACATTACATGGCTCACCAACGCCAACCTCGCCGCGAGCAATCAGTTCGGAACCGCGGGCATTAATGCCAGGGGCGATATGCCCTGGGACACCGCGCAAAACTGGATCGCATCGATGAATGCCGCCAACTACCTTGGCTTTTCCAACTGGCGCCTGCCGAACACGCGGGAGCCCGATCCAACCTGCTCCAAGCAGGACACGGCGAATCACGTCTCCTCCGGCTTCTCCTGCAAAGGTGGCGAGATGGGCCATCTGTACTACGTGGAGCTAGGAGGACAGGCGAGCATGTCGATCTCCGCGCAGCATAACTCCAGCTACGCCCTGTTCACCAATCTCCAGGACCTCATCGACTATGGCATCTACTGGTCCGGCAGCACGGATTCGGCCGATTCCAGTCAGGCTTGGGAATTCTCCTTCGAAGGAGGGGACATGGAACTCCAGATCAAGCCTCTCACCTCCTTTGTGATGGCCGTGCTGCCAGGCGACGTCGCGCCGTCACAGATTTTGTCGCAGTTTGTGTTTGGCGGAGGATGGTATTCGGCGATTTATTTCAACAACAGCGGAACGAGTCCGGTCTCGCTCACCGTCAGTTTTTTCCTCGATTCGGGCGCGCCGCTGACGGTTCCCTCCGTCGGAGGATCGTCGACAGCCATCGCCATCGCCGCGAGGGGTACGGCGATCGTCGAAGCGCCGAACATCGGTTCCGTGAATCAGGGCTACGCGTTGGTGGCGCTGCCGCCCGGCGTCACCGGATATGGAGTGTTCCGGCAAAGCGTACCTGGGTTCCCCGATCAGGAGGCTGTTGTGCCGCTGACCAACATATCCGCGACGACCAGCACGCTGATCTGGGACGACACAGGCTTCACCACGGCGGTCGCCGTCGCCAACCCGAGCTCCGTGCCCGTGACGGTCAGCGTCACCGCATGGGATAACAACGGCAATTTGATCGGCACGTCCTCGATCCGGCTTCTCGCAAACAACAAAACGGAGACGGCACTGCGGGCGTTGGCGGGTTTAGCGGGGATCGCCGGCAAGCGAGGATCGGCCCAGTTCACTGTTTCGAGCGGCAATTTGGCGGTGCTGGGTCTCCGTTTCGGAACCTCGGCCTTCACGTCCATTCCAACGACGCAGCAGTGACTGCCTCTGGTGTTGTGTATCTGAAGTTCATTGACGGATGCGTGATTGTGGGGCGGTCCCCCTGGACCGCGGCCGACGCCCCGTCGGCCTTCATCTTGTGTGCAGGGCATAGCCGGACCAGGGGGTCCGGCGCGGACGAGGGCGTCCGCCCTACGCGAATTACCATGCGAACTTCAGATGCACAGCACTAGGAGGCTTTATCCGCGAGCACGCGAACGTGATTATCGCGGACTTCGACGTAGCCGCCTGAGACCGTGACCTCGCGCGTCTGCGTGCCGGAGGTGATCGTCAGTTTACCCTCGCCCAGTTCGCCCAGCAGCGCGGCGTGGCCTGGCAGGATGCCTATGTAGCCATCCTTGCCGGGAATTTCGGCGAACTCGGCGCGCTGGTCCAGCACCAGCTTTTCGGGGGTCACGACTTCGATCTGGAAGGTCTCAGCCACTTAACCCTTCTTCTTCATCTGTTCGTGCGTTTCGAGAACGTCGTCGATGGAGCCCTGCATGTAGAACGCCTGTTCCGGAATTTCGTCGTGCTTGCCCTCGACGACTTCCTTGAAACTGCGCACCGTGTCGGCGACTTTGACGTACTTGCCTTTGCGGCCGGTGAACGCTTCGGCCACATGGAAGGGCTGCGAAAGGAATTTTTGGATCTTGCGGGCGCGGGCGACGGTGGCTTTGTCTTCGTCCGAGAGTTCGTCGACGCCCAGAATCGCGATGATGTCCTGAAGGTCTTTGTAGCGTTGGAGAATCTGCTTCACCTGCTGGGCGACGTCGTAATGCTCCTGACCGATGATCAGGGGATCGAGAATGCGCGAGGTGGACGCCAGAGGGTCGACGGCGGGATAAATGCCCAGCTCGGAAATCGCGCGAGAGAGGTTCGTGGTCGCGTCCAGATGCGCGAAGGTGGTGGCCGGCGCAGGATCGGTGTAATCGTCGGCGGGCACGTAAATCGCCTGCACCGAGGTGATGGAGCCGCTCCTGGTCGACGTGATGCGTTCCTGCAAATCGCCCATTTCGCTGGCCAGGTTGGGCTGGTAGCCCACCGCGCTCGGCATGCGGCCGAGCAAGGCGCTCACTTCGGAGCCGGCCTGGGTGAAGCGGAAAATATTGTCGATGAATAGCAGCACATCCTGATGCTCTTCATCGCGGAAATACTCGGCGACGGTCAATGCGCTCAGCGCGACGCGCAGACGCGCCCCGGGAGGCTCGGTCATCTGGCCGTAAATCAGCGCACACTTCGATTTCGTAAAATCGTGCGGATCGATGACGCCGGATTCCTGGAATTCCAGCCACAGGTCGTTGCCTTCGCGCGTGCGCTCGCCCACGCCGGCGAAGACCGAGACTCCGCCGTGCTTGGTGGCGAGGTTCGAAATCAGCTCCTGAATGATGACCGTCTTGCCGACGCCTGCGCCGCCGAACAGACCGATTTTCCCGCCGCGCAAGTACGGTTCGAGAAGATCGACGACCTTGATGCCGGTTTCGAACATCTGCAATTCGGTCGCCTGCTCGTCAAACAGAGGAGCGGGACGGTGAATCGGCCAATGCTCTTTCGTGTTCACCGGACCCATGTTGTCCACCGGCTCGCCGATCACGTTCAGCACGCGGCCCAGCGTTTCCCGGCCTACGGGCACCTCCACAGGGCGGTTCAGATTTTCGACGTGCATCCCTCGCACCAGCCCGTCAGTGGGCTGAAGCGCGATGGTGCGCACGCGGCTTTCGCCGATATGCTGCGCCACTTCGCAGATGATATTGATCGGCTCTGGCACGTTGAAACCTTCGCTCGTAATGCGGACCGCGGTGCGGATGACGGGGATCTGCCCCTCCGGAAACTCGACGTCCACGGCCGGTCCGGCCACCTGGATCACTTTGCCAGCAACACTCATAAATCCCTCTTTTTCAGTCCAGCGCCGCGGCGCCACTCACGACCTCAATAATTTCTCTGGTGATACTCGCCTGACGCACACGGTTCATATAGAGCGTCAGCTTGTCGATCACCTCGTCGGCATTTCGCGTCGCCGCATCCATCGCCGTCATGCGCGCGGCCAGGTAGGCCGCTGCGGATTCGAGCAGCGCTCCGTAGAGCTGCACGTTCAGATACCGCGGCAGCAGGCTGCCCAGAATTTCCTCCGGCTTCTGCTCGTAAATGTAATGGACGGGTGAAGCCGACTTCGGCACTTCGATCGGCAGCAGCCTGGTCTGCGCGATGTGCGAGGACATCACCGTTTTAAACTCGTTCACGAACAGGTACACCGCGTCGACTTCGGCGTTCTCGAAGCGCTCGATAATGATCCTGGCGATTTTTTCCGCGTCCTCGAACTTCACGTTGCGAAAAACGTCGGTATGCTCGCCGGCGATGTGCGTATACCGCCGTCTGAAGTAATCGCGGCCTTTGCGGCCGATCAGCTCAAAGCTCAGATTATTCGGGTCGTGCTGTTTGGCGAAGCCGTGCGCCATCTTGATCAGGTTCGCGTTGAACCCTCCGGCCAGGCCTCCGTCGGCGGTGACGACCACCAGGAGTATCTTTTTTTCTGGACGAACGACCAATAAAGGATGCGTCGCGCCATCGCCCACGCCGGCCGCCGCTTCGGCGACGTTGGCCAGCATCTGGCGCAGCATCCGGGCGTACGGCCGCGCAGCGATCGCCTTTTCCTGAGCCTTACGCAGCTTCGCGGCCGAGACCATTTTCATAGCCTTGGTGATCTGCTGCGTATTTTTCACCGAACGGACGCGCCGCCGGATGTCTATCAGGCTCGGCATTTACTTCGTTCCGTGATCCTTAATAAACTGCGGCTTGAATTCCTTGATGATCGCGCCGATCTTGGCCTTGATCTCGTCAGTGAGATTTTTCTTTTCCTTAATTTCAGGGAGCAGGCCTGGATGCGCGTTCTCGACGTGGTGATAGAGTTCCTGTTCGAACGCCCGTACTTGCGGCAAAGGCAGATCGTCCAGCGTGCCCTGCGTGCCGACGTAGAGAATGAGCACTTGTTTTTCCACCGGCACCGGCGAATATTGGCCCTGCTTCAGCAATTCCACCATGCGGCTGCCGCGCGTCAACTGGTCGGCCGACGCTTTGTCCAGTTCCGAGCCGAACTGCGCGAACGCGGCCAATGCGCGATACTGCGCCAGGTCCAGACGGAGCGAACCGGCCACCTGCTTCATCGCCTTGATCTGCGCATTGCTGCCCACACGGCTGACGGAGATGCCGACATTAATGGCAGGGCGGACGTTAGCGTTAAAAAGGTCCGATTCGAGGTAAATCTGCCCGTCGGTAATCGAAATCACGTTGGTGGGAATGTAGGCCGAAACGTCGCCTGCCTGCGTTTCGATGAACGGAAGAGCGGTCAGCGAACCGCCCCCTTTGTCCGCGGAGAGCTTCGCCGCGCGCTCCAGCAGACGGCTGTGGAGATAGAACACGTCACCCGGAAAGGCCTCGCGCCCGGGAGGACGGCGGAGCAGCAGCGAAATTTCGCGATACGCCGCGGCGTGTTTCGATAAATCGTCGTACACGCACAGGGCGTGGCGGCTGCTGTCGCGGAAATATTCGCCCATCGCGCAGCCGGCGTACGGCGCCAAGTACTGCATGGGCGCGGGATCGGATGCGGTGGCGGCAACGACGATCGAATACTCCATCGCGCCGTAAGTCTCGAGCGTCTTCACCACTTGTGCGACGGTCGACCGCTTTTGCCCGATGGCGACGTAGATGCAAATCACGTCGCCGCCTCGTTGATTGATGATCGTGTCCAGGGCGACGGTCGTTTTGCCCGTCTGGCGGTCGCCGATGATCAGCTCGCGCTGCCCTCGGCCGATGGGGATCATCGAGTCGATGGCTTTGATACCGGTTTGCAGAGGCTCCTTCACCGGCTGCCGTTCGACCACTCCGGGCGCAATGCGCTCAATGGCGTTATAGCCCTTGTTGGCGATCGGACCTTTGCCGTCGATGGGGTTTCCCAGGGCGTCGACGACGCGTCCGATCATGCCTTCGCCCACCGGGACCGACATAATACGGCCGGTGCGCTTGACCTCGTCGCCTTCCTTGATGTTGGTGTAATCGCCCAGCATCACCGCGCCGACCTGATCTTCCTCGAGGTTCAGGGCGATGCCCGAGACGCCGCCCGCGAACTCGATCAATTCGCCGGCCATGACGTTTTCGAGGCCGTAAAGGCGGGCGATGCCGTCGCCCACGGAAATCACGGACCCTGTTTCTGAAACGTTAACGACTTTTTCGTAGTTATCGATTTCCTCGCGCAACACGCGCGAGATCTCATCCGCCCGGATCTGAGCCATAAAATCCTTTTGCGAGCGCTAGCTTAAGAGCGTTGCCCGCAGCCTTTCCAATTGTCCCCGTACACTGCCGTCGTAGACGGTCGAACCGACGCGCGCGATCACTCCCGCCACCAGCGCCGGATCGGTTTTAAAATTGACCTTCGCCTGTTTGCCCGCCATCCGCGTCAACTGCGCCTGCAACGACGCCTGCTGCGCGGCGGTCAGCGCCGACGCGCTTGATACATCGGCCCTGACGAATCCCAGATGCTCGTCGATCAGGAGCTCGAACGCTTCGACGATCGACGGGATTTCGTGAACGCGGCGATGGTCGATGACCACGTAAATGAAATTGCGAATTTTCGGGTGAACATGAATGAGCTTCGCGATCACATGGCGTTTTCGCGAGGGTGAAACGGCCGGAGAGAGCAACGCGCCTTTCAAATCGTCCGATGCGGCAATCGTCGCAGCCACCTGCCGCAACTGCTGGGTCGCCGTCCCCGCGTCCAGGTCCGACCCGGGCTCCGTTACCACGTCCACCAGAGCCCTTGCGTACCGCGATGCCACTGCCGAGAGCATTTAGTTCCGCGACCCCAGATCTTTCGTGAAGTCGTCCACCAGACCGGCTTCGGTCGCGGCGTCGAGCCTGGTGCGAATCCTCTGTTCGGCCAGATCGAGAGAAAGTCTGGAGGCATACGCATGCAGCTCGCGTGTGGCCAGGGTGGCCGCCGATTCGATCTCCTGCTCGGCCTGCTTTTGCAATTTTTCGATCTGCTGCACCGTTTCCTGCCGGATGCGGGCCGCTTCGCGCTCCATTTCCACCCTCGATTGCGAGCGGAAGTCTTCGATATCGGCAGCCAGCGAGTTCAACCGCGCATCCATTTCAGCGGCGCGCTGCTCGGCGGCTTGTTTCGTCGCCTGCGCTTCGGTGATGTCCTTTTGAATTTCGGCGGTCCTGGATTTGAAGAACAGCGGAAGGTGTTTGGACAACAGGTAACCGGCCCCCGCGGCCAGGATTACGAAATTCGCCCACTTCCAGACCAACATTTCGTCATGGGAGATCGGCTCCTCGATGTTGTCCTGCGCATGAATCGCGGTGGCGCCGAACAGCAGAGTGGCGGCAAGAAGGATTTGTCTCATGACGGCCTCCGCGCGAGAATGGTGGTCGCGATTTTGTCGGCCATCACCGCGCTGGTCTCCACCAGGCTCTGTTTAGCCGTCGCAGTCTCCGCTTCCAGCCGGCTGCGCGCAGCCGTCAGACTTTCGGCCGTGCGAGACTGCCCGTCCGCGATCTGCTTGGCCTGATCCTCGAGCCACACATGCCGCGTCTCTTCCTGGTCGCGATAGACTTCGGAACGCGCATCGCGAAATTTGGCTTCGTAATCCTCGGCCTTGCGCCCGGCCGCGGCCAGACTTTCTTCCGCCGCTTTGCGCGCGCCCGCCGTCAACGCTTCACGCTGCTTGTACATCTTCTGAAGGGGACGGAACAACATCGCCTTCAAATAAAAATGCAGAACAATCAGCAGAAGTGCGGAGGGGATGGCTCTTAGCAGAATCCCACTCAGGGCTTGGAGTGTTTGTTCCATCAAAAATTGTGCAGGGATCGAACGTTGAGACTAACCGGCGAACAACTGCTTCCGAATCCGCCAATTTAGCACACGGGAAGGGATTGGGTCAACTTTCAACTGCCATTTGGCAATGCTGGAAATGAGGCTTTTACGCGGTCTGTACAACGGCCAATTTGGCAGCCGCCGGCAGTCCTATCTTCTGCCGTACGGCAGCGTCGATCTTCGACTGGATCTCGGCGTGTTCCTTCAGGAATGTCCGCGCGGTTTCGCGGCCTTGCCCCAGGCGCTCGCCCTGATAGCTGTACCAGGCGCCGCTTTTTTCGACGATCGCCATTTCCGCACCTAAATCCAGCAGATCGCCTTCGCGGGAGATTCCGTGCCCATAAAGGATGTCGACCTCAGCCTCCCGGAATGGCGAAGCTACCTTATTTTTCACTACTTTAATCTTGGTCCGGTTGCCGACTACCGTTTCTCCATCTTTGATAGCGCCCATGCGTCGGACCTCGGCACGGACGGAGGAATAAAACTTCAAGGCTCTTCCGCCCGTAGTGGTTTCGGGATTCCCGAAAACGACGCCGATCTTTTCTCGTACTTGATTGATAAATATGAGGCAAGTGTTGGTCCTGGCGATCGAGCCGGTGAGCTTGCGCATAGCCTGCGACATCAGCCGGGCGTGCAGACCCATGAAGCTATCTCCCATTTCTCCTTCAAGTTCCGCCTTGGGAACCAGGGCGGCGACGGAATCGACGACGAGAACGTCGATGGCCGCCGTCTGCACCAGGGCATTGGTGATTTCGAGCGCCTGTTCACCGCAATCCGGTTGAGAAACAAGGAGATCGTCGACGTTGACGCCCAGATTTCGCGCGTAGCCCGGATCGAGGGCGTGTTCCGCATCGATGAACGCGGCCGACCCGCCGGCCGCCTGCGCTTCGGCGATAACGTGCAGAGCCAGCGTGGTTTTCCCCGACGATTCTGGCCCAAAAATTTCCGTGACGCGCCCGCGCGGGAATCCGCCGACGCCAAGCGCGGCATCTACTGAGATTGAACCGCTGGAAATGACCTTTACCGGCAATACGTTACGCGACCCTAGCTGGAGCACGGCGCCTTTGCCGAACTGTTTGTCCATCTGAATGAGAGCCTGCAGGATCGCGCGGGTGCGCTCGGTATTCGCCATGCCTATTGGTGCAGGGCGGGATTAGAAAATCTCAAAGGAAGTTATGGATGCGGTCGCGGATCTGGTCCCGCACCTTGCGGAAGGAGGCTTCGTCGCTGGGGTCTTCGAAGGGCCAGTGGAGGCGCTGGGTTTTTCCGGGGAAGACGGGGCAGATTTCGTTGGCGTGATCGCACACGGTGATGACGTAATCGAACTCCTGGCCCGCGAATTCGTCGGCCGATTTCGACCGATGGCCGGAGATATCGATGCCGAGTTCTTTCATGACGGCGATGGCTTCGGAGCGCACTTTTGTGGGCCTGGTGCCGGCGGAAGATACATCGAAGCGGTCGGCGGCTTCGTGACGCCACAGGCCTTCGGCCATCTGGCTGCGGGCGGAGTTACCGGTGCACAGAATCAATACGCGCTTCTTCATAATCGGGGAACCAATTCCTTGTACGGTTGCAGGCGGCGCAGACGGTCAGCATGACCGGAACCTCCACCAGGACGCCGACGACGGTGGCCAGAGCCGCTCCGGATTCGGGGCCGAACAAGGCAATCGCCGTGGCCACCGCGAGTTCGAAGAAATTGCTTGCTCCTATAAGCGCACCCGGGGCGGCGACGGAGTAATCCACTCTTAACAGCCGCATGAGACCGTAGGCCAGCGATGAGTTGAAGTACACCTGCAACGTGATGGGCACGGCGATGAGCAAAACGTGAAACGTCCGGTTGGTGATGTTGTCGGCCTGAAAGGCGAAGATGAACACGAGCGTGGCGAGCAGGGCCGTGATCGTCACCGGAGCAAAGCGGGGCAAGAGTTCTTTTTCGAACCACTCCCGTCCTCGTCTGCCGATCAACAGCCATCGCAGGATGGTTCCGGCGGTGAGAGGGATCACGATAAAGACGATAACCGAGGTGAGCAAGACCCCGAACGGCACGGTGAGTGAAGAAGCGCCGGTGACCAGGAACTTCACGATGGGGACAAACAGCACCAGCATGATGAGATCGTTGACGGAAACTTGGACCAGGGTGTACGCGGGGTCGCCGTCAGTCAGATGGCTCCAGACAAAAACCATGGCCGTGCACGGCGCGGCAGCCAGGATGATGCATCCGGCGATGTACTGATCGGCTTCGGCGGGCGTGATGAACGCGGAGAAGACGAATTTGAAAAACAGCCAGGCCAGAAACGCCATCGAAAAAGGCTTGACCAGCCAGTTCACAAACAGCGTGACCAACAGGCCGGCAGGCTTCCGACGGACGTTGCGGACCGCGCCGAAATCGACCTTCATCATCATGGGCGTGATCATCAGCCAGATGAGGATCGCTATGGGAACGTTGATCTGGCTTCCGCGGCCGAACTCCAGTGCGCGGAGGCTCTGGACGGCGGCCGGAAAAACCTTGCCGATTAACAGGCCCGCCGCCATGCAGAGCGCGACCCAAACGGTCAGGTAGCGCTCAAAAAAAGCAAGCCGCTTCGTTGCCATGCCAAGCCCGCTAGGCACAGCACGAAGGCCCGCAGCAGGATTTCGGCTTCACGGCGCGGATGAACGCACTCATGAATTTTCCGTCGACTTGCGGGGCGATCGCTTCGACATCGATACCCGCGGTGGACAGAAATTCGCGCGCGTCTTCGACGCGGTAAATGCGGGTGGGCTCGACATCGATGTTCTCGAATCCGGCAGCGGCCAGTTTTGATCGGTATTCGTTTTCTTCGAGCGCTCCGGCTACGCAGCCCACCCACAGCAGGACGCTCTTGCGGATCTCGGGGAGCATCTCGCCTCGGGTGACGACATCGGAAACGGCAAAGCGGCCGCCGGGTTTCAGGACGCGAAACGCTTCGGCGATGACGCGGTCTTTATTCGATGAGAGATTGATGACGCAGTTCGAGATGATGACGTCGACGGAATTATCGGGCAGAGGGATGTTTTCGATTTCGCCTTTCAGAAACTCGACATTTTCGACGCCGGCAGTGCGCTTGTTTTCGTTGGCGAGAGCCAGCATTTCGTCGGTCATATCGAGTCCGTAGGCCTTGCCCAAGGGGCCGACGCGGCGAGCGGAGAGGAGCACGTCGATGCCTCCGCCGGAGCCCAGGTCGAGCACGGTTTCGCCGGGATGAAGCGCGGCGAGCATCGTGGGATTGCCGCAGCCGAGCGAGGCTTTCAATGCGGCCTCGGGGAGTTCGCCGGCTTGGGCGGAATCGTACAGGTTGCCGGTGATGGGGTCGCATTGCCCGCCGCGCGCGGCCGTCGCGCCACAGCAGGAACTGCCTCCGGTGGTCACCCGGAGCGCGGCCTGTCCGTATCTTTCTTTCACTACTTCTTTTATGTCTTGCATATTTGAACAACGTCCTTTGGTTTAATAGCCCGGTTGCGGGTACAGCATTCGGCGTAGAGGAAGCCCAGCAGGTCCTGTAATGCGGCGGTGCTGGCGCGGTAGCGGAGGAAAGTCCCTTCGCGGCTGACTTCGATGAGATCCTCGTTTTTCAACTTGTCGAGGTGATGGGAAAGAGTCGACGCGGAAATTCCCAATTCGGCCTGGATTTCGCCGACCACCAGGCCTTCCGGATGCGCGGAGAGCAGCAACTGCATGATGCGGAGGCGCGATTCGGTGCCCATGGCGGCGAACATGTCGGCGTAGCGGGCGACGTCGTCGACGGGTTTCATATTTCTATAATAATAGAATTACAGAATTTGTCAAGAGCCGCCTCAAAAGGCGGATGCAGGCTGATAGAGGCCGCCCTGCAAGCGGAGCGTGAGTTTTGCGCGGGGGTCTGAGGGAGGAGTGATCGTTCCTGTCAGGGAAACGTCGCCTTCCGGCGCGCGGCCTTCGATGGCGATGGTTTTATCGATGACGGAGATGGTGAGCGAATCGCCTTTCACATTGCCGCGGACGGTGACCTTGGTATCTCCGGGAGTGAAGCCGATGCGCTTGACTGTATCCCAGACCTGCTCGACCGTGACACGATTCTTTTCGGCCAGGTCGAGCGTCACGGTGCCCTTGTCCATGCTGACGTCGACGTGCTGGACGCCGCGTATTTTCTCGAACGCCTTGCCGAGCGAGTCGGAACAGGAGGCGCAATTCATATCCTTCATGAGCACTTCGATGCGCAGGAATTCGGCGCGCGCCGTCGCAAGGGCCGTCAGCAGCAGCAGGAGCTTCATGGTGTTACCAGAGTAAAATAACGGAGGGCGTGTTGAAAAAGGGGATAGACCGCTCTGTCCACGACCGCGCTTGGATCGGAATCGACGTTTGAGGGCTGGGGACAGAGTCTGTCCCCTTTTTCAACATATGGGAAATTACAAGCTCTGGGCCGCGTTCGCGCTGGCGACGGTGGTTTTCTATTTTGTCCCTCTGTTCGATTCCCAGACGTCGATTCAGGGGGACGCAGTGGACGTTCATTACTCGGCGCAGAAGTATTTCGCCGACGCTGTGCGTCACGGGCATTTGCCGCATTGGACGCCGTATCTTTTCTCTGGATTTCCGTTCCTGGCCGACCCGAAGTCGGGCGCGTGGTATCCACTGCACTGGCCGTTTTTTGTTCTTGGCGTCACGCCGAAAGCAATTGAGTGGGAGCTGGCGCTGCACGCGTTTCTGGCGCTGTGGGGAACGTATCTGCTGGCGCGGCGGCTGGCGGACGATCACGCGGCGGCGCTGCTGGCGGCGGTCTTTTACGCGGGCGGAGGATTCTTTACGGCGAACAGCGCGCACGTAGGGGCGTTCGAGGCAGCGGCGCTGCTGCCCTGGCTGTTGTGGGCCGGGACGCGGGCGGCGGGGGGATCGTCTGCGCTGTTGCCCGGCGCGATTGGAGGGTTGATCGTGCTGAGCGGGGA
>CAVVNE010000107.1:0-19868 GCA_963749245.1 Bryobacterales bacterium
GTGAAAGGGAGACCTGTGGTGGCGCCTTCCGTTGGTCGGCGTCGGACAGAGTGGGTGGGTCAACAAAAATGTGTTGACAACCCCGGCCTTCTCATGGAAGCTGCGACCATAGGGAGCGATCCACACGAGTTCTTCAGTAACCCCTGGAACGCGCTACTATAATGACCGTGGCCGATATCGCCGTACTTGACGACGATGTTGATTTCCGGAATTACCTCGAGGATTTTCTAAAAGACGAGGGCGGCTTCACTGTGCGCGCATTCGCCCATCCCCAGGAATTGTTCGCCGCCTGCGAGGAACAGCTCCCCGAAATCGTCCTGCTCGACATGAAAATGGGGGACGTCGGCGGCGACCGTGTGCTGGAACAACTGCTGACCCGCTGGCCCGGCCTCTGCGTCATTATCATCACCGGTTACCCGTCTCTGGAAGACATGCGCGCGACGTTCAAACTGAAAGTTTTCGATTACCTGGCGAAGCCCTTTACCCTGGTGCAGCTCCGCCAGGTGCTGAAAAATGCCACTGAAGCCTTTGGACTGGGCCGTTCGCCGCAGGACCGCCTGCGGGAACGCCTGGGCCACAGCATCAAGATGCTGCGCGTCGCGCGCGACTGGTCCCTAAAGGATCTAGCTCAACAGACGAAGTTAAGCGTGTCCCAAATCAGCGCGATTGAACGCGGAACAAATATGCCGAGCATGGAGAGCCTGCTCGCCATCTCGAAAGCGTTCGAGAGAAAACCGTCGGAAATTCTAGCGGGGATCGATTTTTGATCATGCGCCTGGTGCAGATCGCTCACGCCTCTTTCGGCCGCCGGGTCGCGTTGGTTGACGAGCCCTCCCTTCGCCTCCTGGGAACCCACCGCTCGATTTACGCCTTCGCACTGTCCGCGATAGAGACGGGCTGCCACCTGGACGAGCTGATCCTGAGCGACGTTTCCGACTTCTCGCTCGACTACGACGAGGTTTATTCGCTCCAGAGCGGATGGAGTTTTCTCCCCTCCTTCGATCATCCCGACGAGGCCACGCGTTGTCTTGTCTCCGGTACCGGCCTCACTCATCTGGCCAGCGCCGCCAATCGCGACGCCATGCACGCCGCCGCGACCGTCACCGACAGCATGCGCATGTATCGTCTGGGCGTCGAGCGCGGCCGCCCGGAGCCGGGCCAAACCGGCGCCGCTCCCGAATGGTTTTATAAAGGCACCGGTACAATCCTGCGCGGCCACGGCGAGGCGCTGACGGTTCCCCATTTTGCCGGCGATGGCGGCGAAGAGCCCGAACTGGCCGCTGCCTACGTTATCGACTCGCACGCCGTTCCGCGCCGCGTCGGCATGACCACAGCCAACGAGTTTTCAGACCACCAGATCGAGAAGCAAAACTATCTCTACCTGGCGCACTCCAAACTCCGCACCTGCGCCATCGGCCCGGAGCTGATCGTCAATCCCGAGTTCTCTCACGTCACGGGCACCGTCACCATCGAACGCGGCGGCGCGACGCGGTGGACCAAAGAAATCTCCACCGGCGACCGGCAGATGTGCCACTCGCTGGCGAACATCGAGCATCATCACTTCAAGTACGAGGCGCACCGCCGTCCCGGCGACGCGCACGTGCATTTCCTCGGCGCGAGCGCCTTCAGCTTCGGTGAAGGAATCGTGTTGGAAGACGGCGACGAAATGGTGATTGCCTGGAACGGCTACGGTCGCCCGCTGCGCAACCGGGTGGAGATCGAAGAAGCGGATCCGCGGGCCGTGCAGGTTGCGGCCCTATGAACAGACGATCGGCCCCCGCAGCGCGTTGACCACCGCGCCCACGAGCGCCAGATCGTCGCTTTTCGGCACCACCTCAAACACATACCCTTGCAGGCGAGCTCATCTTCACCATCTCCTGCACGCAACGGTTCAACAGCCCGACGTTGACGAATCGCGCGTTCAAGCCGGAAATATAGAATTTCCCCGCGCCGCTCATGTGAATGCTCGACGCCGTCGCCGCCGCCAGCGCGCGATGCCACAGCAGGGCGAACTCCACGCATCGCGGGTCCTCTCCGCTTTTGGCCTGTTCGAAAACTTCTTCGGGCTCCATATCGAGAAAGCGCAGCCTCATCGCGCGATGGCCCATGATTCCTTCCAGATGCCCTCGCCCGCCGCAGCCGCAGAATTTTTCGTTGGGGTCGAGCGTCACCACAATGTGCCCGCCCTCCCACACACCGTCCGCCACCGGATATCTTCCGAACCCGATCCCGTTGCCCAGCGTCCAGACGCGCACCAGTTGATCCAGCTTGCCGTGTTTCGCCGCGATCCCCGCCGCCACCACATCCGCGTCGTTCGAAACGGCCACTTTGTCGCAGGCGATTCCCCTCTCCGCCAAGGCCGCGCGCATCAGCGTCTCCATGGGAGCACCCTTCACCTGATGCAGATTGGGCGATTCCTGAATCACCCCGTTGCGGCAGATTCCGGGAAAAGCGAGGCCGATCGCCTCCACCGGTTCTCCTTCCGCGCGCGCTTTGATCTCATCCGCGATCCGGCCGATCATTTCGTCGGAAGGCATCACCTGCAGCAGGTCGGCGCCGCTGCCTTCCATCGGATACGACGAAATTTCTCCGATAATCGAGTCGCCCGCAACGACGCCCCAGGCGATGTGTTCGCTAACCACCACTCCAATGCTTCGTGGCATATTTTCCTTAAAACCTCGCGAGCTTGTTAATCCCGTTAAACGCGGCAGCTTTGTAGCACTCGGCCAGCGTTGGATAATTGAACACCGTATCGACGAAATAGTCGATCTTGCCCTTCAGCGTCAGCACCGCCTGCCCGATGTGCACCAGCTCGCTCGCGCCCTCGCCGATGATGTGAACGCCCAGGATCTCTCTTGTTTCCCGGTGAAAAATAATCTTGAGCCGCCCGGTCGTATCGCCGCGAATCTGCCCGCGCGCGATCTCGCGATAATACGCCACGCCCACTTCGTACGGCACGTCCTCATCAGTCAACTGTTCTTCCGTCTTGCCGATAAACGAAATTTCGGGAATCGTGTAAATGCCGTAAGGATAGGTCGCCGGATTCGAATGCGCGGGAATCCCGCAGGCGTTGGCCGCCGCGATACGTCCCTGCTCCATCGAAACCGACGCCAGGCTGGGAAACCCGATCACGTCGCCGACGGCGTAAATGTGCGGCACCTTGGTCACGAAATTCTCGTCCACCGGAATCCGTCCGCGCGAATCGGCCTCGATGCCGGCGGCCGCCAGGTTCAACTCGTCCACGTTGCCCTGCCGCCCCACCGCGTACAGCAGCGCGTCGCCGGACAGCTTCTTGTTGCTCTCCAGATTCGCCACCACCGAGCCGTCCGCCGCGGCTTCCACGCTCGACACGCCCTCGTTCAACCGGAGCGTCACGCGCCGGTCGCGCAGATGATAGGACAAGGCCTCGATAATCTCCGCATCGGCGAACTCCAGCAGCCGCGGACGCTTCTCCACCAGGATCACGCGGACGCCGAGAATGCAGAACATACAGGTATACTCGACGCCGATCACGCCCCCGCCCACCACGATCAGCGTTTTCGGGATCTCTTGCATTTGCAGAATCTGGTCGCTGTTGATAATGCGCCGCCCGTCGATTGGGACCTTCGACGACCCCGCCGGCTTGGTTCCCGTCGCGATCACGATCTTCGCCGCCTGGTAATCGACCGACCCGCGCGAATTCGTCACCCGCAAGGTGTTCGGATCCACGAAGCTCGCCGCGCCGAACAGCACCTCGATGTTATTGCGCGAAAGCTGTCCCTGCGTCACGTCGATCTCGGTCTTGATCACGTGTTGTACGCGGAACGCCAGGTCGGCCATCGTGATCTTTTCCTTCACCCGGTAATTGGAGCCGTAAATATCCTGGTAGTTGTACCCGGAAAGATGCATCACCGCTTCCCGCATCGTCTTGCTGGGAATGGTCCCGGTGTTGACCGACGTCCCTCCCACCACCTCGGCTCTCTCGATCACGGCGACGCGCTTGCCGGACTTCGCCGCCTGAATTGCCGCCCTTTGCCCGGCCGGCCCCGAGCCAATCACCATCATGTCGAAGGTTTGCATACCTACGAAGCCCAGTATAAAGAGATTCGGAGGATGCGTGCCCGTCACCCATTCGTAAGAAAACTGATGCGCGCCGCTCGGAGCTACGCAATATGCGTTTATGAGAATATGTATTTATGCGTACGACCATCGATCTGCCCGACACTCTCTTCCGGAAGGCCAAGGCCACCGCGGCATTGCGCGGGTCGACCATGAAAGAACTTGTCGTGCGTGCGGTCGAGCGCGAAATTCAGAACCGGGGTTCTTCGAAAAAAACGCGCGCGCGAGCCATCAAGCTACCTATTCATTTGAAGAGCGGCCGAAAACTCGATCTAAGCGATTTCGATTTCGATGATCTACTTGCCTGATGTCAACGTCTGGATTGCATTGGCGATCGCTGAGCATGTGCATCACAAACCGGCGCAGGGATGGTTCGACAGCTCCGAGGGAGGTGTCGTCTTTTGCCGCGTCACCCAGATGGGCTTATTGCGCATCCTCACCCACCGGCACGCATTGGGCACGGATGCCTTGACTCCGGCTGATGCTTGGGGCGCATTGGACGCCTTTCTCAGCGACCGCCGCATTTCTTTTTCCGATGAGCCAGCGGGACTTGATCATCATTGGCGAGTTTCGACGATGCTTCAAAAGCAAGGGTGGAATTGGTGGACCGACACCTATCTCGCCGCATTCGCCAAAACGGCAGGCTTCATTCTCGTAACCTTCGACGTTCAACTCGCCGCACGCGAGAATGTCAGGGCCCGCCTGCTGAAGTGATAGTCTCCAACTAATGCCCTCCCGCCGCGAATTTCTCTACTCAGCCGCCGCCCTGACCGCCGCCCGAGCCTCCGCCGAAACGCCCAATGTCGAAGAAGCTTCGCTCACCGATCTGCAAGCCGGCCTCTCCACCGGACGCTTCACCTCCGTCGCCCTGGTCGAGCAATACTTCGCCCGCATGGCCGACGTCGACAAGAAAATCAACTCCGTTATCGAAAAAAATCCCGAAGCCCTCGCCATCGCCGACGCGCTCGATCGCGAGCGCAAGCAAAAGGGCCCGCGTAGCCCCCTCCACGGCCTGCCGATCCTGATCAAGGACAACATCGATACCGCCGACAAAATGATGACCACCGCCGGATCGCTCGCGCTTGCCGGCTCCCCCGCGCCCAAGGACGCCGCGCTCGTCACCCGGCTGCGCGACGCAGGCGCGATCATCCTTGGCAAGACGAATTTGAGCGAGTGGGCCAACTACCGCTCCAGCCACTCCACCAGCGGATGGAGTGGACGCGGAGGGCAAACGCGCAATCCGTATTGCCTCGACCGCAATCCCTCGGGCTCCAGCTCCGGATCGGGAGCGGCTGTCGCGGCTAGCTTTTGCGCCGCCGCGATCGGCACCGAAACCGACGGCAGCGTGGTCTCGCCGTCTTCCATGTGCGGCCTCGTCGGCATTAAACCGACCCTCGGCCTGATCCCCGGCGCCGGCATCGTGCCCATTTCCCATCGCCAGGACACCGCGGGTCCCATGGCCCGCACAGTTACCGACGCGGCCCTGCTGCTCGGTGCGCTCACGAACGCCGGCTACGGCCGCGCACTCGATCCTAATGGACTGAAAGGCGCTCGCCTCGGCGTTGCGCGCCAGCTTTTCGGCTTCAACGATCACGTCGACAAAATGATGGTTGACGTACTCGATGCGCTGTCGAAGCTCGGTGCCGAATTGATCGATCCGGTCAACATCCCCACGTTTTCGAAGCTCAGCGACATGGAAAACGAAGCCATGTCCTGGGAGTTCAAGAACGATCTGAACGCCTACCTCGCCGCCCGCAACGGGACCATGCTGACGCTGGCTGACCTCATCTCTTTCAACAAAAAAAATGCGGCCCGCGAGATGCCCTACTTCGATCAGGACCTGTTCATCAAAGCCGAAGCCCGCGGCCCGCTGTCGTCGAAAGCCTATCGCGACCTCGAGTCGAAACTAAGTCGCGCTTCGAGAGGCGACGGCATCGACCGCGCGATGATCGATCACAAGCTGGACGCCCTGGTCGCGCCAACCGATTCGCCCGCCTGGCCTATCGATTATGTGCTCGGCGATCATCAGGTCGGCACGACGTCGACGCCCGCCGCCATCGCCGGATACCCGCACGTCACGGTGCCCGCGTTTCAGGTTTACGGCCTGCCGGTTGGCCTTTCCTTCTTTGGATCCCCGCGCACGGAAGTCAAACTGATCCGCTACGCGTACGCCTTCGAGCAGGCCACGAACGCGCGCAAACCTCCGCAATATCTCGCGACGGTCAAGATTTGAAGACGTCGAGGATCAACCAGCATCGATCTGGTCTACCGGAGGAAGGAAACCAGTCCGCTGGTCAGAACTTTCTGCCAACTGGTCAGGTCGTCGCGTAGTAGCCTTCGCGCGCCTGCACTACCAGGCCTTTCCCCTTCGCGGTGACTTTGATTTTGCGGAACCCCGACCCGGCGTCGCTTTTGTCCGGCGTGTAGCCCAGGTTGTACTGGCTGCGCAGTTCTTCCTCGATCTGCTCGTAGATTTTCTCGAGCGGCATCTTCTTCGTTACTTCGAAGAAACCTCCGCCGGTCTCTCTGGATATTCTTTGCAGGATTTTCTTCCCGTCTCCGCGCGTCATCTGCTGCTGCCTTCCGCGACCGCCGCCCATTCCTCCGCCTCCCATGCCTCCGCGCCGGCCCATGCCCGGTCCACCGAAGCCCGGATTGAAATTGGACTCCTGATCGGCGAAATAAATGGAGTAGACCAACGTGTCGGCGCGCTGGGCCGCTTCAATGCACTCCGAAAGCGACGTCCGGCTGCCATGATCGTCGCCGTCGGTCAGCAGGATCATCGCCTTGCGTCCTTGGAGTTTCTTTAGCTCTTCGTTGGACGCCAGCAGAATCGCATCGTAGAGGATCGTCCCCGCATTTCTCTGCCCTCCTCCAGACGGATATCCGCCGCCGTTCGGATCATTGCGCCTCTGCAACTGGCGCGGAGCCGCGCCTTCCACGTCGTTCAGGGCCGATTGGAGCTTTTTCTTCGATGACGTAAGCTCCTGCATTTCCTCGGCCTCGGAGTCGAACTTGATCAGGAACGCCTTATCCTTGTCCTCGCGCATCACTTGCGAAATAAAATCGGCGGTAGCCGTCTTTTCCTGGCCGAGCACGCGCCGCTGGCTCCCGCTGGTATCGACCATCAGCCCCAGGGTCAACGGCAAATCGGTCTCGCGCGAGAAATACTTAATCACTTGCGGACGCCCGTCTTCTTCAATCGTGAAGTCTTCCTGTTTCAGGTCCTTCACCACTTCGTTCTTGCCGTTGTGGACATTGGCAAAGACGTTTACGACATTGACGCCGCTCGAAAACTTAGCATCTGTTTTCTCCTGGGCGCGCAATGGAAGAAACGCGGCAGCGCCGAGCAGCAGGTCGCGACGGGAAACAAGCATACCACCTTCGACGTATAAGCGGCGCGCTAGTGTACAGCCGGAGCGTGAGCGCTAAAGGACACAAAAAAGCCGGTGAGTACTCGGAGGAAGATACTCACCGGCCGGCTCACCACTACCGCGAGGTCGTAGCGCGCCGAACTGTTGGGGAAGTCACCGGGCAGACGGTGATCATCACCCTAGAGAAAGAGACGCTATGAAACCCGTGAAGGTTTCACAACTGGACACCTTCATCCTATCACCGCAATTTCCGCCTGTACAGAGGTTTTAGAGGCAAAAACGTAAAATCGGTACTTCGAGACTCACTTAGCTCCAAGGTACAAGTACGAATCCTAACAAAATACAGAGTTTACAAAGACACTTACAAAACCTCGACCTAACCGTTAGCTGAGACTACTTTGGGCCGCCACACAATGGGCTCGACCCGGCCAATCACAAACACGTAGGACAACGCTCCTACAGCAAGAACGAAGCCAACCACGGCGAACGCGTAAACAAAGTGACCGTTGTCCCGAACAATGAGGCCGGTGAGCCAGGGAGCGATCACTCCGGCGAGATTTCCGATCGTGTTTTGCATACCGCTCCAGCGTCCGGCGGCGGCGGGGCCGGCCAGAGTCTGGGCGATGAGCCAGGGATGGGAGCTATAGCAACCAAAGGAGATGCAGGCGAAGATCAGAACGGCAAGCGAGGCGTCCTGGCTTTGTAACATGGGCACAAAGACCATGACGATAGCGCCAGTAAGCCCTCCGGCAGCGAACAATTTGCGAACAAAAGTCGTTGAGCCTCCTCGCTGCACAAGGCGATCCGAAATCATACCGCTGAGGAGCGAGGCAAGACCGATTCCCCAAAAGGCGAGGGAGCCGAAGCGGCCCATCGCGGCTTCCGAGTAATGCCGCTCCCTGACCAGATACCAGGGAAGCCAGGTGAGCAGGAAATACCACACGTAATTCCCGCAAAAAAGACATAGGAAGGTCCCCCAGGCCGAGCGTTGACCGGCAATTTCAATCAGGCCGGGTCCGACTTCGAGGCCGGAGTGCATCACCGCATGTTCCGAAGGACGGGAAGCGCGGCGGGCGACCCAGATCCAGGGCGCCAGCCATAGCATACTGATGAGACCGATGGCGATAAACAGAGGCCTCCATCCGTAGCGACTGACGATGGCCGCGCCGATCATCAGCCCGAGCGCGGGTCCTGCCTTGCAACCGGCGTCGATCAGACCGTTGGCGAGGCCGCGTTGTTCTTCGGGGAATCCCTGGGCGATGATCTTCGAATAAGCGGGATAGGCGACCGATTCCCCCATGCCGAGCAGGAGGCGCAAAGCCAGAATGGTGACGAATCCGCCGGCAAGGCCGGTGAAGGCGGTGGCGGCTGACCAGATGAAGAACCCTCCAGCGAAGATCCAAAAAACAGAGTAGCGGTCAATGAGCCAGCCGGCGACGGTCTGCATCGCCGCGTAGGTCCAGAAGAAGGAAGAGAGCAGGAGGCCGATTTTTTCCGGGTCCAGGTGGAGTTCACTCGAAAGGCGTGGAGCGGCAATGGAGAGATTTGTCCGATCGATGTAATTGATGGTGACCGAAGCCACCAGCAGGGCCAGAAGAATCCATTGGCCTCGGGCGCGGCGGGTCATTTTAGCTTTTCGTTCAGCACGGCGGCGAGCCGGTAGCCGGCGATCGCGATTCGCTGCTGTGCGACCTTGGCCGCATTGGCTTCATAGCCGGACGGCAACGTAATGGGATGATCGCGCGTCCCGGTTTCGAGTCCGAAGGTGTATACATCGCTGACCGCGAGTTTGTATCCTTCCTCGATCCACTTCGCTGGGGTTTTCTCGTTGTGGCGCGTTGCGGGATGCGCGGCGGTAGCGTCAGTGATGTATTTCGCGGCGTAATCATCGCTCAAGTCGCGGCCGGCGGCGCCGTCCCAAAGGGAGTGGAGATTTCTGCCATTGGGGCCCACGAAGACCAGATTCCCTCCCTGATCGCCCTTGGGCATCGACTTCAGGAAACGGCTGACGCAGTGGAGAGGCTGGTGGACGTCGCCTTCTATGTGTTCGAGCCACGGGAGCAGATAGGCGGGATTCGAGGCGCTGGTGGGCGGAACATCCGCTTTCGTTCCGATGATCGGGAGGATGCGGTTCAGCTCGGAAAGGGCATTGGGAGGTTTTGGTTTTTCCGCTTCCGCTCCGTCGGGCGTGTACGGCGTGTCGTAGTAATGCCAGATGGTGTGGCGCGCCATGTCGGGAAAGCCGGGAAGCAACTGCGTGGGCGAGGCGTTGGAACGGGTCTCGTCGTAAAATCGCGGGTCGCTCTTGATCTGGTCGGGCCAGACGGAGGCGGCGATGAACGCGGCGCGTGCGCGCGCTTTCGGCTCGGCCGGCGCGTCGCGGAGGAACGATTTTTCGTAATCGGGATGCTGACGGATCAACGCGTCGATGCGGGCGCGGGTTTTCGGCGTCAGGCGGTCGTAAGCGATGGCGGCAATGAGGCGGTGTCCAGTGGCGTTCCAGGCCATCACAGGCGAGGCGGCGGAAAACAGCAGGGACAACGACGCGGCTAGCAGACCGAGGTAACGCATCACGGATTTTCGAGCATAGCATAAGAGGTTTCACGGGATCGGCTGTCTGCACGAGTTCGGACCACCGGTGCGTTACTTGAATCGCGGCATCAGGCCTACCCGGTCGATCCCGGCTCCACGGGCTTCATCGAGGACGTGCGCGATGTCTTCGAAATTGAGCGACGGTGCGCCGGCGACGAAGAAGACGCCATCGGGCCGGCGGACGAGGATCTGCCTGAGGCGGCCGGCCAGATCGTCCCAGGTGACGGGTTCGGTGTTGATATCGAGGCTGCGGTCGGCATGCACGCTGACGACGATTTCGCGTGGTGGAGGGGGCGGCTGGTTGCTGTCGGGAGGAGGTTGGGGAACGTTGGCATCGAGTCCGGTGGAGTGTTGAGGGATGATGACCATGAAGATGATGAGCAGGACCAAAAGTACGTCGATCATGGGCGTCACGTTGATTTCGGCTTTATTTCCAGTGGACATTGCCATATGCCGGATTGGACACCGTGGGATGTCAGAAGTTCCAGCGCCCTTTTTGATGAGATGACTGCTAGAAATTTAGCATTCCGGCCGGGCGGAACTAAATCCCGCCGCACGCGTCTAATCTGAAAATATGCGCAAGGACCTTCTCCACGCGATTCGCGGTTTGTGGCAGAGCCCGGTGTTCGCCCTCACGGCGATTCTGACGATCGCGCTGGGAGTCGGGGCGAGCACGGCGATTTTCAGCGTCACCAACGCGGTGCTGCTGCGGCCGCTTCCCTACAAAGATCCGGAGCGGCTGGTGCTGGGGTGGTCGGAACTGCGCGTACGGCACGTGCGCGACGGCACGTTCTCCGCGGACTGGCTGTTCGATCTGCGCGCGGGGGCTCCGATGCTCGAGGACCTTTCGGCTGTGTTTACCTTCCGCGGGGCGTTCCCGGCCCAGGATGGCTCGCTCGAACAGGTCAGCTTTGGAATCGCGACGCCGAATTTCTTCCGGACGTTGGGCGCGCGCATGGCGATCGGGCGCGATTTTAACGACGGGGACGGTCTGCCGCAGCCTCCCGCGGACCCGGCGGCGCGGCCGAGTGAGGCGCCGGCGCGGCTGCCCGCGGTCTCCATTCTCAGTTACGAATATTGGCAGCGGCGCTACGGAGGCGATCGGAATATTCTAGGCCGCACGATCAACGGACGCCTGATTGTGGGAGTTTTGGCGCCGGGTTTCGAGCTGTTGTTTCCGCCGAGCGCCAATGTCGAAAAGAGGCCGGAGATCTGGACCGCCGCGCGTCTGGCGTACGACCAGAAACAAAGGTACAGCATCGGATTCCGGCTGATCGGGCGGTTGAAGCCCGGCGTGACGGTGGACCAGGCGGAGGCGCAGGTGGAGAGCGTGGCCGCCGACAATCGCAGAAATTATGTGTTGGAGAAAGCGTCGGATTATCACGTCCGGCTGGAGCCGATGCATAAGGATCTGGTGGCGGAGGTGAGGCCAGCGATCCTTGCGCTGATGGGCGCGGTGGTTTTCCTGTTGCTGATTGCGTGCACGAACGTCGCGAACCTGCTGATGGTGCGCGCGTCGCTCAAGGAGCGAGAGCTTTCCGTGCGCACGGCACTGGGCGCCGGCCGCTGGCGGTTAATGAGGCAGATGCTGGCGGAGAGCCTGGTGATCGCGGGATGCGGAACGGCAGTCGGGCTCGGCCTGGCGCGGCTGGGGATCCATCAACTGATCGTGATGGGTCCCGTGAATCTGCCGAGACTGGGATCGATTGCGATTGACCCAGTGGTGCTCGCGTTCTCCGTGGCGGCGGGGTTGGCGTCGGCCGCGATTTTCGGAGTGATTCCGGCGTGGCGCGCGTCGCGGCCCGATGTGATGCAGGTGCTGAGGGGCAGCGGTCGCACGGCGAGCCTGGGCGGCGGACGAGTGTTGCGCAGCGCGGCCGTGGTGATCGAGGTCGCCCTGTCGTTCGTGCTGCTGATCGGATCCGGGTTGATGTTCCGCAGTTTCGTGGCGCTGGAACACGTCGACCGGGGATACGATTCGCAGGGGCTGCTGACGTTTCTGCTGGCCGGAGCACGGGGAAACACGCCGCCGGAGCGCGCCGCTTTCCTTCACGATCTGCAAAGCCGCTTGTCGGCGATTCCCGGAGTGCAGTCGGTGAGCGCGGCGAGTCCGTTTCCACTGGATGGCCGGTTCAATCCGCTGCGCTGGGGCCGGGAAGATGCACAGGCCGATCCCAGCAAGTTCCAGGAAGCCGATTGCGAGCTGGTGCTGCCCGGATATTTCGAGACCATGCATACCAAGCTGATCGCCGGGCGCACGTTCACCGACGCCGACAATCTGCCGACGCGCAGCGTGGTGGTGATCGACGATCTGCTGGCGAAAAAAGGGTTCCCGAACGAATCGCCGGTGGGGAAGAGGCTGCTGATCCGGATACGGTCGCTGGACCCGGAGTATGTCGAAATTATCGGCGTTGTGGCGCATGAGCGGCAGTCTTCGCTGGTCGAGGAGGGCCGCGAACAGTACTACTTGACCGACGGGTTCCTGGGCCATGGAGCGGCGAATCGGTGGCTCATTCGCACCGGTGGAGATCCCGGCCATTTCACGGCAGCCGTGCGCGCGGAGATCGCGAAGATCGACCCGCACGCCGGGATTTTCGAAGTACAGCCGATGGATGCGCTGGTTGAAAAGGCGGAGGCGGGGACGAAGTTTTCGCTGATGCTGATCGGTGTGTTCGCGACCATCGCGGTACTTCTGGCGGCGGTGGGCCTCTATGGCGTGCTGTCGACCGTGGTGCGGCAGAGGACGTCCGAGATCGGCGTGCGCATGGCTCTAGGCGCGGCGCCGGCGCGTATTTTCGGGCTGGTAATCGGGCACGGGCTGCGGCTAAGCGCGGCGGGAATCGGGGTGGGACTGCTGGCCGCGCTCGGGCTGACGCGCGTGATGTCGACCATGCTGGTGGGAGTGAAGGCGTCCGACCCGGCGACATACATCGCGATGGCGCTGCTGTTTTTCGTGATCGCCGCGATGGCATGCTGGCTGCCCGGCCGACGCGCTGCGGGGCTCGATCCGATCGTGGCGCTGCGGGACGAATAAGGTGGCGCGAGCTTCAGCTTGCAGCATCGGCTTCAGCCGATGTCCAGTTACAATAAATCATGCTCCATGTCCCGATTCTCCGCAAGGGCGTGCCTTATAGAAGTCTTGATGTCGTAAAAACTCCGCATCATCGCACCAAGGAATCGTTTGTCGAGCTGAGCCAAGCCAATGTCGGATTGATCCGGCGCGATCTTCTCGACCAAAGGACTCCGCGCGAGGCGCTGACGAAGTTTTCGACCGCGGAATTAATCGACATCAGCAAGCGGGCGGCGGATATTTTCTTTAACGACACGCTCCCGGTCGGCGACGCATCGCAGACGCCCGAGGAATACATCGTGCAGCTTTCGGCGACGACGGGCATGCCCTACACGCTGGTCCGCCGCAATATTAAAAAAATCCACGCGGCGCTGGCGGAAATGGAGCAGGTGATCGCCGGGCTGACGCGAAAAATTCCGTACGACGTTCTGGACCGCGGCTTCGGATCGGGCTTGAGCTTCTTCCCGCGCACCGAATCGCTGGGAATCGTGCTGCCGAGCAATTCTCCTGGCGTGCATTCCCTATGGACCCCGGCGTTCGCGCTGAAAATCCCACTGGTTCTGAAGCCGGGCAGCGCGGAGCCTTGGACTCCGTATCGCATCATCCAGGCTCTGATCCGTGCGGGCGCGCCTCCGGCCGCCTTTAGCTACTATCCGGCGGATCATGCGGGAGGCGCGGAAATTCTACGCCAGTGCGGCCGCGGCATGGTGTTCGGCGACGTGGGGTCGACCAAGATGTGGGCCAACGATCCTCGGGTCGAAGTGCATGGGCCGGGCTTCAGCAAGGTTGTGATCGGGGAGGATTGCACGGACGATTGGGAGAAATATCTCGACGTAATGGTCGCGTCGATTGCCTCGAACTCCGGCCGGTCGTGCGTGAACGCGTCGGGCGTGTGGACGCCGCGCCACGCCAAGAACATCGCGGAAGCGCTGGCGGAGCGATTATCGAAAATCGTCCCGCGCGCGGCCGACGATCCGGAGGCGGAGTTGTCGCCCTTCGCCGACGGAGGCGTGGCATCGCGCATTTCGAACATGATCGACGGGGATTTGTATACACCGGGCGCCCGCGACGTGTCGGCGTCCTATCGCGGCGCGGAGCGGTGCGTGGTGCGCGACGGATCGACCTATTTACTGCCGACGATTGTCGAGTGTTCAGTAGATCATCCGCTGGCGAATCGAGAATATTTGTTCCCGTTCGCGAGCGTGGTCGAGATTCCGCAGGCGCAGTTGCCGGAGGCGCTGGGGCAATCGCTGGTGGTCACGGCAATCACTAACGATGTTCAATTCCGACATCGGCTGCTGAACTCGAATTTAGTCGGCAGACTGAATTTCGGCCCGATTCCGACTGGGCAGATCACCTGGGATCAGCCGCATGAGGGGAATTTGTTCGATCATCTATATGCACGGCGGGCGTTCCAGGCGGCTTGAGTTAAAGATCTTCCGGTGTGAGACCGGTCTTTTTAGCAATCTGCGCTAGGAGTGCAGGTCCGACCTCCTCGTGGTCGTGAAACGCCAACGTATAGTTCGGCCAACCGACTCGCTTGAGCCGCCTATGAGAGCCCTTCTGCCAAGCGACTTCCCATCCGATCCTCAGCAAGGCCGCGAACAACTGTTTCGCCTTGACGGACCTCCACTTGCTCATGCCACGGAGAAGACCTTTGTGAACGGCTCGGGGATCTGTTCTCCGTGCTCAATGCAATCCGCAGCAACACGCAATGCGAGGGCCCGAACGGCCGCGACCGCGAATTCGCGAGTCGCGCCATAAGCCATCACGCCTGGCATGGACTCGATGTCGGCCCACCACCGGCCGTCTTCTTCACGCCCAACAACGATCGGAATGGACTCTACGGTGATTGTCTCCATCTAAACTCAGTTTACTCCGCCGCGAGCTTGATCAACTGCTCCGCGTGCTTTAGCGCTTCCGCGGTCACCCGTTCGCCGGAGAGCATCCTTCCGATTTCCTTGGTGCGCTGCGCCGGCGACAATTCAACAATGGTCGCCAGCGTCCGGCCTCGTTCTTCGTGCTTTTCGACGTAGTAATGATGGTCGGCGAAACCGGCGATTTGGGGTAGATGCGTCACGCAGAGGATCTGGCTGGACGCCGACAATTTCTTCAATCGCCGGCCGACTGCTTCGGCCGCGCTGCCTCCTACTCCGGCGTCGACTTCGTCGAACACCAAGGTGCGCGGCGCTCCTTTCCCCGGCCGCGACGCGCAAGTTTTCAGCGCTAGCGCGACGCGCGACAATTCCCCTCCCGAGGCGATGCGGTCGAGCGGCTTCGGCTCCTCGCCGGCGTTGGCCGACATCAGGAACTCCACCGCATCCGCGCCATGCTCGGACCACGGAGCGGGCGTGATGCGGATCTCGATGCGCGTCCGCTCCATCGCCAGCGACGCCAGCTCTGTTTCAACGTTCTTCGACAGACGTTTCGCGGCCGACGTTCTCGCGGCCGTCAGTTTCTTCGCCGCGGCCTCATACGATGCGGCCAGTTCCGCGACCTCCTTGCGCAGCGCCACCTGTCGATCGCTCGAAGTCTCCACCGCGTTCAGCTCACGGCGGACATCTTCTAAAAACACCAGCACTTCATCGATCGTCGACCCGTATTTTCGCTTCAGTTTTTCGAGCGCGGCCATACGGGTTTCCACTTCATCGAGGCGAGCCGGATCGGCTTCCAGCTTGCCGAGATAATGGCGCAGCGCGTCGGCGGCCTCTTCGACCGCGAAAACGGCGGGCTTCAGCGTCGAAGCGATGATGGCGACACCTTCGTCGATCCGCGCCAGTTCATCCAACTTCTTCAGGACGACTTTTAGCTGGGCCGTCGCGCTCTCTTCCGCGTCGTATAGGGCCGCGTACGCCGCATTCGCCGATTCTTCGATCTTCACCACATTTCGCAGAACGCGGCGTTCGTTCTCCAGTTCCGCGTCTTCGCCCACCCTTGGCGAAACGGTCTCGATTTCGTTGCGCTGGAAGCTCCACAGATCGGCCAGCCGCAGTTTTTCCTGTGCGGTGCGTTCCAGCTCTTCCAGTTCCGCCGACGCGCGGCGCCAGCCCGCGTATAACGACGCGATCGAGTCATCCGATCCGGCGAACGAATCGAGCATCTCTCGCTGTGCGTCCGGCCGAAAAAGCTGCTGCTGATCGTGCTGGCCGTGGATATCGCCCAGGTGCGGCGCGAGTTCCCGAAGCAACGCTCCGGTGACCGGGCGGCTGGCGACGAAGGCCCGCGATTTTCCATTCGCCAGGATTTCGCGCTCGACCAGAACCTCGTTATCCTCGATCTCGATGCCCGCTTCGTCCAGCAGCCGGCCCAGCACGGGGCTTGGCGACACTTCAAAAATGCCCGAAATCCGCGCCCGGTCGGCCCCCGCGCGGACCATGTCGGCCGAGGCGCGGCCGCCGAACAGCAGGCCCAGGGCGTCGACGACGATCGACTTCCCGCTGCCGGTTTCTCCGGTCAGCAGGTTCAGGCCCCGGTGGAATCGAACGCGGACGCGCTCGATGACCGCGTAGTTTTCGACAGCCAGTTCGGCGATCACGTTCAGATTATAGCCAATAGGCGGCTAAAACATTGCTTTCCGCTTCTGTTTTATAGGGGTTTCCGCGTACAATGAAATTGGGTGCAAACGGATTGAACCAGCTCTTTCTGGAAGTCAACTTCTGGGAGCTAGTGAAGAACTCCGGGCCGGTGACCTTGGCGGTGCTGGGAACCCTGGTGATTTGTTCGCTATCTTCCTGGACCATTATTTTCTCGAAATGGAGCGCGTTCCGCCGCGCCCGCAACGCGAATCTGCGATTCCTGCGCGCGTTCCGCAAGTCGACCCGTCTCGACGCCGTGGCCGCGGCCACCGAACAGTTCCGCGCCGCGCCCCTGGTCGTGGTCTTCGATTTCGGATACTCCGAAGTCTGCCGGCAGATGGCCGCCCGCGGAGTCATTGGAAACAAAACGGCGCTGGAGCGGACTCTACAAATCGGGATGAGCGAAGAGATCAGCCGCCTGGAGCAGAGCATGAGCTGGCTGGCGACCATCGCCACAGTTTCGCCTTTTATTGGCCTCTTTGGAACGGTGGTGGGCATCATCGACGCGTTTCAGGCGCTGGCGCTTTCGGGCTCCACCAGTATGCGGACCGTGGCGCCGGGCATCGCGTCGGCGCTGATTACCACCGGCGTGGGCCTGTTCGCGGCCATCCCGGCGGCGGTGTTTTACAACTTTTTCGGGCACGCGGTGAAGGAGATGGGCGCGCGGATGGACGATTTTTCACTCGAATTCCTCAACATGACGGAAAGGAATTTCGAGGAGCCGAAATAGAATAGATATATGTTCTCCACCGGTGAATCAAGTGGCGGATTTCGCGGACGCCGGCGCATTGGCGGCTCGAACGGCGTTCTTTCCGAAATGAACGTCGTGCCGCTGGTCGACGTGGTGCTGGTGCTGCTGATCATCTTCATGCTGACCGCGCACGTGATGGATTACGGTCTGGAAGTGAACGTGCCGAGGGTCAAGGCCACCCGGGAAAATACCGACGTGCTTCCGACGGTGACCATCTCCAGCGACCAGACTTTGCACCTGAATGAGAAAAAGGTCAATATCCACGATTTGCTGCCGAGATTGCAGCAACAATTCAAGGGGCAGACGACAGTCTACCTCGCCGCGGACGGGGCGATTCGCTGGGAGCTTCTGGCGCAGGTGATGGCAGAGCTGGGGGAGGGCAAATACCAGATCCGCTGTGTGACCAAGCCTCTGGAGTCGGCCAAATGAACATGGCCCAAATGAGTTTAGGCGGAAGCGTCCTGGCGCCGCCCGATCCCAAGGGAAAGGCGTTCACATTTTCCATCGTTCTGCACGGGTCGCTGATCGGTGCGTTTCTGGTCCTGAACTGGATCAATTCGAACGGCGAGAAATTCGGCGATCCCAACGCGGGCGGCGCGAGCGTCGGCGTCGAAGCGGTGGACAAAATTCCGCTGCCTCATTCAGGGCCCAAAAATCCGGTAGCGCACGATAGCAAATCGGAAGCGCCCGAGGCTCCGCCGGAAAAGGTCGCGAAGGAGAAAAAAGAAGTCATCCCGCCGGACGCCATCAAACTGAATCTCCATAACGAAAAGAAAAAGGCGAAAGCCAAGGAAGAGAGCGTGCGGCGGCATCTGCCGTCGTTCGATCAACTGGAGAAAAATCAGTTGTACAGCAAGAGTCCGCAGCAGGTTTCGAGCCCCCTGTACAGCGAACTGCCTGGATCGGGACGTGTGGGCATGGGCCTGAACACGACGTTGGGATCGCGATTCGGGGCCTACGCACAGCAGATTCAGGAACTGATCGCACGTAACTGGAACACCGGCGACGTGACCGTCCACAGCGCGCCTCCGGTGATCGCGACGTTCGATCTCATGAAGGACGGAAGCATTCGCAATCTGGCGATTTTGCAGGGGAGCGGTGTTCCGTCGCTCGATTTTTCGGTGCGCAGGGCCATTGAGGGCGTCACGTTTCCGCCCATCCCGCAGGGTTTCGAACACAATTCCGCGAAGTGCGAGTTTACATTCGAGCTGAAAAAATGAAGATCAAACTCATTCTTGCATCAATGGCCGCGCTGGCCGCGGGCGCGATTTTTCTCGCCGGTCAAGAGCAGATCGTTGGCACTGTATCGTCACACTTTCAAAAACCGAAGGTCGCGGTTATCGATTTTCGCGGCGCCGGCGACGCCCAGAAACTCATGACGACGTTCAACACCACGCTCTGGGATGAATTGAACAACTCCGGCCGCCTGGAAATGGTCGGCAAGACTTTTTATCCGCTGGAAGTCCCGCAGCAGCCGCAGGATTTCAAGCCTCCCACAACCATCGCCCCTTTGCGCCGCGGCGAGCCGCCCCGAACGCTGAAAAATGGACCGTGGCTGACCGATTGGTCGGGTCCGCCGACCAATGCCAACTACCTGGTCTTCGGCTATACCGCCGTGCAGGACGGGCGATTGCTGCTGCGCGGGTTCCTGTTCAACGTCGGACAGCCCGATGTGGCCAGCGCGCAGTTGATCGGCAAACTCTACTTCGGCTCGCTGGACGACGACGGCGCGAAGAAAGTCGCCCGCGACTTCGCCGCCGACATCCTTCAGCAGTTCGGCATGAAGAGTCTTTCGGGCACGAAAATTTACTTCGTGTCGGACCGCTCCGGCAACAAGGAAATCTGGTCGATGGATTACGACGGGTCGAATCAGAGGCAGTTGACGAACTACAGGAGCATTTCCAAGGACCCGGCAGTTTCCGCCGACGGGAAAATGTTCGCTTTTCATACCCTCACGAAGACCGGCTGGCAGATCATGATCCACTCGGTGGGAACCGGGAAAAAGCTGCCGTACTACAACATGGTGACGTCCACCATCGAGACGCCGGAATTCACGCCCGACGGCAAGCACCTGCTGTTTGCCGCCACGGTCGACGGCTGGCTGCAAATCTGCATGACGGATTTGAATGGGGGCAATCTGGTTCGACTGTCGCATGTGCGCGCGCTGGAGGTTTCGCCCAAAGTGAATCCGAAAACGGGCCGCGATGTGCTGTTTATTTCCGGCCGCAGCGGGATCGAACAGCTCTGGAGAATGTCGATCGACGGGTCCGATGTCGAAAGGATCACCAACGGCGAAGGCTATGTCGCCAATCCGTCGTGGAATCCCAATGGACAAATCATCGCCTTCGCCTGGACGCGAGGCTTCGAGCCGGGCGCGTATAACATCTTTATCATGGACCTGGCCAGCA
>CAVVNE010000108.1:0-14608 GCA_963749245.1 Bryobacterales bacterium
TATAGCGGCGCGAAGGTGCCGGTTTGGATCGGCAATTTCGTGTTGATGGACTACGGGACGGGAGCGATCATGGCGGTGCCGGCGCATGATGAGCGCGATTTCGAATTTTGCTCGACATTTGGATTGCCGATCGTGCCGGTGATCCGGCCTGTGTCCGGCGAACGGAAATTGCCATTCGTAGACGACGGCATTGTCGAGAACTCGGGCGAATATTCGGGGCTTGCGAGCGCGGATGCGCGGGTGCAGATGAATGCCTGCGCCGAACGAGAAGGTTTCGGCAAGGCGGCGGTTACGTTCCGGATCAAGGACTGGGGCATTTCGCGTCAGCGGTATTGGGGCACGCCGATTCCGGTAATTCATTGTCCGAAATGCGGCGTGGTTCCGGTGCCGGAAGAAGATCTGCCGGTCGAACTGCCTTACGACGTGAAGTTCACGGGCAAAGGGCGGTCGCCTCTGGCCGAGCATCCGGCGTTCATGCACGTGAAGTGCCCCCGGTGCGGCGGCGACGCGCAGCGCGAGAGCGACACGATGGACACGTTCGTCGATTCGTCCTGGTATTTTTATCGCTACTGCGATCCGCATAACGACAAGGCTCCGTTCGATTCAGCGAAGATCGCGAAGTGGTTCGAGATCGACCAGTACATCGGCGGGGTAACGCACGCGATTCTGCATCTGATCTATTCGCGGTTCTTTACCAAGGTGATGCGCGACCTGGGATTGATCGTCAACGACGAACCGGCGGCGAACATGTTCACGCAGGGCATGGTGCTGGGGCACGATGGCACGGCGATGTCGAAGTCCAAGGGCAACGTGGTGGATCCGGAGGAGATGATCGAAAAATATGGAGCGGACACTTGCAGATTGTTCGTCCTGTTCGCCGCGCCTCCGGAAAAAGACATGCCTTGGATCGAGGCGAGCGTCGGCGGGCAGCGGCGGTTTCTCGAACGCGTGTGGAAATTCGTGATCCGTAACATTGGTCGCGAGGCGGGGGTGGGAGATGCCGCGGCGGACCGGCGGGCGCTGCGCAAACTGCATCGGACGATTCACAAGATGACGGACGATTTCAACAATCGCTGGCATTTCAACACGTCGATTGCCGCCCTGATGGAACTCATCAACACGATGACCGAGGAAGAGGCGGGCCTCTCGCGCGCGGCTCTGGATCAGATTCTGCCGGCGATGGTTTTGCTGCTGGGTCCGTTTGCTCCGTACATCGCGGAAGAGTTGTGGGAGCAACTTGGCCGGACTGGGCCTGTGTTCAAGCAACCGTGGCCTGCTTATGACGAGGCATTAGAGAAAGAAGATGCGGCCGATGTGGTGCTGCAAGTGAACGGGAAAGTGCGTGGGCGCATTTCGATGCCGTTCGGCGCGTCGAAAGAGGAACTGGAGCGGCTGGCGCTGATCGATCCGAAGACGCAGGCGTCGATCGCGGGTAAGCAGGTCGTCAAGGTGATCGTGGTACCGGATAAGCTGGTCAATATCGTCGTAAAGTAAAGATATGGCCACGCGGGCGCTCATTCCGGTGGAAGTCTATCTGACAACCGTCTACCGTCCCGACTGCGATTACGTTGACGGCGAAGTATTGGAGCGGAACTTGGGCGAAAAAGATCATGGCCGCCTGCAACTGAAACTGGGAGCTTACTTTCTCGCGCGTCAGGCGCAATGGAATACCTACGCCATCGTTGAGCAGCGCGTGCAGGTCCGTCCAGGGCGATTTCGAATCCCCGATGTTTGCGTGGTTCTGGGCGGAACGGAGGAACAGATTCTCACTCGTCCTCCTTTCCTGTGCGTCGAAATCCTTTCGCCCGAAGACCGGATGAGCCGCGTGCAGGACCGCATCGACGATTACTTCCGGATGGGTGTCGCGAACGTCTGGGTCGTCGACCCGGCGCGCCGTTGCGCCTTTGAGGCCACATCAGCCGGCGACCTTCGCCGCGTCGCCAACGTGCTGCGCACGACCGATCCGTCCTTCGAAGTCCCTTTGTCCGAAATCTTCGAGTAGAGTAAAACTATGGCCACGCGGGCGCTCATTCCGGTGGAAGTCTATCTGACAACCGTCTACCGTCCCGATTGCGACTACGTTGACGGCGAAGTATTGGAGCGGAATTTGGGCGAACGGGATCATAGCTATATTCAAGCGGCGCTGGTTTCGTATTTTTTCACGCGGCGCAAGGCGCTGGGGATTGAGGTCTATCCTGAGCAGCGGGTACAAGTGAAACCACGCCGGTACCGCATCCCCGATATTTGTGTGGTG
Organism: Bryobacterales bacterium; assembly: GCA_963749245.1. Taxonomy (GTDB): domain Bacteria; phylum Acidobacteriota; class Terriglobia; order Bryobacterales; family Bryobacteraceae; genus Palsa-187. The sequence continues at coordinate 2,255 of CAVVNE010000108.1, forward strand.
GCCGGCGGCACGAAAGAGAAAATTTTCACCAAGCCACCGTTTCTGTGCGTCGAAATTCTCTCGCCCGAAGACCGCATGAGCCGGGTATGGGATCGCATTCACGACTTTTTCGAAATGGGCGTGCCGAACGTCTGGGTCATCGATCCGGGGAACCGCATCGCGCACATCGCGAGCCCCGCGGGCGATTTGCATCAGGTCACCGACACGTTGCGCACCGTTGATCCCGTCCTCGAAGTTCCGCTGTCGGAAATATTCGAGTAACACAAGACCTGCTGAATCAATTCGTTCGGGGCGCACGTAGAAGAGTCTCGACACGGCACGCACGAGTGTTCCCATTGCGTTCCGCATAACCATGGGTATGAAAACACCCGGCTCCAGTGGAGCGGGCGAAAAATTGGGGACAGCCCGCTCTGTCCACGCGGCGGCGAAGGGGCGTGCGTTTTCCCGGAGGGATCGGGGCGCCTTGGGACAGAGTAGGCAGTCCCCAATTTTTCGCAGACTCTGCTATTTTCGAGGGCGCGTGCGCTACTGGATCGCGACGGTTGGACCGGCCGGCGTTACGTTGCCGTTGATGTTGACGGTCAGCGGCAGCCCACTTCCGGTGACTCCGGCTGGAACCAGGATATTCACCTGGATGACGCCCGTGACCAGTCCCGGCGCCGCGCCCGCGAACTGCACCGGAGCGTTCACGCCGTTGATAGTCGCTGTGACCGAGCCGGGGATCTTATATAGGGTGGTACCGGTCGGTGTAACCGTTCCGGTGCTGCTGCCGGGATTGGTCTGACCGCCCCCGGTCATGTACACGGCGATCACAGTGCCCGCCGTTGCCGGCGTCGTGCTGACGTTCTGACCCCCGATGACGAGGCCGGACGAGGGCCCGTTGTACGTGCCGTTCTGGTTGAGCACCGAGGCCTGGCCCGCGCCGGTGGCGCTGAATGTATAAATGCCCGGCGCCTGGTTCGACACCAGCTGCGAAATTCCGGCCGATTGCTGGCTTTGATAGATCACGGTGACGGTGGTCGTCGCGCGGCCGCCAATTTCATACGGCACGATGACGTTGATCTGCGACGCGGACACATAGATGGGCGTACCCGCAATGGTGTCGAACATCACCTGCACGCCGGACAGCGTGCTGCTGAGGGTGCCTCCCGGCCCGACGCTGAAACTGGTGGCCGTGGCGGGCCCGAGGTTGACGCCCTTAATGGTGATCAGTTCGCCGGGTGCGATGGAGCCGAACGCGCCGCTGGCGCTATTGGAGATGGTGGACGGCTGAGGCACCGGAACGCCGGTGACCGTGACCGTCACCTGGACGGTGATTGCCGTTTGACCAGCCGGCGTTACAGTGATGGTTCCGGTGTAGGTTCCAGCCGCCGTGAAGCTGGTGGGCGTGACCGTGGCAGTTAAGGTCAGAGGGCTTCCATCGCCTCCCGTCGATCCGGTAGCGGGCGTGACCGACAGCCATCCCGTGGTGCTCGCCGTCGTCACCGAAACCATGGTCGCCCCGCCCGTGCTGGTCACTTTGAGCGTCTGCGTGGCGGGCGCCGCGCCTCCCAACTGATAGGCGAAGCTGAGCGCGTTGGGGGCAACCGTTACCGTTTGCGCGGTCGTCACGACCAGGCTCACCGGGATGGTGACCGTCGGCGTGGCCGCATTCTGGAACGTCAGGACGATGTTACTGGTGTAGGTTCCCGGCGATAGTGAGTTCTGGAGGACGCTGGCGGTGATCGTGCCGCTGGCGGTTCCGCTCGACGGCGAGACTTGCAGCCAGGTCCCGCCGGTCACCGGCGACACGGCTACGGTGAAGGTTGTGCTGCCGCCGGTGGCAGTCAGGGTGACCGTTTGCGAAGCCGGAGGCGTCGCCGCGTTCTGCGCCTGGGAGAATGCCAGCGAGCTTGGCGACACGCTCACCGTGGTATTCGCCGATACCGTCAACACCACCGGGATGGTCAGTGAGCCGCTGGGAAGACTCCCGCTCTCCTGCGCGGAGATGGTGATCGACCCGGTGTACGTGCCCACCGACAGACCGCTGGGCGCGATGATCACTTGCAGGTACTGCTGCGTCGTGCCGCTGGAGGATCCCAGGAACAGCCAGGTTACCGGGGAGTTCGGCGTCGATGCGGTGGCCGAAAAACTAAGCGCCGACCCGTCCGTACTGTTGATCGAGATCTGGGTGGAGATTTGCGAGCCCGATCCGGCGGTGGCGGTCACCACGCCGAAGCCGAACGGCGGCGTCACCGTCAACAGCGAGGTCGATGAAATATCCACCGTTACCGGGACGATCACGGTGCTGTTGGCGTTCGAGCCATTGTTGTAGGTCACGATCACGTTGCCGGTACAGAACCCGGACGTCATACCGGACGTCGCCACACTGACCGATAAGGTGGCCGGCGTGACACCCTGGTTCTGCGTCGCGCTCAGCCAGTTCGTACCGGGGCAGTTGCTGGCGGCCATGGTGGTGGTGGTGACCGTGAAGCCCAGAGTCCCGTTGCTGGTCAATTGCACCAGCTGCAGAGACGGAGACGTTTGCGTGGTCTGATAACTGAACAGCAGCGCGTCCGGGCCGGCGTAAATCGTCGACGTCGCTCCGCTCACCGTGACCGATACCGAGATGGGGATACTATAGAGCCCGTAATCGCTGTTGTTCGGGATCACCAAAATGGTTGCTGTATAGGGAGTACTACTCACCGATAGACCGGATGCGTTGACGAACACCGAGAAGACCGGATTCGACGCAGTCGAGCCGCTGGTGGGGCTGAGGCTTAGCCAGGTCACATTCGTCTGGAGCAAGTAAGGAATGCTGGCGCCGGAGCTGCTCGACACCTGGACAGTCTGCGACTGCGAGGTGCTGGTGCCGAACGGCACGGTGAAGTTCAGGTTTCTGGTGCTGACTTGAAGAAGCGCATTCTGAGTCACGATCAAAGTTGCCGTGATGTTGGTCGTATTGGCGGAATTCGATCACTCCTGTGGGCGCGATGGTTACCTGAATGGTGTACGTCCCCGGCGAGAGGGCCGCCACATACTGATACGACAGGCTCAGGTACACGGGCTGCGGAGTGGACGTCGCCAGGCCTCCCGTCTGGCTCAGCACCAGCCAGTTGGTGTTGGGAGTGGAGAGAGGAGTGAGGGTGACGGCATAATTCAGCGACCCGCTGGTGGTGGAGACCATCAGCGTCTGCTGTTGGGCCGAAAAACTACCTTGTCCGGACGCGTATTGATACACGTAATTCTGGAGCGTGCCCGTAACGTTGAGCGTTGAGCCCACGGTCACCGTCAGCGATACGGTGATCGACACCGAATCGCCCGTCGATGTGCTCTGCACGTATACCAACCCTGAATAGTTGCCCGCCGCGAGGCCGGCGGGATTCACTTGCACCTGGAATCCCGCTGTGCCGCCGGTGGTTCCGGAAGTATTGGTCAATAGAATCCAGTTTCCACCGGAGTTGGTCGTCGCGCTGACGTTGTAATTCAACTGGGCGCCGCTGCTGGTGATGGTCACCGGGATCGAATTGGGGCTTCCCGAGGTGGAATTCTGCACGGCGGTGAAGGTGAGATTCGCCGGATTCGCCGAAAGCAGCGACGGAGCGCCGACCGTCAGGGTCACAGGAAAGTTTATTTGCGTGGTGGGCTGCCCGTAGATCGCGATGGCGATGGTGGTGGAAACGATCTGTCCAAAAACAAATTCGTTGGTATTGACGGTGACGTTCAGAGACGCGGGCGAGTTGGGGTAAAACGTTGTCGCGGCCGGATTGCCGGCCACCGTCAGCCAGGTCTGATTGGCCGGCACCGTGACCACCAGCGTGGTAGGGCCATTGGTCGTGGTGATACCGAGAACCTTCGTGGCGACCGCGCCTCCGCTCTGCACCTGGAAACTCATCCCGCTCGAAAGCGCCGGCGTCGTCGTGATTTGTCCATCCGCTGTGTCGGAAAAACCCAGTCCGACGAGGCACACCATGGCCCCAAACTTCCAGATCTTATGGCGATTCATCGAGATCCTCCACATTTCCACGTTCGTCTCCATCCTCAACCGAAGCAATCCGCTCTCCAAACCAGCATACACCGAAACAAATCGACTTAATAATGTTTTATGGACTGACCGCTCCCGATGGTTGCGGCTCTATGACCGCCGGGACCCGGCCTGACGGTAAGATGGAGTCGAGAGCATGTTCGTTTCCTCTGAGATTGCCATCCGCGCCGAAGGCCTGGCGAAATCCTACCGCTCCGGCGGCGCCGACCTGGTGATTTTCTCCGGTCTCGATCTCGAGGTCCCGCGCGGCGAGAGGCTGGCGGTGGTGGGCGAATCGGGCGCCGGGAAGAGTACGCTGCTGCATCTGCTGGGCGGTCTGGACAGGCCGACGGAGGGTGCGATATACTTCGGGCATAAAGATATTTGTAAGCTCCCTCAAAATGAGTTGGCCGATTTCAGGAACCGGGAGTTGGGTTTTGTCTGGCAGATTCATACATTACTCGCGGAGTTTTCCGCGGTTGAGAACGTGATGATGCCTCTGCTCATCCGCGGGCAGTCACGGGATCAGGCCGAGCCCGTATCGCTTGCGAGGCTCGAAGAAGTGGGCTTGAAGAATCGCGCCACGCATCGCGCGGGGGAGTTATCCGGTGGGGAGCAACAACGAGTCGTGCTGGCGCGCGCCCTGGTGGGGGACCCGAAGGTCCTGCTGGCCGACGAGCCCACGGGCAGCCTCGATTACCGCACCGGCAGCATGATCATGGACGTCCTTGACGACCTCCAGCGCTCCCGGAATCTTACCTGGATTCATGTAACGCATAATTTGAATTTCGCCCGCCGCGCGGACCGGGTGCTCGCGCTGGAGCGCGGCCGCCTTACTCCCGCGGCTTTCTCGTCAGAGTCGGCATAGGACAGGAATTATGTTTGAACGATATACCGAAAAGGCACGCCGGGTGATCTTCTTCGCCCGATACGAAGCCAGCCAGTTCGGCAGTCCGTGCATCGAGACCGAGCACTTGTTGCTCGGCCTGCTGCGGGAGGATAAAGCGCTGGCCAACCGCTTCCTTCGCTCGAGCGCGTCGGTCGAATCGATTCGCAAGCAGATTGAGGCGCACACCACGCTGCGCGAAAAAGTGTCGACGTCGGTCGACCTGCCTCTGAGCCACGAATGCAAGCGCGTGCTTGCGTATGGCGCAGAGGAGGCCGAGCGGCTGAATCACAAACACATCGGAACCGAGCATCTTTTATTAGGTCTGCTGCGGGAAGAGAAATGCTTCGCCGCCGATATTTTGCATGAACGGGGCCTGCGGCTGTCGCAGGTCCGCGAGGAAATCGCCCGATCGAGCTCTGAAAAAATGTCCTCCAACCGCCCCAAGGAAAGCTCCCTGCTCAGCGAGTTCAGCCGCGACCTTACGCAAGCCGCGATGGATGGTTTGCTCGATCCGCTCATCGGACGCGACTACGAACTCGAACGTGTGGTCCAGATCCTCTGCCGCCGCACGAAGAACAATCCTGTCCTCATCGGTGAACCCGGCGTCGGCAAGACGGCCATCGTCGAAGGCCTGGCCCAGCGCATCGCCGACGGCGACGTGCCCAGCTTTCTGGCCGACAAGCGGATTCTCGCGCTCGATCTGTCGCTGATCGTCGCCGGGACCAAGTATCGCGGCCAGTTCGAAGAGCGGCTGAAAACCATCATGAAGGAGTTGATGGAAAATCAGAACGCCATCATCTTTATCGACGAGCTGCATACACTGGTTGGCGCGGGGTCGGCCGAGGGCTCGCTCGACGCAGCCAACATTTTGAAACCCGCGTTATCGCGCGGCGAAATCCAGTGCATCGGCGCGACCACTCCTTCGGAATATCGCAAGTCGATTGAAAAGGACCGGTCGCTGGAACGGCGTTTCCAGGCCGTTAAAGTTCCGCCGCCGAACGAAGGCGACGCGATCCGCATCCTGTTCGGCATCAAAGAACGCTACGAAAAATTCCACGCAGTCTCTTATACGGACGAGTCGATTGAAAACGCCGTTTACACATCAACGCGCTTCATTCCCGACCGCTTCCTGCCCGACAAGGCCATCGATCTCATTGATGAGGCTGGTGCCCGTGTGAAACTGCGCCAGACGACGCTGCCCGGCGAGGTAGCCGACATCCAGAAACGCATCAAGTTCATCGTTCACCGGATGGAGAACGCCATCGCCAATCACGAGTTCGAAAAAGCGCGTTTCTACTCCGATGAAGAGCGCAAGGAGCGGGAGAATCTCCGCATGCTGCGCGAGAAATACAACCTCGACGACACTTCAACGGGCATCGTCACTAAGGACGACATCGAAGACGTCGTCGCCCGCTGGACGGGCGTTCCGATGACCGCCATCCGCGAAGAAGAGGTCGCCAAGCTCCTGCGCATCGAAGGCGAGCTGCATCGCCGCATCATCAGCCAGGAAAAAGCGATCTCCGCGCTATCCCGAGCCATCCGCCGTTCGCGCGCGGGCTTGAAATCGCCGAAGCGCCCGGCCGGATCGTTCCTGTTCCTTGGCCCCACGGGTGTCGGCAAAACCGAAGTCGCGCGGGCTCTTGCAGAATTTCTGTTCGGCAGCGAAAAAGCGCTGATCCGCTTCGACATGTCGGAGTTCATGGAGAAGCACAGCGTTTCGAAGCTGATCGGCTCGCCTCCGGGCTACGTCGGATATGAAGAAGGAGGCCAGCTCACCGAACGCGTGAAGCGCGCGCCTTATTCCATCATCCTGCTCGACGAAATTGAGAAGGCGCATCCGGATGTTTACAACATCCTGTTGCAGGTTTTTGAAGACGGCCAGTTGACCGACGGTCTGGGCAACACGGTCGATTTCAAGAACACGATTATCATCATGACCTCGAACCTGGGCGCGAGGTTCCTCGAAAAACGAAGCCAGATCGGCTTCAGCGCTCCCGGTTCCGGCATGCCGGCTAAGGTCGAGGACCAGGTGATGAGCGAGGTGAAGAAGGCCTTCAATCCGGAATTCCTCAACCGCCTGGACGAAGTGATTCTGTTCACTTCGCTCTCCGACGAGGACCTGCTGAAGATCATGAACCTGCTGGCCGATCAGATCAACGTGAATCTGGTTGCCAAGCAGATCAAGATCCGTCTCAACGAGGATGCGGCGAAGTACATTCTTGAGAAGACGTGCAGCGATCGCAGCTACGGGGCTCGTCCTCTGCGCCGCGCGTTGCAGAAATACATCGAGGACCCGCTCAGCGAAGCTCTCATCCAAGGCACACTCCCGCGTCCGTCGGAGCTCGAAGTTTACTTGGGCGACGGAGGCATTTTCTGCCGTCCGCTACAGCCGGTGGAGCAGCCGGTAGGCGTCTCGGGCGACCCGGCGGCGCCGGAAGAGACTCCGGTTCCGGTAACGCCGCTGTTTATGTTCGAGTAATCTCAGCAAGGATCGCACTCCCGGTTGCGTTGAATCAACGTGCGCGACACCATGCAATCAAGAGATCGGTAAGGGCGAGGGTTCGAGTCTTCGAAACGCCCCCTTGTCCTAACGGTTCGCTCGCGGTTGCGGGCATTGCTGAGGTTCAGTTCTCCGATGGCTTCTCCGCATGCTCGACCACCAGGACTTGCACCGGTCCTTTGATTGCCTTTAGCTTGAAGCCCAGCTCTTGGAGGGCAGCGAATATCGTGGGGCCAGTGGAATCTGACGGGGGTTGCTCGCCGCCACTATTGGGTTGGCTTTCATCGGGCACCCATTGCAGATTAAAATCGTACTTTCCTTTTAGGCCCGTACTATCGATCACTGGCCGGCCAAGTTCGCTCCTCAGCCACGCCGCAAAAACCGCGCCGCTAATCCCATTGGCGGCGATGAGACCCTTTCCAATCCGGACGCTGCCATCCCCGGAACTCGCTGGGACCTTAGGGCCGCTAGAGGCGACCAATAATTCGTATTCGGGCAGCTGCCTGACGTCCCATTTGACCTTCAAATGAAATCGGTCCGCAAGCAAAGGCTGCAGCATCCGTTGTTGTTCTGCTCGAGAAGCGGGCCGATCCGTTTTGGCAACGATGTCCCAGCGGTCAGAGTTAATCCAGGCCGGGCCTCCCATGAGTTGGCCGGGCAGAATGTGGTATGCCTCTCTGATGACCACCGCCAGAGGCATGTTGGTCCAAGTCGCCATCATGGGATCACGACGATTGTTCATGCCCCCAGTGGCTTTGCTCGCTTTGACTGTAGCGACTTCAAACGCTGTCGAAGGCTCCTGCGAATACGCAACGCAGGCCAGTAGGATGAAGCTCCCAACGACTCTTGCCTGCTGCATCATCTGCACGCTTCCCTTTCGCCTATCCGCTTGTCAGTGGGCAACTGTATCCGGGCGAAGTCCAGGCAGCTTTACTGAGAAAAATCTCTCTATTTCCGCCACCCTATTTTCGGTGTAGGCACCCACCCACGCACGTTGTACCGTACCATCCGTTCCAATTACAACCGTTTGCGGCGTCACTTTGAAGTCGACATTCTGCGGAATTTTAGCACTGTCCATAGAGTAGACGTGGAACGGGGGTGCAACGCGCAACAAGTATTGTGGTAGCCCGTCCGAGGTCGTTGACAGCCCAGCTACCCTATAGCGCGACGCTGCGCCACGTGCGATCGCAGCGATATTCTCTTGGTTCCGGCTACACCATCCGCAGGTTGGCGATAAGACATAAAGAAGCGTTGGGCTCTCTTGGCCAACGAATTTAAGTTCCACTTTCGTTCCGTCAGCATCCACCACATTAAGGGATCGTAGAAGCGCTCCGGCCTGAATGCCTCCCCGCAGCGTCCCAAGACCGACGGAGCCGCTTACCTTCCAGCCGAGAAAAACATTAAGCGATAATGATGCCGCAAGAAGTGAAAGAAGGAGCAAAAGTGTAAGATTTTCCCGAACGTTGTGTCGGGAGGTTGCGTCGCTCATAGTGTCCTAGCTCCAGTGGGTCAAGAACCACAGCAAACATTGCAAAGCGGGACCGCAAAGGACCACACGAAGCTGGTTTCCATTTCGATCCCGCTAATAATCAACTTAACGACATCTAGCAGCCGCCGCACGCTCCGAAACTAGTGCAAATGCAATATTGATTCCCGCATGCGGTTGCGACACACGCACCGGCACTATAGTTATTTCCGCCATAGTTGCAGCCTGCACAATCAGCCTTGGCGGGCGCGCCTACCAGAAATACACCAACCGCAATGACTGGTAGAGCCACACCCAAAAGTGTCACCATTTTTTTGAGCATATTTGCTGCTCCTTTCTTCACACCTCAGGCGAATTATGCCCCCCCCCCGGAAGAAATGTCAACAGGTTTTACATTAAATCGGGAGTTAAATCCCGCATCTTTCGCCGGGCGGCCGATCATCTTTCACACAATTGATCCCCGCATTCAAAGAAAATTCGCGATCGGGCAACCATCCGCCGCGAGCATTTTGTGTGATTCCACCCTCTCGGATTCGCCAGCTATTCGCTCTAAGAATGGGAATTTAGTCGCCGGCCAGCTGCTCACTGAGGACCTCGAACGAGACGTTCAGTGCGGAGGCTGGTAACTCCCCGTGCTTGATCCGATCCGCGATCACCTCGATCGCCAGGCGTTCAGTGTTGCTGATCGCCTCCTCGCGCGTAGCGCCGTAGGTCATGACACCGGGCAACTCCAGAGCCTCCGCGATCCAGCGCCCGTCATCTTCCCGGTTAATCTCAATCCTGATCTTCATTGCTTCTCCGGCCAATACCCCGGCCTCGCCCTCACCACCGCATCCGGAAACTTCGCCACATGAACCTCAATATGATGCAGCCCCGCATTCTTCGACTCCAGCGGGGCGAAGCTGAGCAGATACTGGCTGTGGATCTCCTCCCCCGTGCGCGACACAACCGCCTCGAGCGACCCCAGTTTTAAAAATGACAAATGACGACCGCCCGTCGCCCGCGCGAACGCGTTCGCATCGTTCGTCTTCCCGAGCCTCGCCAGCTCCCCGATGGCCCCGATATAATCCGCATCGCCCGGCATCGGCGGCGCATTTTCCGAACTCGACGACCACGCCTCGCCCTGCGCCGAATACGTAATCGAATAAATCACCACCCCTGCGCGTTGCGCGATCTCGACGGCCTCGGCCAGCTTGTGCCTGCTCCCCCGATCCCTCGATTCTCCCATCACAATCATGATGCGGCGGTAATTCTCGGGCTTGGTGGCGAGCATCTTCATCCCCTCGATGACCGCGTCGATCATCTTCGCCCGCTTGATAGTGTGCGCCACGACATTCTCGAACGCCGCGCGAATCTTCCCCGCATCGGAGGTGAACTCCTGGTACGTTTTCACATCGGTGTCGTAGGCGATCACCGCGGCCTGCCCCCGTTCGCCGATCACCGCCGGTTGAATCATCGCGCCCACCAGCCGAATGCGCGCCAGCGCCGGCTCCGAGATGCCGCTCGACTGGATCAGCACCACCAGGGACACCGGCGCCAGCACTGTGTCGGAGGTGTCCATGTGGACCTTCTGCCGCACTCCGTCGTCGGTCACCACGAAGTCGCCTTCTTGCAGACCGTCGATCAGGTTGCCCTTCTTGTCCGTCACGGTCGTGGGCACCAGCACCAGGTGAACGTTTGTCTTTAAAGCCTGATCCTGTGCCAACAGCGCCACAGTGAGCGCGCACATCACGAAACGGAATTTCAACACAATGATGGGACGGCCCCTCGCGTCATACCGTTACGTTACCAGCAAACGCATCTCCAACCGCCGTCAAATCTTCTCCTCCGTGTGGGGCGGGCTTTAGCCGGCAGCCGCCCTCCGGGCGGCTCTGTTGATCGACGAACAAGCCTGCTGGGAAGCAGGCTGCCGGCTAAAGCCCGCCCCACACGGTACCCCGACCGTTAGCGATACCCTAGTCTCTTATGTCCGACCGCCTCACCGAACTCCGCCGCCGCCACGCCAATGCCGAAGCCGGCGGCGGTGACGAACGCCGCGAACGGCAGCACAAGGAAGGAAAACTCTCCGCGCGCGAGCGCATCGACCTCCTCCTCGACGAGGGCAGCTTTGAAGAGCTCGATAAACTGGTCCGCCACCGCTCCCGCGATTTCGGTATGGACGAACAGATCGTCGACGGCGACGGCTTTGTTACCGGCTACGGCCTAATCCACGGGCGACCCACTTACGTCTTCGCGCAGGATTTCACCGTCTTCGGCGGTTCTCTCTCGGAGACCAATGCCAAAAAAATCGTCAAGATCATGGACCTCGCGCTCAAAACCGGAGCGCCCGTCATCGGCCTCAACGATTCCGGAGGGGCGCGCATTCAGGAAGGCGTCGTGTCCCTTGGTGGATACGCGGACATCTTTCTGCGCAACACCCTTTCGAGCGGCGTGATCCCGCAAATCTCCGCCATTATGGGTCCATGCGCGGGAGGAGCGGTCTATTCCCCCGCCCTCACCGACTTCGTTTTCATGGTCGATAAGACCAGCTACATGTTCGTCACTGGACCCGACGTTATAAAAACCGTCACTCATGAAGACGTGACCAAGGAAACGCTCGGCGGCGCGACGACACATAACTCCACCAGCGGCGTCGCGCATTTTCTTGCGCACAACGACACCGAGTGCCTGCAAATGATCCGCGCGCTGATGTCGTACCTGCCGCAGAATAATCGCGACGACGGGCCCGCGCGCTCTTGCGACGATCCGGAAGAGCGGCAGGACGCGGCTCTTGATTCCATCGTGCCTGCAGAATCCAACCAGCCCTACGACATCAAGGACGTTATTCACCGCATTGTCGACCACGGCGATTTTTTCGAGGTTCAGGAACACTGGGCCCGCAATATCGTCGTCGGCTTCGCGCGCATGGACGGAAAATCGGTCGGCATCGTCGCCAATCAACCGGCGTTTCTCGCCGGATGCCTGGACATCGATTCGTCAACCAAAGGCGGGCGCTTCGTCCGCTTCTGCGACGCTTTTAACATTCCGATTTTGACCTTCGAGGACGTTCCTGGGTTTCTCCCCGGCACCGCGCAGGAGTTCGGAGGCATTATCCGCCACGGCGCGAAGCTGCTGTACGCCTACGCCGAGGCGACCGTGCCGAAAATCACCGTCATCACCCGCAAGGCCTACGGCGGAGCCTACTGCGTGATGGGATCGAAGCACCTGCGCACCGACGTCAATCTCGCCTGGCCATCGGCCGAGATCGCGGTGATGGGGCCGGAAGGCGCGGTCAACATCGTCTATCGCCGTGAACTGACCGCCGCCGCCGATCCCGACGCCGTGCGGCGCGCCAAAACCGAGGAGTTCAAGGAGCGCTTCGCCAATCCTTTTGTGGCGGCCGAGCATGGATTCCTGGACGACGTGATCGAGCCCCGCCAGACCCGCCCGCGCGTCATCCGCGCCCTACGCCTGCTAGCCACTAAGGTAGATACCAC
>CAVVNE010000109.1:0-8722 GCA_963749245.1 Bryobacterales bacterium
TTTCACGACATGGACGTCACTACCGCGGCGCAGAGCCTCGGCGTGCCTAGGGTACGGTCAAGGCGAGATTATCTCGCGGACCGGCAAATCCTGCGAGGAAACCTGCTCCAACCGTCGGCTGTGCCGCGCCTGAAGGAGGCCTAATGAGACGCTTGATTGAAAACGAGGAGATCGATCGCATTCTTTCCCGAGAGATGTCCTTTGTCGTCGGGCTTCGCCCTCTCTGTCATGGATGCAGTTCGGCGCGAGGCCTGAGCCCCGCCGCCGATTCCGTTTCCTGGAAGCTGCCTCTACCCGGCTTAGTGGCTGGGGGATTGGTGCTCGCATTACTCTGATTGCAGTGGTTGTGGCCATTCTGCAGGCGGGTAAAGCAACCGCTACGCAGTCTTCCATGTCCCTGCCGTTCGGAATGCTGCCCTTTTTCCACGGAGGCATCCAGTCCGCGGCGATCTGGACCGTGCTCGCACTGCTGGCGGCACTCGTTTCCGTGAAACTTTCGATGCGCCTTGCTTCCGGCAGGGCATGAGGCGGCTGCCGCGGCCTCAATCCACTCCCATAACACGCGCGCCATGTGAATGCGCCGGTGCGAGCCCTCAGGTCGGCACAATTCGTGGCGCCCGGCTGTTAAACTGATAACCGAGCGCGGGGCATGGAACACGTTTATGCCCCAAGACCCGAGACCTAACACCTCTGACCTGAGCCCAACGCTCCAGAAATTTCTTGTCTTCGGTGAATAGATAATGCTCCCAAAGATGCGCGCAGAACCACGGACCGCTCATCGGCCAGTTGGCCCACTTCGGATCGCCCTGGCCATAATTCCCCACCGGCGCCGACTGCCTCCACAAATCGACATTGTGATGCGAAACCCAGCCCGAAGCGCCGTAATTGGCCTTCGCCGTCCCGGCGCCCGTCACGCTCAGCCCCTCGATCAAGTCGAAAAGAGGCTCGTGGCATTCGGATAAATTGCACGTCTCCGCCGGCCAGTAATTCATCTGGACGTTCATGTTCGCCGTCCAGTTGGAGCTCCACGGCGGACGCACCTCCTCGTTCCAGATGCCTTGCAGATTCGCCGGCTGAGACCCCGGCCGCGAACTCGCAATCAGCAGATAACGCCCGTACTGAAAGTACAGCGCCAGCATCCCTGGATCGTCCGGATCCGCCTGAAACGCCTTCAGCCGTTCGTCTGTCGACAGCGCCGACCTGCCGTTGCGCCCCACATCGATCGTGACCCGCCTGAACAATCTCTGATGATCCGCAACATGATCCGCCCGAACCTGCGCGTAGGATTTGTTCGCGACCGCATCGAGCGGCGCAAGGCAATCCACCGGACCGTCCGGCATCTCATCGTACCCCCGATATCCTGTCGCCGCGGCGAGAAACAGCGTCACGGCATCCGCGCCGTCGACGCCACCGTCAACCGCCTTGCCGCCCTCACGAACCATCCGCACACGGCATTCGAAGCGCATGCCGTTGCCTTCTTCATCGTCGTAAATGATCGGATTTGCCGTCTTGAAATAATTGGGGTCGACGTGCGCCGGAGCCTTGCCGATCAGTCGCAGATCTTCCCCCGCCGCCGCCGTCCGCGACCGCAGCAAACTGTCGAGCGACGCACTGAACCGGATCTTCCCCGGCTGATCGCACGTCAGCCGCACGACCATGACCCGATCCTTCGCGGAGCAGAAGACTTCGCGGGTAAATACCGCTCCGCCCGCGCGATAGGTCACACGGGCAATGGCTGAATCCAGATCGAGCTCCCGCCGGTAATCCGCCGCATCTGGCGCGTCGAATTTCAGAATCAAATTCCCCAGCGGCTGATACGACTGGTTGTATGGACCCTGCATTTTCTTGCAAAGCGCGTCCGCCTCGTGATATTTTTCCTCCATCACCAGGCCTCGAACCTCGGGCAGGACCTTCTTCGCGTCGCGATTGTTCCACGGCTTCGGCGACCCGGACCACAGCGTGTCCTCGTTCAGCGCGATCCGCTCCGTCTCGATCCCACCGAACACCATCGCGCCCAGGCGTCCGTTGCCCACCGGCAGCGCGTCGGTCCAGATCGACGCCGGCTGTCGGTACCAGAGCTTCAGGTCGTTGGATGGTTCGGCCCCCAGCGCCAGCCCGCCCGAAACCGCGGCGATAAACCCCCGCCGTGTGACCATGTAATCTCTCAGCTCTCGCTTACGCTCCCGGCTGAATGGAACCGCGACCATCGGGAGCGGTCTGCGCCTAGCCGCCAGTCTACCGGAGAGAGACGAACCGCGTAAAGGAAGGATTCGGCGCCACGTCGGCCACCTCCGGCGGACGATTGCGCTTGCGCACATTCGTCACAATCCAGCGGACGCCTTCATAACCGCGCCAGTACACGTTGTTGCGGACGATGTCGTTGCGCATGCTCAAAATCTCGCGGCGCACGAAGCGCTGCCCCATCCGCCCGTGCATCGGCAGCGAGTCCATCTCCTGCGTATCGGTCGAAAGCCGAGGCGTTTCGCAATCGCGCAGGCGGAGCACGGCCAGCTTCTTATCCGTATTCATCAGGTCGCCGGTGCCGTTCCGCGTGACGCCCGGGAGGCTGCTGCGCTCCGCCCAATCCAGCACGTCCACGTAGGAGGTAAACGCCAGGTCGTAAGCGATCTTGTCGCGCTCCTGATCGATGTTTCCGTCGATGCGGTGCGTCATTGCCGCGCCGTGGTGCATGTAGGCGAAATCGATGTCGCGCGTCGCAGCTCCGGCCCACACTTCCTGGCCGTCCCAGGTCTGCGGCTGCTTCCAGATGCGGATGTGGTGGCGCTTCGACATGTCGTTGAACCCCTTCTGCCACGACATGTCCGCCTCCTCGTCGTTCAACAGCAGGGCGGACATGGGAAACGACGCGTTTCCCCGCCCCTCGACAAAAGCGCGCATTCCCTGAAATCGCGAGCGCATATTGCACGGCTCGGCTAGCGTCCATCCCGCGGCCAGGAATGCTGTCGAGATCTGCTCCCTCGATCCGGCGAACATCAGGTTCACCAGGTCCGACGGCCGCCCGTTCGACGGCGCCGTCGTCCGGTTCGGCATCGCGGCCAGAATCTGGTCCAGCGAGTCGCGCTCGGATTCCGCCAAACGCCTCGGACCATCCTCCGGTTCATGCTGCGCCCGCGCCGGCAGCGGTTCCGTCAGTGTAAGAGAAAGCTCCACTCCCGGCGTGAAGTAAATCTCCGGTTCCGGAACCTGGATCACCAGCGTCTTGATCGCCCATACCGCCAGCTCCGCGTGCACATCCATCATCAGCGCCATCCGGATGTAGCCGCTGAATCGGTACGCCACGCTGGAGGTCATGCGCATCCCGCCGATCTCGCCGTTCTTCTCGACGCGCTCCCGCCCGTTGTCCACCGCGATCACGCGCGCCGAAAGCGGCAGCGTCTCGTCGTCCGGCAGAACAATCTCCGTGAAGTCGAGCGTCATCGCCGCCGCTTCATGCACCACTCCCAGCCCCACTCGCCGTACGGACTTCACCGTGCCCGTAAGAACGCTCCCCGCGGGCAGCAACAACTCGCCGCTCACCCGAACCGGCGCAATCAGCACCGCAGTGACGGGAGAGCCGGCTTTGCTTGCGTAGGAACCCACGCTGCTGGTCAACCGGATTTCGAGGCGGGTGCCGGCGGGAACTTCGCGGATCGTCAGCAGACCGGCGGAGCAGAGCAAGTAAGCAAGCAAGCCCATGTAGCACATCATAGGCCATATCGGCCCAATTCGCCCTCAAATTTTCTTAATGGAGTTTTATTAACGTGAAGTCCATCCGCCGTCGATCACAATATCGGAGCCGGTAATGAATCCGGCCTCCTCCGAACAAAGATAAAGCGCCAGCTTCCCGATCTCCTCCACCTTGCCCCACCGGCCGAGCGGAATATTGGAAACGAACTGCTGGTTCAGCTCCGGATTGGCGATCAGGGCCTGGTTCATCTCGGTCGCGAACGGCCCCGGACTGATGGCGACCACTGTGATCCCATCCCCCGCCAGTTCCTGTGCCAGCGCGCGCGTCACGCCCAGTAGCGCCGCCTTGCTGGCCGAATACGCCGTGCGCCCCGGAAGCGAAACGTGGCTCATCATCGACGCCAGATTAATGATCCGCCCGTAGCCTCTCCCCCTCATCATCGGAATGAACGACCGCGTGACCAGGAACACCGACGTCAGATTCGTGTCCAGCACCATGTTCCATTCGTCCAGCGTGTACTTCACCATCGGCTTGCGGATATTCATCCCGGCGTTGTTGATCAGAATATCGGCCCGCCCGAAACGCTCGCGCACGCCCTGCTCCAGCGCGCGTACCTGCGTTTCGTCGGTGACGTCGGCGAGAAACACGGCCGATTCGGCGCCCGCCTCCGCCGCCGTTTCGTCAAGTTTCGCCGTGTCGCGTCCCACCAGCGCCAGCTTCGCGCCCGCCGCGCCCAGTTCCACCGCCATCGCTCTTCCCAGCCCGCGGCTCGCGCCGGTAATGACGGCAACCCGTCCATCCAATGGCTTTGTGCTCATCGAACCAGTGTAATCAGTTTGGGAATTTGCGCGCGAACGTCGCCAGACCGATCTTGTCCACCGTATCCTTCGCCTTCACATACGCCGCCGCGTCCGCCAGAGGCCCGATCAGCACGCGAAAAATCTTATCGCTGGGCCCGGGAGCGACAAACGCCGCCAGTCCGCGCTTGCGCAGCCCTTCGGCAAAGATGACGGCAACGCCCTTTTCGACCGCCCCCATCTGGATGTACACAGACCCGTTCTTCGGGTCGGCGAACAAAGGCGCTTCCACCACCGGTGCCGGTTCCTGATTCAATACGATGGGAGGCGGATCCGGTTCTCGAACCTCCGCGGCGGCCACCACCGGAGCCTTAGCCGACATCGACTTCCCCGCCAGGTACGATACCGCGACGCAGATCATCAGCACGACCGTCGCGACAAACAGCAGACTCGCAATCTGGCGCCACCCGAGGACGAACTCAAACTCCTGCGGAGCCTCGACAGGTTCTTCGATCTCCGGAGCCCGGTCTTGAAGATCTAACATGCTGACCATCAAGCGTTTCTATCGGCGGACCTTAGTTTTTCCTGTAGTACCACGCCACCTCTGTTAGGAGTGTCCATGGGCCGATGGCCCATGCCGGAGCCAGGAAAATCAGATTGTCTTGTGGGGCAGGCCCCCCGGCCTGCGGCCGACGCCCTCGTCGGCCTGTACGTGGAAGCCGGACCAGCGGTCCGGCGCGGACGAGGCCGTCCGCCCCACCGTAATCGTTGATTGTTTATCTTCGACGGAGCGGTCCGAGCCGACTTTTCATCCAGACTCTGACGCCCTGGGGTTCGAACCTAAAAGGGGCGAGTCGGACAGGCGCTCAAATCCCCCCTGCTACCGCGTCTTCTTCTTCGTCACCTGCGACACCGGCTCCGGAATCCCGTGCAGAATCCGCGCCCGCGTCTCCATTCTGGCCGCGTCCGATCTCTTCCGCATCTTCTTTAGCAGCGCCGCATATTGATCCAACGTCTCCGCCAGTTGCGGCGGCGGCGGATCGGCGCGATTCAAAACCGGCCTGCGAGCCGTGACGAAACCATGCTTGTCCAGAAGCGCAATCGACAGCTTGTAGAGCGACTCCGCCTCCGCGTTACGGTTGCGGTCCGCCATCAGTGCAGCCAGCGAATTCAGGCTCGCCACCGTGTCCAGTTCCTTGGCCGTCAACATCCCCCGGAACAGAGGCTCGGCGTCCGTTTGCCGGCCTTGCGCGGCGTACACCTGCGCCACGTCGTTCAGCGTCGCCTGCGTGTCGGCGCTGTTTTCGCCGTGCACCTTCGTGCGGATGTACAGCGCCCGCTCATAGCAGTAGCTCGCCTCCGGATATCGTTTCTGCCCCTGGTACAGCCTGCCCAGACGATCCAGCGTCGCCGCCACCTCCACCGTCGACGGTCCATACGCGCTCTCCCGAATCGAAAGCGCCCTCCGCCACGCCGTCTCGGCATCGCTCTGCCGGTGCATGTTGTCGTAGGCGTCGGCCAGGCCGTCCAGCGACGGCAGAAGATCCGCGCTGGCCACCCCCGCCGTCTTCTCGAGAATCTTCACCGAACGGTCGAACATCGGCTCGGCCGACGAAAACTGTCTCTGGATCAACAGCAGTTCGCCTACCGCCACCAGCTCCGGCGCCAGCTCGGCCGCGTCGGGCCCCTTCACTCGCTCGACGACCGCTACCGCTCGCCGCGCATACTGTTCGGCCTGCGGATATTTTTCCAGCGTCTGCGAAATCCGCGTCAGCTTTTCCAGGGGCCTCACCACTGCCAGATCCTGCTTGCCCTTCGACGTTTCCATGATCTGCAGCGACCGCTCATAATAGGACGTCGCCTGCTGATACTTCATCTGCGCGAAACTCACCCGCCCCAGGTCGTTCAGATCGCTCGCCAGCTCCGGATTGTTCAGTCCCAGTGCGTGTTCGCGCTCCTCCAAAAGCTTCAGGTACAGCTTCTCCGCCTCTTCATACCGGCTTTGCGCGCACAGGATTTCGGCCGTGTCGTGCCACTCCTTCGCCTGCCTGGCGTCGAACGGACCGATCCCGCGGCTGGGCGTGATAATATCGCCTGGCAGGCTCGGCAGATTGGCCCGATTGTCGACCTTCTGGGCGGTCGACAGCCGCGAGCCCATTAAGCCGACGAGAATAAGCAAAATAATCCTGAAAAGACGCATCACGGCCGACACGAGTCTCATAGAGGGGTGATCGGCGGAAAGAGCCTTAGAGCGTAGGGTGCCCTACAAAAAATGGTACTGAGGAGCAGCCGGTACTCCACGTGCGCTTTTGCCGCTCCCTGCCGATAGCAGTTGGTGAACCTACCCAGGCCGTTGATCGCCTTCGCGAAAGAACTGGTGGGCCTCAGCCTCTATCTGGTCCTTCTCCTGATCGTATTCGTGCCTCTCGAAAGAATGTTTGGGAACCGCGCTCAAAAAGTGTTTCGACGCTCCTTCGGCGCGGATCTGTTCTACTACTTCCTGAACGGCATCCTCCCGAAACTTCTCATGATTATCCCGCTGACGGTGCTGGCGGCGGGACTGCATCGCGTGGTTCCGCTGGCGTTTTACTCTTCGGTCGCGGTCCTGCCTCTCTGGCTGCGCCTGGCCGCCGCGCTGGTCGTAAGTGAAGCCGGCGGTTACTGGGGCCACCGCTGGTCGCACCAGATTCCCCTGCTCTGGCGTTTTCACGTCGTTCACCATAGCGCGGAGGAGATGGACTGGCTGGTCACCACCAAAGCCCATCCGGTCGACATGTTCTTCACTCACTTCTGCGCCCTGGCACCTCTTTATGTCGCGGGCCTCGCGCAGCCTCTGGGCAACCGGGCCGACTTTGTGCCTATGGCCGTCACCGCCGTCACCGTGTATTGGGCCTACTTCATCCACTCCAACGTGAAGTGGCGCTTCGGCTTCCTGGAATGGCTGATCTCCACCCCCGGCTTCCATCATTGGCACCACACCAACGACGGCCCAGACGTCCTCAACAAGAATTTCGCGGCCACTTTTCCGTGGATGGACAAATGTTTCGGAACACTCTATCTACCAAAGGAATGGCCAACCAAGTACGGATCGGACACCCCCATTGCCCCCGACCTGACCGGCCAGTTGCTCGACCCTCTGACATTCGCAGCCGCTACGCCCGCCCCGCTCGAAAATTAACAGAAAATCAACCCGCGTCTACCATCCTCCCCTGCCAATAAGTACCTCATTCCTGCGATGGCCCCCTCTGGGCGAAAGGCATACGATTGGGTATTTTCATGCTCCTGGCGATCCTGCTCCTGGCGTTTGGGCAATCTGGCGGCCAACCTGAAGGAAAGCTCGTAACGCTCAATGTTGTCGCCACCTCCCGCAAGGGCGAGCCGGTGACCGACCTCGCGCCCAACGAAATTCGAATCAAGGAGGATGGAAAATCCCGGCCCGTGTCGGAATTGCGGCTTGCCGGTGGCAAGCCGCCTTTAAGCCCCACGGTGGTCGTTCTGGACCGTTGGAACGAGAGGTTAATGACCACGGGAGCGGCTTGGAACGAGGTCAGCTCCGGTCTCCGGGCCGTACAGTCCGGGCGACCGTGTGTATCTTTACTTTCTCGACAATCATGGTGATTTGGCGCCCGTTCGTCCGCTGCCCGCGCCAAACAGCTCAGGGAAAGAGTTCGAACCGTCCTCCAGCCAGTTGATCGCCGGGCTCGACGAGGTGGTAAGAGCCTCGTCCGGATTTCGCGACGCGAACGCGCTGGACCCTGTCTTGCGCGCGAATATGACCTTTCGGGCGCTGACCGCGCTCGCGGTCCAACTGGCCGGGTTCCCCGGGCGAAAGAATCTGCTGTGGGTGACTCACGGAATTCCGTTGACGGCCAAGTCTCCGCGGGGCGACTTTGTGGATTTCACGTCGCAGCTAAGAAGCTTCGGCGCCGAGGTCGCGCAGTCGCAAGTGGCGATCTATGCCGTCGACGAGTCGATCGCCGGAGCAGCGTCGGACCCCAACGGCGAAGGTCGCGCGGCGCTCCAATTGTTGACCACGGTCACCGGAGGCCGCTGGTTCTCGAGTAGCGCCTTCCCCCAGGCGCTAGCGGCGGCATTAAGCGATGAGCGAAGCAGCTACAGCCTCGCCTATTATTCGCCGTTCGACGACGGCAAGTATCACCGGATTCACCTGGAATCGACCCGCAAGGGTGTCCATTTATTGACAGCAATACGATCGTTGAGAAAAGCAGACTAGGAC
>CAVVNE010000110.1:0-47084 GCA_963749245.1 Bryobacterales bacterium
GCTTCTAGGGCGGGGATGCGGTTTAGGCGCCAGGTGGCGTCGGCGAGGGCCTGGATGAGGTTGCATTCGGTGGCGCCCTTGGGGTGGTATTCGGCGGTGAAGGATTTTAAATGGGACTGGTAGGCTTCGAGGTCCTCGGTGGGCAGGACTACGGTTTGCGCGGTGAGTCCGTGGCGGAGGGCGTTGAGGGAGGATCGCTGTTTACCGGCGTCGGTAACGGGTCCCGTGGAGTGCTGGGCGTTGGCTTGGTTGATTTCTGCGTTGGATGGCATTTCGTTTCCTTCTTTCGTTAACGAGATACCATTGGGCGGCGTGGGGTTTGGGTGGGTGGAAGTGGGAGGTGGTTGAAACGCCGGGAGTTTTGGTGGGTTGGAGTGGTGTTGATCCCTGGTCTTCGTGCCCAAGTTTCCCGTGTCGCGCACGCCTCGCAGGCGCGCCGGCAGAGGGGCAGTTTTCATTTCCGGGTTTCTCCGACTGTATATACATTTGTGTAGTATCCTGGACTCGTGGATCTGCGCGTTAGCGGATTTGATTGGGATGACGGGAACCGCAGGAAATGTCAGAAGCATGGTCTTTCGATTGAGCAAATTGAGGCTCTGTTTGCGGACGCTCCCCGAATCGCGCCAGATCTGCGGCATTCAGCGGCAGAGGATCGCCTGATTGCAGTCGGCAGAATGAAAACGGGGCGGCCGGTTTTCGTGGCCTTCACGCTGCGAACGAAGGACAAACGCCGTCTGATCCGTCCCGTGACTGCTCGTTATATGCACGCGAAGGAAATAGAAGCATATGAAAAAGAAAGTTCCGAATCTTAAGACCGATAAGCAAGCGCAGGCGTTTCTGGCCCGCGACCTGTCGAAACTCGATTTTTCGCAATTTAAGACCGTACGGTTTGAATTCGAGAAGAAAGACAACCAGATCAACATGCGTGTGCCGAGGCAGTTGCTGGAGGAGGTAAAGGCCCGGGCCAAGGCGCGAGGCATACCTTATACTCGTTTCATTCGTGAGACCCTCGAACAGGCGATGGCCACGCCAAGATAGTAAACCGCGTCTCACAAAGGAAATTTGATGTGGAGGGACGGTCTCGTCCGTCCCGGATTTTGCGAGAAGCGAACTCGATGCTGGCGATGGGCTGGCTGCAGCCCGTCCATGATGAATTTAAGAATCGAGGTATGAACGAGGATGCCGACCGGGTAATGGCGACCCTTGCGGAGAGAGGGAAGACGGTCGCCGGTGAGCTCAAGCAAATTCGCGTGCCGGTCGAGCTGAAGGAAGAGGAAATCCGGCAACTCATCGAGAACCTGACGCAAGGATCGCCTCGCGACGCTCTCCTTCGCATCGCGCGCGAACTCATTCCCAATACCGGCAACATCAGAGCCACGCTTCAAGAAATGCTGACGAAGACGCCGCTGGTGGCCCGCATCGGCGTCACCCGGATCGTGGACGGGCGCTTCGCCGCGCAGGCCGGGAGCATCGAGGACGATCCGGAGGGACGCCTCATCATGCAACTGGCGCAGCATATTGATTTCTACAATTTCATGCTGAGCCGCACATTGGACCATCTCCGGAAATCGGCAAACATCACAACCGACGTGATTCTTTCTGTTCTTTACGAATCGCCCGTGTTCGCGGCCGAGCGGCGGCCGATCTTGGAGGAAGGCATCGCCGCCTGGCTTGCCGGGGACCATGCCAAGGCCATTCACGTTATCCTTCCGCAAGTGGAACGGGCACTGCGAGAGCTGCTTTCATTGATGGGCGTTGCGACACTCAAAGCCGGGCGCAACGGAAAGGTGCAGGTCAAAAACCTCAACGACATTCTGCGGGAACCGGCAATCAAACAGGCCCTCGGGGATGACGTGCGGCTCTATCTCCAGACGTTCCTTGCCGACGAACGAGGACAGAATATCCGGAACCTCGTCTGTCACGGGCTTGCGGGGCCAGCTCTCTTCAATTATCGGCTCGCAGATCAGGTGCTCCATGCGCTGCTGACCGTGTCACTCGTCCGCGCAAAGGCGGCAGAGGCGCCGCCTGCGTCCCCCGCACCCGAATGAAAAACCGGACGGACGAGACCGTACCCCGTTCGTAAGAAATCCGGGACAACAACCGCCTCCTCCGATTTCTTTAGAGCTTCGGTGAGAAACCGGCAGAAACCCAGTCCCCTTCAGTCCCTTCAACCCCTGCCAGCCCGCTCGTCCATCTGTCCCCTTCAGCCTAAGAGTGAGAACGACTCACGCCGGTTGAAGCCGACTCTGCAAGCTGAAGCTCGCGTCACTTCGGGCGGAAGGGGTCTATTGCTTCAGGGGAGGGCTTGAACGTGATCTCTATCAGGTCAGCGGACGAGAGCGTCCCAACCTTTCTGAAAGCGATTCCTTCACATCGGCACTATGATGATATGCCTCGGGAACCTCGAGTTGTGGGCTGTTACGGTCATTTCGTTACCGGAAGAGTCCCCAGGCTTACGAGTCTGTGTGAAACGTCGGCTTGGACCGCTCCAGATAGTCGCTATTTCGGGCCTTGGGGATTCATCGAGAAAAGGGGAGCAGCGTCCGCCAGGAGCGGTCAGCACGGGAGTTTTCACACGGAGCGTCGAGCCAGGATGGGGTTGCTGTTCTTGATTTTCCCGAGTATTGTTTCAGGGGAGGGTTTGGACGTGATCTCTATCAGGTCAGCGGTTTTTCTTCCGGTGGTGTTTCTGGCGGGATGCGGGTCGGCGCCGCATAATGTTACTGAGAAGTACTATCTTGTTGTCGCGAATGCGAAGTCTCCGTATTGGGAACAGGTGACGGCAGGGCTGAATCGGGCGGCTCGGGAACTGAGCGTTACGGCCGCGCTGAACGGGCCCGGGTCGTACGATGCGAAGGCGGAGCGAGACGAGTTCAAGCGAATTGCCGCCACCAGTCCGGCGGGCATTCTGGTTTCCGCGGGAGATCCGAAGCTGTTGGCCGACGACATCGACGCGGCGGTGGCGGCGGGGATTCCGGTGTTGACCATCGACTCCGATGCGCCGTCGAGCAAGCGGCTGTTTTTCGTCGGCACCAATAATTACGAAGCCGGCCAGGTGGGAGGGCGTGCGGCGGTTAAAGCTCTGAATGGCAAGGGGAACGTTGTGGCCTTTCTGCTGGCGGGTCAGGCGAACCTTGAGGAGAGGCTCAACGGATACCGGAGCGTGTTTGCACAGAATCCGGAGGTGAAACTGGAGGAGGTGGTCGACATGAAGGGCGATCCGGTGGTGGCGTTCGACAAGACCCAGGAAATTGTGGAAAAGCACAAGCCGGTGGATGGGTTCGTTTGCATGGACGCCGAATCGGCCGGGGAAGTGGCGGAGGTGTTGAAGAGGGCGAACGCCAAAAAAGTGGTGATCGCCACGGACGCGCTGCCGCGGACGCTGGAGGGGATCCAGGATGGATGGATCACGGCGACGGTGGCGCAGAAGCCGTTTACGATGGGCTACATCGGGCTGCGCATGATCGCCGATCTGCATCTGAACAAGCTGCCTTCGCTCACCGTGGATTTTGCCGGAGACCCGAAGTCGCCATTGCCGCGATTCGTCGATACGGGGGACACGCTGATCGACAAATCGAACCTGGCGGCGTATCGGGAGGCGAGCAAGGCGGCGGCGAAGTAGGCTTGGCAATGACTGGGACAGCTTACTAGGGGATAGAATAGAGATAGCGGTTCCTCATGGTTGCCATCGATTCCCTGGTTGAAGAGATAACCGATCTGAAACTGTCCCGGAACGCCGTCATTCTGGCGCATCATTACCAGGATGCCGAGATTCAGGACCTGGCCGACGCGGTGGGCGATAGCCTGGAACTGGCGCGAAAGGCGCAACAGTTTTCAGGCGAGGTGATTGCGTTCTGCGGCGTGTGGTTCATGGCCGAGACGGCGAAGGTGCTGAACCCGGAGCGCACCGTTGTGGTGCCGGATCGCGACGCGGGATGCAGCCTGGTGGATAGCTGCCCGGTGGAGCAGGTGCGGGCGTTTAAACGGCAGCATCCGGAGTACGCGATCGTTTCCTACATCAATACGTCGGTTGCGGTGAAGGCGGAAAGCGATATTCTGTGCACGTCGCGCAATGCGGTGAAGATCGTCAATTCGATTCCCGCGGAGCAGCCGATTCTGTTCCTGCCCGATATTAACCTGGGCAATTATGTTCGCGAGCAGACCGGGCGGACGAACATGAAGATCTGGCAGGGCGCCTGCATCGTCCACGCGACGTTTGCCGCGCGCAAGCTGGCGGCGGCCAGGGTGGAGCATCCATCGGCGCTGGTGGCGGCGCATCCGGAGTGCTCTCGCGATATTCTCTCGATAGCGGATTTTATCGGATCGACATCGGCGATCATCGACTGGTGCGCCCATCAGGATGCGCCGGAGTTTATCGTGATGACGGAGAGCGGCGTCGCGCATTCGCTGCAGAGGCTGGCGCCGGAGAAGAAGTTTTATTTTCTGCCGAATGAGAACTGCAATTGCAGCGAATGTCCGTACATGCGGCGGAACACGCTGGAAAAATTGCGCGATGCACTGAAGAATCTGGCGCCGCGCGTGGAGCTTTCGCGGGACATCATCGATCGGGCGAGAGTGCCGATCGAGCGGATGCTGGCGGTCAAGTGATGGCACGGGACTGCTGACGTGACAAACAAACTGGTCGACACCTTCGGGCGCGTTCACGACAGTCTACGGATCAGCGTTACGGACCGCTGCAACATCCGCTGCTTTTACTGCATGCCGGAGACGGCGGTGAAGTTCGAGGCGCGCGCACAACTGCTGACCTTCGAGGAGATTGAACGGTTTGCCGGGATCGCGGCGCGGCTGGGCGTTCGCAAGCTGCGAGTGACGGGCGGGGAGCCTTTGCTGCGGAAAAATCTCTCCACGCTGATCCGGAAGCTTGCTTCGATCGAAGGCATCGAGGATCTGGCGTTGACCACCAATGGCGTGCTGCTGGCGCAGCAGGCCGAGGAGTTGTATGAAGCCGGCCTCCGGCGGATCAACGTGCACTTGGATACGTTAGACCGCGAACGGTTCAAACAGATTACCCGGCGCGACGACTTCGACCGGGTGATGGAAGGCATCGAGACGTGCCGCAGACTGGGGTACGGGCCGATCAAGCTTAACGTGGTGGCGGTGAAGGATCTGATCGAGCCGGATATCGTGCCGTTGGCGCGGTTCGGGCGAGAGCGCGACATTGAAATCCGTTATATCGAGTTCATGCCCCTGGACGCGCAGGGGCTGTGGGAGCGCGGAAGGGTGCTACTGGCCAACGACATGATCGCGATGCTGGAACGGGGGATCGGGCCGCTCGAAGCGATTCCGGAGCGCGATCCCAGGGCTCCGGCGACCGAGTATCGCTTCGGCGACGGAATCGGACGGGTGGGCTTTATCGCTTCCGTCAGCCGGCCCTTCTGCATGAACTGCAACCGGCTGAGGATCACCGCCGACGGACAGCTCCGGTACTGTCTGTTCGCGGTGGAGGAGACCGACATTCGCGCTCTGATTCGCCGTAACGCTTCCGATGAGGAAATAGCCGAGGCCGTCGGCGGGTCGGTGCACGCGAAATGGATCGGGCATGAGATCAACTCCGCGCGGTTTGTCGCGCCGCCGAGGCCGATGTACTCGATCGGCGGATGACTTTCCTGGTAGAATCGTAAGCGTGGCGTGAAACATTCTCCTCACGTTTTGTTCCTGCTCCTCCTCACGCTGACCGGGATTCCAGTGCTGCGCGCCCAGAGTCCGAAGCTTGCTCCCGATCAGGCCGGCTGCGTGGATTCAAAATTTTTTCCCAAGCTGCTGGAATGCCGGATCGATAACTGCGAGCAGAAGGACTCCGATCGTCGCGATGTCGCGGTGGGCGAGGACGATAAGGGCGAGCCGGTCAACACGTCGATTGAAGGTAACAGCCGTTCGGTCATGTATGAATGCCGGGAAGGAACCACGCCCGCTTCGATCGTGGCGCAGGCGGCGGTTTCGCTGAGGGCCGCGGGGTTCGAGATTCCTTACCGGTTTAGCGACGCGGAAGCGGAACTGACGGCACGCAAGAACGATTTCTGGGTCACGGTGGAGGCGGCTTCGCGCTACTATACGCTGACCGAGATCCGCTCGGTGGCGCCGGATTTCGACTCCGTCACCGACGCTTCCGCGATCGCCGATATGCTGGAGCGCTACGGGCATGTGCCTCTGTATGCGATCCAGTTCCTGCCGGGCCGGGCCGAAATGACGCCCGCGTCGGAGGCGATTCTGAACGAAGTGATTGCGATGATGAGCGATCATCCGACATGGCGTCTGCGTGTGGAGGGTCACACCGATGACACCGGCACGAAAATGGGAAATAAGACGCTGTCGTTCCGGCGCGCCTCGGCTGTGGTGACGTGGCTGGCAGCGAACGGGGTGAAGCGGGCGCGCCTGGATCCGCAGGGAATCGGCGACGCGCGGCCGCTTGTCGAGAATACGACGGAAGCGGGGCGGGCGAAGAATCGGCGCATTGAACTGGTGAAGATCCCGCCGCGCGCGGGGCAATGATATCCCACTCGCGTTAAAATCAAAAATTGATCGATATTCACAGCCACGTGCTGTACGGTCTGGACGACGGCGCGCGGACCCTTGAGGATTCGGTAGCCATGGTGCGCTTGGCGGCCGAACACGGCACCACCGACCTGGTGGCCACGCCTCACGCCAATCCAAATTTCTGCTTCGATCCGCAACTCGTCCAGGAACGCCTGGCCGAAGTAGCCGAGGCGTCGGACAACGTGCTGCGCCTGCACGCGGGCTGCGATTTTCACCTCAGCTTCGATAATATTCAGGACGCTATCGCCAATCCGCGCAAATACACTATCAACCAGCATCGTTATTTGATGGTCGAGTTTTCCGACCTGCTGATTTTTAACAACACGGCAGAGATTTTTTCGCGACTGGAAGAGGCGGGCATGACGCCGGTGATCACGCATCCGGAACGCAACGGGTTGCTGCGGCAGAGGGTCGATCAGATCGCCAAATGGGTGGAAGCGGGCGCCTGCGTGCAGGTGACCGGGCAGAGCCTGCTGGGGGAGTTCGGACGACGCGCGGTGGAGTTTTCGCGTACGCTGCTCGACCGGAGGCTGGTGCATTTTCTGGCCAGCGACGGGCATGATTGCGAGCATCGTCCGCCGAGGCTCGACCTGGCGCATGCGTGGGTGAAGAAGAATTACGGGGAGGAGTGGGCGGAGGCGCTGTGCGTCTCTAACCCACGGGCTACCCTTACCGGAGAATCCTTAGAACCGATGGAAAACTCCAGTACCTCCGGGTCCCCAAAGTGGTATCGGATTTGGCGCTAGAGCCGGCGCAAATTTTCAGATCCACCTGAGACGAATCCCCCCTGTTGCGCACAAGAGTTTCGTGCGCGAACTTCGTAGAGAGCCGACCTTCCCCGACCGCCTCCCCAGGAATGGGCGAACAGTGCGGATCGTCATTTTGTCATGGATTTTGTTTGTATTGATCGCCGGGGCGTTGCCGGGGCAGGAGGCGCAGTCCGCTGCGCCGGAGCCATCGTTGGCGGGGAATCTACCGGCGCAGAAGATCGGTCCGAACGATCTTCTTTCCATTTCGGTATACGGTGCGCCGGAACTGACCAGAACGGTACGCGTGAGCGCGGAAGGATTTCTGCGTTTGCCGATGCTGAAGCAAAAGGTGGAAGCCAGGGGGCTGATGCCGTCGGAATTGGAAGAAAAAATCGCGTCGGCGCTGAGTACGGAAGAGATCCTGGTGGACCCGGTGGTCACGGTGACCATCGCCGAGTATCATAGCCGTCCGATCAGCGTGGCGGGCGCGGTGAAGAATCCGCTGACGTTTCAGGCGCTGGGGAAAACTACCCTGCTGGAGGCGTTAACGCGGGCCCAGGGTTTATCGAGCGAGGCGGGCACTGAGGTTCTGGTGACCAGACCTCCTCTGGCTCCGGGCGGAGCGGCGCGTATCGAACGAATCCCTGTGAAAGGTCTCATCGACTCGGCGGACCCGGAGTTGAATGTGACGCTCGAAGGCGGCGAAGAAGTGCGGGTGCCGCAAATCGGTCGGGTTTTTGTGGTGGGAAACGTAAAGCATCCGGGCGCTTTCAAGATTGAAGATGGATTCGGGCTGACCGTGCTGAAGGCTCTGGCCATGGCCGAGGGCCTGATGCCGTACGCCAGTAAGCAGGCGTTTATTTATCGCCGTAGCGATACCGGGTCGCCGCAGGCGCAGCAGGAAGTCCCCATCGATCTGAGAAAGATCCTGGATCGCAAGCAGCCGGACGTGGCGCTGACGGCGAACGACATTTTTTATATCCCCGACAACCGGACGGCGAGGCTGACGATGAGCACGATCGATCGCGCCATCGGATTCGCGTCGACGACGGCGTCGGGAATCCTCATTTACAGTCATCCGTAGATTTCGCAATTGTCACAAGGAGATTCGATGCAGGAGCAAGAACGGTTGCCGATGTTGGTCGAGATGGGACGCGTGCCGGCGTATGCGCCGCCCGTCTACAATCCGGCCGAACAGGAACCCGAGGAAGGCAAGCTTCCGCTTTCGCAGTATCTATGGATCTTGAAGCGCTATCGCTGGCGAATCGGCGGATTTATCGCCGCTGCGGTGATCGGGACCACTATTATTTCCTCGCGTCTGACGCCGATTTACGAGTCGACCGCGACGGTCGACGTGGACCGGCAGACGCCTTCCGGAGTGGTTGGGCAGGACGCAGCGCGTACGGTGCTGAACGACTCGGATCAGTATCTGGCCACGCAGATCAAGCTGGTGCAATCGGATTCGGTGCTGCGTCCCGTGGATCAGCGCTTCAAGCTGCGCGAACTGGAGCATCAGCCAGAGGCGACGTCGACCGTTCCGCGCGCTGGCGACGCCCCGGTGACGCTCAAGCGTTTAAAGGTGACCAGGCCACCCAACACTTATCTACTGCTGATCAGCTACCGTTCGGACGATCCGCAACTTGCGGCGGACGCGGCCAACGCCATCGCTCAGTCCTATCTGGAGCACACCTATAACATTAGAATTCGCAGCTCGGCGTCGCTGGCGACGTTCATGGAAAAGCAAATCGAGGAACTGCGAGCCAAAATGGAGCGGTCGAGCCAGGCGCTGGTCGGCTTCGAGCGCGAGTTAAACGTCATCAATCCGGAGGAGAAGACCAACATTCTGGCGGCTCGCCTGCTGCAACTGAATACAGAATATACGAATGCTGAAGGCGACCGGTTGAAAAAGGAAGCGGCCTACGAATCGGTGAAGGGAGGGTCGATCGAGGCTGCGCTGGCGGCGTCGCAGGCCGACGGACTTCGACGGCTGGTGGACCATTTGAACGACGCGCGGGAACACTTTGTCGAGGTAAAAAGTCACTTCGGGGCTAATCACCCGGAGTATCGGAAGGCGGAGGCCAAGGTCCGCGAGGTGGAATCGTCGATCGAGGCGGCCGTGAAGGACGTCGGGCAGAGGGTATCGATCGAATTCAACGAGAGCGAGCGGCACGAAGCCGCGGTGAAGCAGGCGGTGGCCGATGCCAAGGCGGATTTCGACCATGTCAACGCCCGCTCCTTCGAATATCAGGCGTTGAAGCGCGAGGCCGACGCGGACAAAACTCTTTACGAGGAACTGGTCCGCAAGATTAAAGAAGCTGGCATCAACGCCGGTTTTCAGAACAGCGCGATCCGCATCGCCGATCCTGCACGGCCCGCGCTCAAAGCTGTGTTTCCCGATATCCGGCTGAACGTTCTTCTGGCGTTCCTGTTTTCGGCGCTGGTTGCGGTCGGCGCGGCGGTGGTGAGCGATCTGCTCGACAAAACGATCCGCGATCCGGAGCAGGTTTCGCGTACGCTGCGCACGGAAGTGATCGGCAGTCTGCCGTTGATGAAAAATCGCCACTCGGCCGGCTCTCCGAACTTCAAGGCCGGTTTCAAGAATGGGATGGCGATTGAGGGGGAACAGGATCTCACCGGTTTTCATGAATCGATCCGCACGTTGCGCAATTCGATTTTGCTGGGCAGTTTCGATCGCCAGTACCGGTCGCTGCTGGTAACCAGCGCCGCTCCGGGTGAAGGAAAGACGACGACCGCCGCCAACCTGGCGACCGCTCATGCCGAGCAGGGGAAGCGGACGCTGCTGATCGACGGGGATCTGCGCCGGCCGAGTGTCCATCGCAATTTCAATCTACCGAGCGTGATCGGTTTGTCGAATGTGCTGTTGGGTGAGATTCCGTGGCGGGACGCGCTGGTGAAGGTGGAGGGGTTGGAACAATTGCATATTCTGGCCGCCGGTCCTCCGTCGAGGAGAGCTTCGGACCTGATCGGCAGGGGACTGGCGGAACTGCTCGAGGAAGCTTCTTCCGACTATGACCTGGTGGTGCTCGACGCGCCTCCCCTGCTGGGATTCGCGGAGCCCTTACAGATGGCGACCGCCGTGGATGGAGTGATCGTGGTGGCGCGCGCCGGCCAAACCAGCCGCAAGGCGGTCGCGAGCGTGCTGGCGACGTTGAACCGGCTTCGGGCGAAGGTGGTGGGTCTGGTGCTCAATGAGGTCCACAAGGAGCTGAGCGACAGCTACTACTACTACGGTTACTATCGCTCCTACTATGCGGCGAAGGAAGAGGTGCCGTCATGAGCGTGTTCGTCGGTATTCACGACGGCCATAACGCCTCGGTCGCGGTGGTGCGCGATGGGCGAGTTGAGCTGGCCTTGCAGGAGGAAAGGCTGACGCGGATCAAGAATCAGGGAGACGCGCCGGCCGGAGCGGCGAAGCTCGCCTTCCGGTTGGCGAATGAAAGCGGAGCCCGGGTGGGCCTGAACGGGCTGTACATGAACTACAACCAGTGGGAGCGCGACACGATTCTCGCCGACTATGAGCGGTCGGCGGAGCTGGCGAGCCGATGGAAGCAACCCTTTAAGGGGACGTTTGTTGACCGAGCGTATCAGAGGCGCAAGGCGGACCAGAGAGTCGCGGCGTTGGCCGGGATCGGCGTGGCGAAGGAGAACGTAGAGGCGGTCGAGCATCATCTGGCGCACGCGTCGGCGGCCTACCACACGGCTCCGTGGCCCGACGAAAAAATTCTCGTGCTGACCTGCGACGGCTCGGGCGACCGATTGTCGGCGACGGTGAATATCGGGGCGCAAGGGGCGCTTTCGAGAATCGCCTCGGTGTCCGAGCACGATTCGATCGGACGGCTGTACGCGCTGGTGACGCTGTATCTGGGGATGGCTCCTCTGGAGCACGAGTACAAGGTGATGGGCCTGGCGCCGTACGTGTCATCGAAGAGCCGGATTGAGAGTGCCGCGCGCGATTTTTCGAGTTTGTTCGAGTTCGCCCCCGACGGGTTGTCCTGGAGGCGGCGCACGGGCGTGCCGTCGATGTACGCGGCCTACGAGTTTCTGAAGAAACTGCTCGATGGAAAACGCTTCGACACCGTCGCCGCCGGCGCCCAGAGGTTCATCGAAGAGATGCTCGTCACGTGGGTCACGAACGCCGTTCGCGAGACAGGCATCCGCAAAGTAGCCTGCGCCGGAGGAGTGTTCATGAACGTCAAGGCGAACCTGGCGCTGCTCGAAATCCCCGAGGTCGAGGACCTGTACGTGTTTCCCTCCTGCGGCGATGAGTCCAACAGCATCGGCGCGGCCTGTCATCTGGCGGCGCGCGCCGGCGACCGGATCCAGCCGTTGGGCGCGCTCTATTACGGCGAACCGATCACCGACGGCGAGGCGCACGTGGCGCTCCAAACGATTTCACCCCGAGTCGCGAGATCCCGATGGGAGATCGATATCGAACGGGTTGCAGCGGAGAAGCTGGCCGACGGGAAAATCGTCGCGCGCGCGAAAGGAGCGGTGGAGTTTGGCGCCAGGGCGCTCGGAAACCGGTCGATTCTCGCGCGGGCGGACTCGCCGACGGCGGTGCGCGAAATCAATGAAATGGTCAAGAACAGAGACTTCTGGATGCCATTTGCGCCGTCGGTGTTGGCCAGCCGCGCCGGCGACTATTATGAGAAACCGAAGCCGGTATCTTCGCCTTACATGATGTTCGGGTTCCACTCGCGGCCCGATAAAAGGGCGGCGTTCGGTGCCGCGCAGCATCCTTACGACTTCACTACGCGCCCTCACGAGGTGTGGGAGGAGCACAACGCCGATTACTACCGGCTGCTGAAAGAGTACGAATCGCGAACGGGCGAGGGGATCGTACTCAACACGTCGTTCAACCTGCACGGCGAGCCGATCGTGTACCGGGCGCGCGACGCGGTCGATGTGTTTTTGCGAAGCGGCCTCCGTCATATGGCTCTGGGGAATTGGTGGGTGGAAAAGGTATGAGCACCGCACTGGCAGTGCCGAACTCACGTTACTTCGCGCATCTCGATGCGCGCATCGAAACCGCGGAGGTCGGCCCGAGGACTCGCGTCTGGGCGTTCGCGCACGTGCTGGACGGGGCGCGGATCGGCGCCGACTGCAACATCTGCGACCACACGTTTATCGAAGGAGGAGCGCAGGTCGGCGACCGGGTGACGCTGAAATGCGGCGTCCAGTTGTGGGAAGGAGTCACGCTCGAAGACGACGTGTTCGTCGGTCCCAATGCCACCTTTACCAACGATCCGTTCCCGCGCAGCAGGCGCCATCCTGCCTCCTACGCGCGGACCAGAGTGCGGCGCGGCGCCTCCATCGGCGCAAATGCGACGATTCTCCCCGGCGTCACGATCGGATCACAAGCCATGATCGGCGCCGGTGCGGTGGTTACTAGGGATGTTCCGGCGCGGGCCATCGTGGTGGGGAATCCGGGCTACGTCACGGGCTATGTGGACGGCGAAGGGCGGAAGAGGGTCAAGCCTAGCGCGCCAGGCACCCAGAACGCTTCGCCTCTGATCGGAGGAGCGACGCTTTATCGCCTTCCACGAATCACCGACCATCGCGGCGACCTGTCCTTCGCCGAGTTGAACCAGTCGCTGCCGTTTCCGGTGTCGCGGTATTTCCTGGTTTTCGGCGTGCCGAGCCGGGAAATCCGCGGAGAGCACGCGCACAGGACGCTGCATCAGTACCTGGTCGCGGTGCACGGAAGCTGTTCAGTGCGGCTGTTCGACGGCGCGCACAGCGAAGAGATCCTGCTCGACCGTCCGGAATGCGCCTTGCATGTACCCCCCATGTTGTGGACGACACAGTACAGGTACTCGCCCGACGCGGTGCTGCTGGTGCTGGCTTCCGATGTGTACCGGGAAGAGGATTACATCCGCGATTTCGACGAATACCAAGCGAGCGTCGCCCAATGACGGCCGTGACCGAGGCGGTCAGAGCAGAAGCAAGGTGGCACCCGATGGTCTCGGCGATGAGCAAGACCGGAGGCGCTTCGGTGGCGAGCGGATTACTCAGCGCCGTGGGGACCAAGATTATCGCCACCTTGCTGGGGCCTGGCTCGGTCGCACTGCTCGCGACCTTGCAGCAACTGCGCGATGGCGCGGTCATCGCCGCGACCGCCAACGGCAGAACGGCGCTGGTCCAGGGCGCAAGCGAGTTGGAAACGAGTGCGCGCCGCGAATATGTGCGAACGGTGGCGATTCTTTTTGTGATCGGGACGGCGCTGGTCGCGCTGGCGATGCTGGCCGCTCCTCACCAAATCGTCCGCTGGAGCAAGCTTCCCCAGTCGGGTGCGCCGATGCTGCCATGGCTGGCGGCAACCGTCGCCCTGTTGAGCCTGTTCGTCTTTTTGACGGCGGTTCTAAATGCGCTCCAACAGATAGGCAAACTGGCGTGGCTGCAACTGGCGTCGCCCCTGGCGGCGGCAGCCATCGCGTGGCCTCTGGCCTGGGAAGTGCGGGCGGGGCATCCCGCCGCGCTGGTTTTATTTCTGGCCATTCCGGCCGGCGCCACGGCGGTCGCCGCATTGGCCGCGCTGGGAGGCCACCGCCGGCAGCTCCGCGAGTGGTTTCAAGGAGCGGGCCGATGGTGGACCGCGGGCGCGGCGCGGCATTTCCTTTCGATATCCGGGGCGATGCTTGCGAGCGGGCTAGCCGCGACCGCCGTTCTGCTGGCGGTGCGCGCTTCGATTACGCGCCAGGAAAGCCTGGCTGAGACCGGCCAGTTCGACGCGGCGTGGAACATCAGCATGACCCAGGTGACCCTGATTCTCGGCTCGGTGCAAACGTATTACTTGCCGTCGCTCGCCGCGACCCGGAGCAACACCAGCCGAGCCGCGCAAATGCGCAGCATGCTGCTGGTGGCTACGTTGGCCACCGTGCCGGCGATCGTGGCGCTCGAGTCGCTCAAGCCTCTGGCGGTGAGCGTTCTTTATTCCCACGCCTTTGTGGCCTCACCCGAATTCCTGCGCTGGACCCTGGCCGGCGATTTCCTGAAAGTCGGGGCCTGGGTGCTGGCGACGCCGATGCTGGCGGCGCGCGATCTGTGGGCCTTTCTCGCCTTCGATCTGCTGACGCAGGCGACGTTTTTCGCGGCGGCGATGCTGCTGGCACGGATCGTCGAGCCCGCCGAAGGCGCGGCCATCGGATTTGCGATCGCCTACGCGGTGTATTTCGCGCTGTGTTATGCCCGCGCGCGAGTCCGTTACGGATTCCGTTTTGGAGCAGCCGGCTTCTCGGCTTGGCTCGGCGGCCTAGCTCTCGTTGCGGGAGCGTCGTGGAGTTCCTGGTCCGACACCCAGGTGCATTTCGCCCGGGCCGCGGCGTGGACCTCGATCGCCCTCGGATTCTCCGCTGGATTCGCGGTGTATATGAGGAGGCGCGAAGCATGACGATCTCGGTGGCCATTGCGACCTACAATCGCGCGCGGATGGTGCGCGAAGCGCTCCAGGCGGCGCTTGCGCAATCGAGAGCGCCGGAGGAGATCGTGGTGTCCGACGACGCTTCGACCGATGGCACAGCCGAGGCGATAGAGAGCCTGGCCGGCGCGAACGCTCGTGTGCGCCTGATCCGGCAAGCCCGGAATTCGGGAGGCGTCGAGAACTGGAACTCCGCCGTCGAAGGTACCCGGGGCGACCTGATCGCCTGGTGTTCGGACGACGACCGGTTTCTGCCCGGGCATCTGGAAGCCTCGGCCGCCTACCTGGAGGCTCATCCGGCGATCGGCCTGGTGCATTCCGGCTTTATCGATTCGATCGAGACGGGAGACGGGGAAAGGAGGGAGCCTCGCCGGCTGCGGCCGGAATCGGTCCTGACCCTCGACGGGCTGTTTCCTTATCTGGTTCGCTACTACGACTGGGCGTTTCATCCCTCCACCATCGTTATGAGGCGGAAAGTGTGGGAGCAAGTGGGTCCTTTCGACCCTGCTTACCAGTTTTCGGACAGTGAGTGGTTTTTGCGCGTGGTGGAAAAATTTTCGGTGGCCTTTCTCGCCCGGCACGGCGTGCTCAACCGCAGGCACCCCGGCAACTGGAGCAATCAGCTTGGCAGCGCGCATTTGCAGCGCGAAATGTTCGAAATGGTGGAGCGGGCAATCGCGCGAGACCTTCACGGAATGCGGCGCATCTTCTGGCAAAAGGCGTGGCGGGCGAATGTGCGGGCGCGACTGGCCCTCACTCTACGCGCGCGCGTCCAAAGCGGGCATGGGGAGGCGGCCTGCGACGCCTGGCGCGGCATGCTGCGGGATACCGGTTTCGGCGCCCCTGCCTGGATGGAGCGCGCCGGCGCGGCCGTCATTCGCCGGATGTGTGCGGGAAGGGAATTTCCCGGCCCGCGGCAGAGCGTGAGCCCTTTATAAAAATATGTGTGGAATCGCAGGGGTTATTGGAGATCGACGCGCCACGGAAATGGTGTGGGGAATGGTCAAGGCGCAGGCCCATCGCGGACCGGATGGGGAAGGAATCTTCGCCGATCCTTCCAGGGGTCTTGCGCTGGGCCATAGGCGCCTTGCCATTCTCGATTTGAGCGAGGCCGGCGCGCAGCCGATGACCTCGGCGGACGGCCGCTGGACCGTGGTTCTCAACGGAGAAATTTTCAACTATGTGGAGATGCGCCGCGAACTGGGGGGGCCCTTCCACTCCGGGACCGATACGGAAGTGCTACTGCGAGCCTGCGCCGAGTGGGGCGTGGAAAAAACGCTCACTCGCTCGGTCGGTATGTTTGCCTTTGCCTTGTGGGACGCGCGCGAACGGGAATTGACCTTGGCAAGGGACCGCGTCGGCGAAAAACCGCTGGTCTATTTTCATCACGCGCGGACCCTCGCGTTTGCGAGCGAGTTGAAGGCGCTCGCAGCATTTCACGACCGGCGCCTGGACTCTCAGGCCGTGGATGCGTACCTCGCCCTGGGGTATATCCCCGCACCACTGGCGATTTTTCGCGGGTGCCGGAAACTCCCGCCCGGTCATCTACTGCGATTCAAGGACGGCGACTGCCAGGTCCGGCGGTGGTGGCGTCCCGAACTCGCCTCGCCCGGCAACGAGCGGACGCAGCCGGAACGCCTCGAACGGCTGCGGTCGATGGTGGCCGATGCGGTCCGCCTGCGGCTGCGGGCCGACGTTCCGCTGGCGATTTTTTTGAGCGGAGGAGTCGATTCCTCGGTCATCGCCGCGGAGTGCGCGCGGCAGGGATCGAAGGTCGAGGCCTTCACGGCGGATTTCGGCGGAGGGCATCCCGACCTGGCGCACGCGGTCCGCGTCGCCGAGCATCTCGGACTGCGCCACGAGGTCCTGAGGATCGATCCAAACCAGGCCCTGGCCGGCTTCGAGCGTCTGCTCTGGCATTACGACGAGCCTTTTGCCGACAGCTCGTCGATTCCGACGTTCGCTCTGGCCGGGGCGCTGGAGGGCCGCTACAAAGTGGTTCTGAATGGTGAAGGAGGCGACGAAGCGTTCGGGGGATATCGCCATTACGAGTACATCGCCGCTAAACAGGCGATCAAAGCGGCGGCGGCCGCGGTGGGCTTGGCCGATGGCTCGACCGATGTCTATGTGGAATCGAAAACGGCGTTTCGCGAAGGCGAAAGAACACGCCTGCTGAACGGGAGCTTTTCGGGAAATTCGCTCTCCTGGCTGCTGCGGCGCGAAGGCTGTGCATCTCCCTCCCGGGGCGCGCTCAAACGCGCACTGTGGTCGGACCGGCATCTCTATTTATCCAACAACCTCACCTATAAAATGGATATCGCGCTCGCCGGACGGGGCATTGAGGGGCGCGCGCCGTTTCTCGATCACCGCCTGCTCGAATGGACCCAGTCGCTCGCCGCCGGACAACTGGTCCACGGACGAGAAAAGAAGGTTCTGCTCCGCGCGGCCTACCGGGACGATCTGCCGCAGGAGGTCCTCGGGCGGCCCAAGCAGGGCTTCGGCGCGCCCATCGAACAATGGCTGGCCGGGCCTCTGCGCCAGAGGGCGGCGGAGGTTACGCCCTGCCCGCTGCTCGAGACCGCTCCGCAGAGGAATCTCAAGGGGCAGAAGCTGTGGACGATGGTCGCGTTCGCCGAATGGGCGCGCCAGTGGAGGGCGACATGGTAAAGCCCACGGTGACGGTGCTGATGTCGGTTTACGATCCTCCCGTCGAAATGCTCGACCGGTCGGTCGGGTCGGTACTGAACCAGACCTTCAGCGAGTTCGAGCTCCTGATTCTCGACGACGGCAGCCGGAACGAAGCGGTGCGAGCGCACCTCGATTCCTGGGCTGCCGAAGACCCTCGGGTGCGTCTTTATCACGAACCGCACCGCGGCGTGCCGGCGACCAGTAACCGAGGAATTGTCATGGCCCGCGGCGAATACATCGCGCGGCACGACGCCGACGACTGGAGCGAGTCGGAGAGGCTGGAGCGCCAGGCGTCGTTTCTGGCCCAACATCCCGAAGTCACTCTGGTGAGCACGGATACGGAGTCGCATTCGGCGGGAGGGGAGCCTCTATGGCGTATGCGCCTGCCCCACAGCTCTCGGGAACTGGCGAGGGCTCTGTGGAAGGGTAACCCCTTCGTGCATGGCTCCACTATGTTTCGCCGAAGCACCGCGCTCGCGATGGGGGGGTATCGCGAAGCGTTTCCCTGTTCCTCGGACTATGACTTCCTGTGGCGACTTACCGAGGCCGGAAGGGCGGTCAATCTAGACGAGGTTCTGTATCACTACCGCTATACCGGGGGGTCGATCAGCGCCCGCAGGGCGGCCGATCAGGCGCGTGTGTTCCGGGCGGCGCAGAGGCTGGCCCAGGCGCGGAGGAGAGGGGTAGCCGAGGACGTGTGCGCGGCGCTCGAGGCGTCCGGCGCCGAGACCGGGGCCTTCCGCGCCCTGCTGAAGCAAGCCGACCACCTGATGCTGGCGGGAGATTTCGCTGGCGCGCAGAGAGCGTACCTGGATGTTCTACGGTCGCGTCCGTGGAGCGGACTGGCCTGGGCGAAGATGTTGCGCCTGGGGGTCTTTCGCACGATGCCAGCAGCTCGGGAGGTGTGCTTCCGATGAACACGGGTTTTTCACTGTGGGGAAAAAACACCGCTCCCTATGGTCGCGGCTCGGTTCGCGGCGACGCCGCGTCCCGGCTTGCATCGCAAATCGAAACCTATCGCCTGAGCCCCCGGGTCCTGTTCGTCGTCCCCGGCGACGGCCAGGGCAGTTCCATGGTCTTTGTTCGCCGCCAGGCGGAAAGTCTGGCCGCAGGGGGAATGGATGTCGACCTGTTTTATCTTGGCTCCCGCACGTCTCCTCTCCGGCTTTTTCGAGAGTTTTTCCGTTTTCGAAACGAGCTCGGGCGATTCCGGCCCGACGTGGTCCATGCACATTTCGGGACCGTGACCGCTTTTTTTGCCGCCTGCGGATGCGGAACGCTGCCGCTGGTGATCACCTATCGTGGCGGTGATCTGAATCCGCCGCCCGCATCGTATCCCTGGCCGGCCAAACTGCGCGCGGCGGGCGGCCGCCTGTTATCGCAACTGGCCGCGCTGCGGGCGCGAAGAATCATCTGCGTCAGCCGCCGGCTCCGAGGGCGGCTCTGGTGGCGGCGAGGCTCAGCCGCGATCCAGCCGAGCGGAGTCGACACGGAAGTGTTTCGTCCCGAGGCTCGCTCGCTCGCCCGCGGGCGTCTGTGCTGGAGCGATGCCGAACGGGTGGTCTTGTTCCACGCCGGCCACGATCCGCTCGTAAAACGTCTCGACCTGGCCCGGGACGCGGTCGACCAGGCTCGGCGCGACGTGCCGTCGTTGCGCCTGGAAACTCTCGATGGCAACGTACCTCCCTCGCTGGTCCCCTCGTTGATGAACGCCGCCGATTGCCTGTTGTTGACCAGCGTTTCGGAAGGCTCGCCGACGGTAGTGCAGGAGGCGCTGGCCTCGAATCTTCCCATCGTCAGCGTCGCTGTCGGCGATGTGGAGGAGCGCCTGGAAGGAGTCGACCACTCGACCGTCGCCTCGCCGGATGCGACGGTGCTGGGTCTGGAGCTGGCGCGCCTCGTCGATCCTCCGCGGCGCAGTAATGGCAGACTGAAAATCTCCGAGTTCTGCTCGCGGCGCCTGGCGGCGGAGTTGACCGAAATGTACTGGGAACTGGCGGAAAAGGAATGAAATCTCTCTTGAACTGTCCCGCGGTGACGGTGGTCATGCCGGTGTACGATGCGCCGCTCGAAATGCTCCACCAAGCCGTCGGCTCGGTGCTCGCGCAGACCTTCGCCGACTTTGAGTTCCTGATTCTGGACGACGCGAGCCGCAACCCGCGGGTGCGCGCCGCCCTCGATTCCTGGGCTTCGCGGGACGCGCGCGTGCGGCTCTTTCACGAGCCTCATCGGGGCGTGCCCGCGACGCTGAATCGCGGCCTCGAAATGGCGCGCGGCGAGTACATCGCGCGTCAGGACGCCGACGACTGGAGCGAGCCCGCACGGCTCGAACGGCAGCTTGGGTTTCTCAGGAATCATCCGGAAGTGGTGCTGGCCAGCACCGATACGTACTCGCACGCGGCGGACGGAACGCCTCTGTGGCGCCTGCGCCTGCCGCATGCTCCCGACGAGCTAAAGCGCGCGCTCTGGGAGGGGAACCCGTTCGTGCACGGTTCCACCATGTACCGCCGCAGGGGGGCTCTCAGCATCGGAGGGTATCGCGAAGAACTGGCGGGGTCGGCCGACTATGACTTCCTGTGGCGGTTGTCGGAGACGGGCGACGCGGTGAATCTGGACGAGGTTCTTTATCATTACCGTTTCACCGGCGGTTCGATCAGCGCGCGGCGGGCGGCGCAGCAGGCGCGCAGTTACCGCGCCGCGCATCAGCTGGCGGCGGCCAGGCGCCGGGGGGATCCGGAGGATATGCGGGCGGCGCTCGCCTCGGCCGAGGAAGCGTGCGCGCCCGACGCGTTACGGGCGGCCCTCAAGCAGGCCGACCACTTCATGCTGGCCGGCGATTTTTCTGGCGCGCACCGTGCCTACATGCGACTGCTGGTGGCCCATCCATGGAACTGGCTGGCCTGGGCGAAAATGTCGCGTCTGATGGTTTTCCGGACGATTCCGCGGGCACGGGAAGCCTGTTTCCGCTGGGTTCATCCACGGCGATTTCGATTTTCCGGCGGCCCGGATTCGCGCCGTTTCGAGCGGGAGTTGAAAGAAATCTGCAAGGAGCCGGTCTGATGGAGTACTTCGCGATGCTCGGCGCCGCCACGGCGGTGATCGCCGTGCTCACGCTGGCGCTGTACAGGAAGCGCCGCGACGTGGGATTCCTGGTGGGCGTGGGCGCCCTCTATTACTGGACCTTATACGGCGCCTGGTACATCGTCATCGACAAGACCGGCGGTTTTTCCGGAAAGAATTATCATTACCTGGAATACAAGCTCTTTCCTGTTTCGCTCGACAGCGATTATATGCTCACGCTGGCGCTGTATTCGGGCTTCATCATCCTGGTCCAACTCACTTTGCTGGCGACCCTTTCGCGCGACAAGGGCGTTGAAATTCCGCGCCTCGTGATGCGTCATGAGCCGATCCTGATCATCGCGGTTCTGGCGGCTCTGGCCAGCCTCTACATCATCAAGGACAAGTTGAGCGAAGCCTGGGCCTTGAACACCTCCGCTTACATCTACACCCGCCGGCAGACCGACGAGTGGTTCACGTTGCACCAGGTGCTGAACCGCGTCGCGATGCTGCCTCCGGCCTTGGGCTTCGCCACTCTGCTGGCCGGCGACCGGTCGCGGTTCTTCGTCAACGTGGTCCGCCGCTACACCTGGCCCGGCTACATCGCCCTGTTTCTGGCCATGGCCGCATTCACGTTTGTGCTGGGCAACAAAAATGAAGTGTTCATGTCGCTGGTCGCCGGCCTGCTGGCCTACCTGGCCTCCGTGCGGCGCCCGAGTTTCCTCAAAGCGGGCCTGCTGATCCTCGGCGGCATGTGGTTCCTTTATACCATCGATTTTTTCCGCGGCACTCCTATTTCCGAAATGAAGGAGGCGCTGACCGCGCGCCTCGAAGACGCCACGGACGTCGCCAGCTTCGTCACCTCCAGCAACGAAGCCTACGCGGCGCATTTTTCGCTCTACGGCGTGCTGGCCTCTGGCGCCGAACCCCAATTCGGCTACAGCCTCTATTCGCTGGCCTGCTCGGTGGTGCCGCGCGTTTTGTGGCCGGACCGCCCGGCCGACATTTATAACTACTATGCCGATAGCGTCGGCGCCATCCAGAACCAGGGCTACTCCGTGCATCACGCCACCGGCTGGTATCTCAATTTCGGATACTCGGGCATCGCTTTGGGCGCGGTGGTGATGGGCCTCGTTTGGGCCTGGTGCCTGAACGCGCACCAGCGCATTGTTCCCAAATCCGGCCTGGCATTCCGGCTGTTTGCGACCATCTCGCCGTGGCTGTTCGTGGCCTGTCTGCCCCCTCTGATCCGCGCCGGTCCGGAGGGATACAAAGGATTCGTCGTTGAAGGGCTGCTGATCCCGATGGTGACGCTGGCCATCGCCTGCCGCCCCAAAAAAACCAAACCGAAGCTATGTTGGGACGCTGGCACGGGCTGGGCGATCGCGAAGGCGTCATGAAAGGAGGCGATGTGAACGCATTGGTGTCGGTCATCGTTCCCTGCCGCAACGAACAGACCTATATTGAACGCTCGCTGAACTCGATCCTTGGGAGCGACTATCCGCATCTGGAAGTGATCGTCGCCGACGGCATGAGCGCGGATGGGACGCGCGAGATTCTCCGCCGGCTGGCCGCGCGCGATTCCCGTTTGCGCGTCATCGACAACCCCGAGGGCGTCACGCCTTCGGCGCTGAACCGCGCCATCGCGGCGTCGGGGGGCGAGATCGTCGTCCGTTTCGACGCCCACGCCGTTATGCTCGCGGACTACATCCGGCGCTGCGTCGCGCTGCTCGAGTCCTCGGGTGCTGACAACGCCGGAGGCTCGATCCGCACCGTGCCGCAGTCGACTGGTCTGTTTTCAGGGCCGATCGTGGCCGCGCTCAGCAGCCGTTTCGGCGTCGGCAATTCGGGGTTTCGCACCAGCAGCGGCGAAAAGGGTCCCCGCCCGGCCGACACCGTCTTCGGAGGCTGCTGGCGGCGCGAAATTTTCTCGCGCATCGGAGGCTTCAACGAAAAACTGGACCGCAGCCAGGATATCGAATTCAACCTGCGCCTCCGCCGCGCCGGCTGCAAAATCGTGCTCGACCCCGAAATCGTCTGCGACTACTACGCCCGCGCCGATCTCGCGTCTTTTCTCCCGCATAATTTTTCCAACGGCATGTGGGCGGTGCTGCCCTTGGCGTTGAGCGACATCGCGCCCGTCTGCGCCAGGCACCTGATCCCGCTTGCGTTGGCGATCTCGCTGGCCGTCTCGTTATTGCTGCTGCCATTTCCCTGGGCGATCACCGTTGCGTCGGCCTACGCGGTGGCCAATCTGGCGGCCTCGGCCCGGGTGTCGATCGCGCGTCGCCGCGCGGCTTATCTGGCGCTGATGCCGATCGCCTTCGCCAGTCTTCATCTTTCGTACGGGCTCGGGAGCGCCTGGGGCTTAATGAGACTCGCCGTCGAGAAGCCTCGCGCGGCCGCAAGGAGCCATTTCAAAATATGCAAGCCGCATTGAGACCCGATTTTTCGACCGTGACGGAGCAGCCGGAGCAAGGCGCGACGCGTCTGCAACTGGCTATGCTCTCGACCCGCTACGCCTGGGCGGCCGGCCACGCCCAGGACCGGGACGTCGCCGAGATTGCTTGTGGGGCCGGGCTTGGCCTGGGCTGGATCGCGCGCCTGGCGCGTTCGGTCGAGGCGGGGGATCTGAACGGCGCCAATTGCCGCAGGGCTCAGGAAACCTACGCCGGCCACGCCAACGTTCGCATCCGCCTCATGGACGCGGTCGATCTGCCTTTCCCGGACGCGTCGCTCGACTTGATGCTGCTCTTCGAGGCGATCTACTATCTGCCCGATGCCGATAGGTTCTTTCAAGAAGCGCGGCGCGTGCTGCGGCCCGGGGGGATGCTGCTGATCTCGACCGCTAACCGGGAGTGGTCCGGATTCAATCCCAGCCCGTTTCATACCCGATATTTTTCCGCGACTGAGCTAACAGACGCGCTGGCGCGGCACGGATTCCGAGCCCATCTCCGGGCCGGATTTGCAGAGCGCCGTGGCGTTGCCGCGTCGCTGGTCGGACTACTGCGCCGCGCGGCCGTGACGGTGCGCCTGATCCCCCGCACCATGGCC
Organism: Bryobacterales bacterium; assembly: GCA_963749245.1. GTDB lineage: Bacteria > Acidobacteriota > Terriglobia > Bryobacterales > Bryobacteraceae > Palsa-187. The sequence continues at coordinate 23,542 of CAVVNE010000110.1, forward strand.
GGCAAAGCGTTCCTGAAGCGCCTGTTTTACGGGCCTCTCGAACAAATTCCCCGCGAGCTAAAACCGACTCGCAATACCATCGGACCGCTCTCCGAGATCGGCCCCAGCACGGACTTAACCCGTTACCGGACCCTGTACGCCGAAGCCAGGAAAACTCCATGACTCCCACGCTCACCCACGCCATTCCCTTTTTCGACTATCCGCGCCTGTTCCTGGACGAGGAGGAGATGCTGCTCGCCATCGTGCGCGACGTCGGGCGCCGCGGCGCCTTTATTCTGCAACGGGATCTTGAGCGATTTGAACAGAACCTGGCGCAGTTTCTCGGTGCGCGCCACGCCCTGGGCGTCGGCAACGCCACGGACGGGTTGATCATCGCCCTGCGCGCGGCGGGGATCCGCAAAGGCGACGAAGTGATTTTCAGCTCGCACACCATGATCGCCACCGCTTCGGCCATCCATTTTGCCGGTGGCGTCCCGCTACCGGTCGAATGCGGCCCGGACCATCTGATCGACCCGCGAGGCCGTGGAAGAGGGCCGTCACGCCCCGTACCCGCGCCATCCTGCCCACGCAGTTGAACGGCCGCACTGCGGACATGGCCGCGCTCGACGCCATCGCCCGCAAACACGGCCTGATCGTCGTGGAGGACGCCGCGCAGGCGCTGGGCTCGAAATTCCGGGGCCAGGCGGCGGGAACTTTTGGAGCGGCCTCCGCGATCAGCTTCTTCCCGGCGAAAGTGCTGGGCTGCCTGGGCGACGGGGGAGCGGTGGCGACCAATCGCGAAACCGTCCACGACCGCATGCTGCAGCTCCGCGATCATGGCCGCAGGGCTGACGGCGAGATCGTGAGCTGGGGTCTCAACTCCCGTCTCGACAACCTGCAGGCGGCCATTCTCGACGCGCGTCTCCGGAAATACGAAGCGGTAATCGAGCGGCGCAGAGCCATCGCCTGCCTCTATCGTTCGCGTCTCTCGGGTCTCGAGGAATTAAAGCTCCCGCCGGGGCCGGACGGCGACGGCGAGCACTTCGACATTTATCAGAACTACGAAATCGAGGCGCTCGAACGCGACCGGCTGCGGGCGCACTTGAAAGAATGCGGTATCGGAACGCTCCTCCAGTGGGGAGGCAAGGCCGTTCATCAATGGGACAAGCTCGGATTTACCGAAAAGCTGCCGTTTACTGAGAAATTGTTCGAGCGAATGCTACTGCTTCCATTGAACATGTTTCTCACCGACGACGACGTGAATCTGGTCTGCGACGCCATTCACGCGTTTTACAGGAGCTGATTTGTGACTGAGATGACCTCCCACTGGCTCCTTCAACAATGGACCTCGATGGTCCGCATCCGTTTGGCCGAAGAGGCTGTCGCCCGGATGGTCGAGACCGGCGAAGCGCGCTGCCCGTGTCATCTCTATATCGGGCAGGAGGCCATCGCCTCGGGCGTTTGCGCCGCGCTCGAGCCGGCCGATACCGTCTGGGGAGGCCACCGCTCGCACGGCCATTATCTGGCCAGGGGCGGATCGCTTGAACAGATGTTTGCCGAAATTCTCGGTAAGGAAACGGGCTGCTCGGGAGGCCGCGGCGGCTCCATGCATCTGCTCGCCCCCGAGCAGGGCATCTTGGGAACGGTCCCCATTGTCGCGGGTACCGTGCCTCTGGCCGTGGGCGCGGCAATGGCCTACAAAATGAGAAAGGAGCCGCGTGTCGCGGTAGCTTTTTTCGGTGACGGGACGCTCGAGGAAGGGCACGTTCACGAATCCATGAACCTGGCCGCCCTTTACCGGCTGCCGGTGATTTTTATCTGCGAAAACAACCTCTATTCGAGCCACCTGCACTGGAGCGAGCGCCGGGTTGCCGACAATCTCGACCAGGCAGGTGCGTTCCATTCGATTCCCAGCGGCAGAGTCGACGGCAACGATGTCGAGGCGGTCCATGAAGCCGTCTCCCCGGCTGTGGCCAGGGCGCGCGCGGGCGAAGGCCCGTCGTTTCTCGAATGCCGGACCTTCCGCTGGCGGGGACACGTGGGCGCGAGCGCCGATATCGACGTCGGCGTGAAGCGCCGCGGCGAGTTAGGCGAATGGCTCGCTCGCGACCCGATCGCGCGCGTCCGTGCGCGGCTGCGCGAAAACGGCATCGAAGATCCCGATGAGAAGGTCATTCGGGAAGAGATAGAAAGCGCGCTCGATCGCGCGCGCCAGGCCCCGCTCCCACACCCCGGGCGCGTTTTCGAGCATGTCTTCGCGGAGGCGGCATGCGCATTCTGAACTACGCGCAGGCCATCCGCGAGGCGCACGCGCAGCTTCTCGAAAGCGATCCCCGGGCCTTCGTCATCGGGCAGGGTTTATGGAGCCCCTGGTATGCCGGATCGAGCCTCGAAGATCTGGACAGGCAGTTTTCCCGCGACCGCATTGTCGATTCGCCGGTTTCTGAAAACGCCACCACGGGCCTCGCCGTCGGCGCGGCGCTGGCCGGCATGCGTCCCATCGTGTTTCACCCGCGCATGGACTTCATGCTGCTGGCAGTCGATCCGATCGTCAACCAGGCAGCCAACTGGTCGTACCTGTTTGGCGGCCAAGTGGCGGTGCCGCTGGTGGTCCGTGCAGTCATCAACCGCGGAGGCGAGCAGGGAGCGCAGCATTCGCAAGCTCTGCACGCCCTGTTCATGCACGTGCCCGGTCTCAAGGTGGTCATGCCCTCGACCGCTTACGACGCCAAGGGGCTGCTGATTTCCGCGCTCGAAGATCCCAACCCGGTGCTGTACATCGACGACCGCTGGCTGTACGCTTCCTCCGATCACGTCCCGGAAGAGATGTTCCGCGTGCCGATCGGCAAAGCGGCGCTGCGCCGCTCCGGCCGCGACGTCACTCTGGTCGGCATTTCGTCACTCGCCGCGGAATGCTTGAAGGCGGCCGAAATTCTGGCTCGCGAGAACATCGACGCAGAGGTTGTCGACCTGCGGAGCCTGAAACCATGGGATTCGGAAACCGTGCTCGCGAGCGTCCGCAAGACCGGACACGCGGTGGTCGCCGATCCCGGCTGGAGAACGGCCGGAGCCTCGGCTGAAATCGCCGCCACGATCTCCGAAAATGCCTTTCACGATCTCGCCGAGCCGGTCGCGCGCGTGACGTTGCCCGATTGTCCCGCCCCCACCAGCCGCTCCGAGGAAGCCGTCTACTATCCTGGAGCCGCGGAAATCTGCGCCGCCGCCCGCAAAACCCTGCGCCGCAAACCCGCTCAGGAGGCCGCCGCGTGAGTTCCCAAAGCACTTCATGGCCGCTGATAATTTCGTCTCCTTTGAATATCATATGAAGCGAACCTTCGATTTCCTGGCATCGCTTTTCGCTCTCACGCTGCTCGCGCCCCTGCTCGCACTGATCGCTATCGCCATCTGGCTCGACGACCGGAAATCCCCTTTCTTCTTCGCCCGCCGCGTCGCCCGCGGAGGAGGCGATTTCCGCATGGTCAAATTCCGCACCATGATTCCCGACGCCTGGAAATCGGGCGTCAACTCGACCGCCTCGGGAGACGCGCGCATCACGCGAGTCGGCAAATGGCTGCGCAAAGGGAAGCTCGACGAGCTCCCGCAACTTTGGAACGTGCTCCGGGGCGACATGAGCCTGGTCGGGCCCCGCCCCCAGGTGCGCGCCGATGTGAATCTCTACACCGGGCGGGAGAGGGCCATGCTCGCCGCGCGCCCAGGTATCACCGATCTGGCGTCGATCGCTTTCGCCGACGAGGGAGAAATCCTCGCCGGCGCCGCCGATCCCGACCTGCTTTATAACCAGATCATCCGCCCCTGGAAGAGCCGCCTCATCCTGCTTTACCTGGCGAACTCATCGTTCACCAGGGATTTACATATTCTGTTCTTGACGGCGCTCGCGCTGGTTTCACGGGCGCGCGTTCTCGACGCACTAGTCCGGCTGATCGGCTCGCTCGGCGCGGACGAAAAACTCATAACCATGGTTAGCCGCAAATTTCCTCTGGAGGCTTATCCGCCGCCGGGCGCTTCGGAGATCGTCCAACAATACGCGCCGCACGAGGAGGCCGCCGCCCACGCATGAAAGCGCTTCTCCTCAAACACCGGCGTTTGGTCTCCGAAGCCATGCAGACAGCGCTCGCAGCCGGCGCCCTGGCCGCGGCGTTTCTACTGCGGTTTGAGTTCACGCTCGATCCTCTGTACGCCCACATGCTGGCCCGGTCGCTGCCTCTGCTGCTGGCGGTCAAGTTTTTAGTGTTCCGCGCGTTCGGGCTGAGGGATCTCGCCTGGCGTTATCTCGGCTTTGAGGATCTGGCGCGCATTGCGCTGGCCAACGTGGTTTCCTCGGCTACGGCAACGGTTGTTCTGCGCCTCGCCATTGGCCCGGCGTTCCCGCGCTCGATTCATATCCTCGATCTGCTGCTCTGCCTTACGCTGATGGTCGCCTCCCGGGGTATGGCGCGGGCGATGTTCGAGGCTCCCAAATCGCAAAAGCCGTCGCGGCGCATTTTCATTTACGGCGCGGGCAAAGCAGGCGTCACCGTGCTTTCCGAAATCCGGGCCAACCGCCAGTTGGGCTACCAGGTCGCCGGCTTTCTCGACGACGATCCGCAGAAGCGCGATCTGCGCTTGAACGGCGTGCGCGTCCTGGGCGGCGGTAAAATATTGCTGGATGCGGCAAAAAAGCATCGGGTCGAAGAAGTTCTGATCGCTCTACCGAGCGCGACGGGCTCTGAAATCGGTGCGATTCTCGAGCGGTGCCGCACGGCCAACGTCGCCGCAAAACGCATTCCGGCCTTAGCCGAGTTGATGGACCATAAGGTCCTGGTCGACCAGATTCGCGACGTGCGCCTCGAGGACCTGCTGGGGCGGCGTCCGGTGCGGCTCGAAACTTCTGTTATTCGCGCCCGTCTGAGCGGCCGGGTGATCATGGTCACCGGCGCCGGCGGGTCGATCGGTAGCGAGTTGTGCCGCCAGATCGCCCGCTACTCGCCCCGCGCCCTGGTCGGCTTCGACAACGCCGAAACGGCTCTCTATCAGATCGACCAGGAACTGCGAGAGCGATTTCCGAGGGTCGAGTTTTATCCGGAAATCGGCAGCATCCAGAACCGCCGGAGGCTGGATGAGGTCTTTCGCGATCACCGCCCGGCCTCGGTCTATCACGCCGCCGCGTTTAAACATGTGCCGATGATGGAAGCTCATCTGTTTGAAGCGGTCGAAAACAACGTGTTCGGAACGCGGAACGTGGTCCGCGCCGCGCTCGCTTCGGGAATCGAGGAGTTTGTTCTGGTCAGCTCCGACAAAGCCGTCCGCCCCACCAACGTGATGGGCGCGACCAAACGTCTGGCCGAGTTGATCTGCTCGGCGGCGGGCTTTCGCGCCGTCCGTTTTGGAAATGTTTTAGGATCGAACGGCAGTGTGATTCCACTGTTCAAACGCCAAATCGCCTCGGGCGGTCCGGTCACTGTCACTCATCCCGAGATCCGCCGCTATTTTATGACCATTCCGGAAGCCGCCGAGCTGGTTTTGCAGGCCGCCGCCTTGGGTGGGAGGGGAGAGATCTTTGTGCTCAACATGGGCGATCCGGTGCGGATTCAGGACCTGGCGCGGAACCTGATTCTGCTCAGCGGATTGAAGCCCGATGTGGATATTAAGATCGAGTTTTCGGGTATCCGGCCGGGGGAGAAGCTATACGAGGAAGTAAGCGGTACCGACGAAGAGACGGTCCCCACAACACATTCAAAAATAAGGATTTTTACTGGACCTAGTGCATCTCCCGAGGCAGTTTCGCGATGTCTGGAGGAATTGCGCCGGGCAACCGAGGCCAGGGACGCCGCAGGAGTGGTTCTGGCGCTCAAGGAACTGGCGCCGGACTACAATCCGAGCTCGTTTTTGCTCAGGAGAGCGTTGAAAGCGCAAGTTGTGGTGGCTTAAATCCTATGAATTTACTTGATGGCGAAGTTATGAGCGGCGAATCCCGTGGTGACGATGCCGCTGGTCCAGTTCAGTTTTGAAATCACGCGTGTCGAACGCGGGTATTTGCGAACGATCAGATACTCCAGGCCCACGATGGCTCCGGTCACGCCGAGTTTGATGGAGGCGGCTTTCATTTCAAAGCCCCCGTTGGAGCTGACCAGCAGAGGGTTCAATTCGCGCATGCCGTAGGAACTGGCGGCGTCCAGAGCCTGGCTGGCGACCAGCGGGGCGATGCTGATCTTCCAGGACTTGAGGGCCGACTGTTGGACGGATTCATGAGCCGAAGGGAGAGAGGCGTCGGGGGAGTCGGCGGCGCACGCGGCGACGGCGGAAACCAGCAGGATCAGGAGTCTCATCAGGGTTTTCCTTTATTACCGGGAATAGTGGGCTAAGCATGAGAGTAAAGCCATCGGCGCGACCGATCAAGCGCCTTCGTTTAGGAACTTTCTGGGTCTCGGGTACCACCGACGCAGGTGGTTTTGCAGAGTGGGCGAGCGGTATAGTGTTGTTTTTCATGGCTATGGCGGCGACGCTTGCCATCGGCTTCTGGGATCCGCGCCTGGAGTACGCCTTCGAGTGCGTCGTTCTTGTTCTGGCTGCGCGATGGTGTTGGAAGGGTTCTGAGCTGCCTCCGATACCCGGGCTATTGGTCGCCGCGATTGCGGCCTGGGGATTCCTGCAACTAGCGCTGGGCGCGACGGTCTATCGTTTCGCTACGCTGCAAGGCTCGTTGCGCGGCGCGGCGCTGGCTGCGACCTTCCTGGTCGGTTTCCGCGCTTTTCGCTCGCGAGGGCTGAGGGGTGAGTTTCTGCGGGCGATGGCCTGGCTGGGAGCGACGATTGCAGTGGCCTCGGTGTTGGCCTATTTCACCTCGCCAGGGAAGATCCTGTGGATGTTCTATGCTCCATACCCGGATGTCTGGGGCCCGTTTCTCAGCCGGAACAACTTCGCTCAATTTCTGGAACTGGCGATGCCGGTGGCGCTGTGGTTTGCTCTCCGCGAACCGGCGGGAAGTACGCTCTATTTGCTGCTGGCGGCGGCGATGATGGCATCGGGACTGTCGTCGGCGTCGCGCGCCGGTTCCGTCATTCTGGTGATCGAGGCGGCGGCGATGTTATGGATGCGCCGCGGTTTTCCGCGAGCGCGGCGGATGGCGCTGGGCCTGGTTTTCTCGACTCTCCTGTTTGCCGCGGTGCCGGGCATAGGGACACTGGCCGGAAGGCTGGCTTCGGCCGACCCTTATCAGGGAAGAAGGGAGATCGCCCATTCGACACTCGAGATGATTGCGAGCCGGCCCTGGAAGGGTTTTGGACTGGGAACCTTTCCCACCGTCTACCCAGCCTACGCAATATTCGACGCAGGAAAGGCGGTCGAACATGCGCACAACGACTGGCTCGAGTGGATGGCCGAAGGTGGGATCTTCTATGCCTTTGCCTGGCTTGGGTTGGCGGTATGGTCTGTGCGGCCGGCGTTGCGTACCGGATGGGGGATCGGCGTATTGGGGTGCTTCCTGCATTGCACCGTGGACTATCCCTTTGCGCACTTCGGAATATCGGCTTGGGTGTTCATTTTAATAGGGATATTGGCTCAAACCGACCTGAGAGAAGTCCCCCATCGCCCGCACTAAGGAATTGGAGATTACACTTCGTGAAACTAAACACGGTTGAATCGGCAGTGGCGGCCATGATGTCGCTGATGATGACGTTTGCCACGGGGGGCGCCGGATTGGGCGAATTGGCGTCCGGTGGAGTTCCCATCATTGGAACGGTCGTGGCGAAAGGCGCATTCCGTCTGGATAATGCGACGGTCACGGGCAATGCGACGCTTTTTGAGGGCGCCACAATCGAAACAAGGAGCGCGGAGTCGCGCATGGAGTTAGCGAGCGGCGCGAGAATCTGGCTCGGAACCGAATCGAAGGCCAGATTCTATGGCGATCACATGATCCTGGAAAAAGGCGAAGGGCAGTTGCAAAAGGCCGCCGGTTTCCGCTTCGAAGCGAGGGGTCTGACTATTCAGCCGGAAACCGGGAACGCGTCGGCGCGGGTGGCGCTGGCGGGCGGAGCGCGCGTGGAACTGGCGGCGCTGACCGGCTCGTTCCGGGTGCTGAACGAGCGAGGCGTGCTGGTGGCCAACGTCGGCGCGGGCCGCGCGCTGGCGCTGGAACCGCAGGCCGCCGATTCGGCTACCAAGCTTACCGGCACACTGACTAAGGTCGGAGGCCACTATCTGTTGACCGATGAAACGACCAATGTGACAGTCGAAGTCGCGGGGCAGGGTCTGTCGAAAGAGGTGGGCAATCGAGTCGAAATCACGGGCGCGATGGACCCGACCGCCACGCCGGTGACGGACGCCTCCCAGTTCATCCGGGTAACCTCGGTGAAACATCTTGGAAAAGGCTCCGACAGAAGTTCGGGAGCGGCGGCTGCAGGCAAGGGGGGCGCCACTGGCGGAGCGGCGGGTGGCGGAGGAGGCATCGCGATGTCGGCGACGACGATTGCCATCATCGGTGGAGTTGCCGCGGCGGCGACGCTGGGCGGACTGGCGGCGGCTGGGAAACTACCGGGGCAGGGGTCGCCGGCAGCAGCCATCAGCCGGTGAGTTCTTAGAGTCCACCGCGCAGCTATGGACGGCCTTGCAGTGAGCTTGCGCCAGCAGCCGGCTGAAGCCATCGCTGCATGCTGAAGTTCGCGCCACCTAAGGCGGGCAGCCGCGGAGAACGAATCGGTGAAAACGGCACATAGAATCCTGTCGTTCGGAGGCGTCCTGTTTTTCGGATTGGCGGCCTTGGCGGCGATCCGGCTAGCGGTGGCGGAAACGGTCCTGCGCCAGGACACCAGCGAGGCCATCGAGCGAGCTATCGCCATTCTGGGCCCGACGCCGGTGGCGGCATATGAAGAGAGACGGGCCGAAATCGACGCGCCGAACGCCCGAGACGCTTTGAAGCATGCCGTTGCGGCCAATCCTCGCTCCAGTGAGGCTTGGATTCAATTGGGCATGATCGAGGAAAGCGGTGGCAATTTCGCCTCTGCGGAACGTTGCTTACTTGAGGCTTCGCGAGTAGATCGCCAGTACCTTCCGGCATGGACACTTGCGAACTTCTATTTCCGGAGGGCGAATCGGGCGCTGTTCTGGACGTGGGCGGATCGGGCGGCCGCGCTTGCCTACGACGATCTCCGGCCGCTGTTACAACTTTGCGATCAATTTGAAACGGAGCCGTTCCGGATGCTGGCGCACTTCGGCGACGCGCGCCGCCTACGGCCGGCTTATCTTGACTTTCTGATTGGAGAAAACCGTCTGAACGCAGCGTACGAGGTGGCGAAGGGAATGCGGGACGACCCGGCGAACGATCCTCTCTTGATCGATCTGGCGGATCGCGAGGTTCGCGCGGGCAACGCTGTCCCGGCAATTGAGTTATGGAACGCGGCTTCTGGCTTCAGTCCAATTAAGCCACCCGAAGGCAGAGTCCTGACCAACGGGGATCTGGCGCGCGCTCCCTTGAACCTAGGTTTCGACTGGCGCCTGGTGGCGACCGAAGGCGTAGCTGAAACCTGGAGGCCCTCGGAACTCGTTTTCACGTTTTCAGGATCCCAGCCGGAAGCCTGCGTGCTTCTGGAGCAGACGATCTATTTCGTTCCCCGCCATTTCCGTCTGCGATTCGACTACCTGACCGGTGTTGCCGCGCCATCGGGAGTTCGCTGGGCACTCGACGATAAGGCCGGTCCACCGATTGAGCCGAGCGACCGGTGGAGGGAGGGCGTGTTCGGAGTCCCCAGAACCAGTGGCCTGGCGCGGCTCAAGCTGATTTACCTGCGCGAACCCGGGACCACGCGCACCGAGGGCCGGATTGAACTCCGCAACCTGCGGTTGGAGGTGTCGCCATAGCTACTCCAAAGCCCAGTGAAAAACATTGCCTGAATTGCGGATCTGCGCGCGTCCACCGGTCTCATCGAAAAAGCGGGCTGGAGCGGGCGCTGTGCGCCGTTGGCGCCGAGATCCGCCGCTGCCACGATTGCCGGTCGCGACAGGCACAGTTGGGTTCGATTGGCCTTTCTCTTCCCATCGAGCGGGTGGCCGGAGGGCGACTACGGTCGATGACCCTGCTGTGCTCGACCTTTGTGCTGTGCTTCTTGTTCATCTGGTGGATCATCTCCCGGTTCACCGAACTGGCAGGATAATCCTGAATAGCGCGCCAGTGCGGCTCGGTCGATGGATAAGCAAGAGGATCGTTCAGAACGTCCTCTTCGCACCGGCGAACGCCAGGCGACTTTGCCGAATAAAAGAGGGTCCTGTTGTTCGAGTTCAGCATCCCGGCGGGGAGCGTATCGCGGTCGTCCCGACCGCTTGCAGCGAGTGCGGTGGCGCACGGCCTTGCTTTCCTTCTCGTGTTTACGCTCCGGTTTACGGGCGTCGCGCCGAGCTTTTCCGCGCCCCAGCACATTACGTTAATCGCACCGCTGGGAGAGAAGCCCCTGGCGCCCAAAAAAATGCAGTCGCCGCGTCCACGGCAGTTTCATCCTCCAACGCCGGCTCACCTCGAAATCCCCGCCGCGCCGGTGATCTCCGCGCCAGCGTTTGAAGTTGTGAAGGCGGTTGTTCCGGAGATTCCAAGGGCTCGCGTGCCGGCGCCAGAGATTAAGCGGAGCGGCTTTATGGCAGCTCTGCCGGCTCCTCCGCCAGCGCCTGCTCCAGGATTGACACTGGTTGTCAAGACTTCCGGATTCAGCACAGAGATTGCGATCACAGGGCCTACGCGGCGGGAACCGCCAACTATCGGTTCCTTCGATGCGGCGCGCGCCGCGGAGAGCGGAGTCGCGCGCGTCGCGTCGGCTGCTCACCCGGGAAAATTCTCCGATGCGTCGGCCAAGTCTTCGAACGTCGCGCGTGGAGCCCCGGTCACCAGTGGAGTGTTTGGCGACACAACGGTCGACCGGAGCGCCTCGGCTCAAAGGCAAATGCCCGCCGCCGCCCCGCTGACTCCAGTCGAAATTGTCTCGAAGCCAAAGCCGGCGTACACCGAAGAGGCGCGCTCCAAAAAAATCGAGGGTGAAGTGTTGCTGGAGATACAGTTCAGCGCGTCGGGCGAGGCTCGCGTCCTGCGGCTGGTGCGCGGACTCGGCTACGGCCTGGACGAGAACGCCGTGGCCGCCGCTTTGGGCATTCGTTTCCACCCAGCGACGCGCAACGGGGGGGCAGTGGACTCGGCTGCGCTGGTGCACATCGTATTTCAGCTCGCGAATTGAAGGACTCATTGTTATGAAAAACATTCCCATTGCCAATTTGCTATTGCTACCGCTCCTCGCTCAGACGCCGAATGTGGCTGTCGACCGATTGCTGGACCGGATTGTCGAGCGCGAGAAGGCCTTTCTCGACGCGGCGAAGAAAAAGACGCCGGTGATTGAGACTTACATTCAAGAGACGCCCGAAGGGGCGGGAGACGAGCGTCCAGTGAAGGACCACTATTTTCTTGGCCGGTTCCGGCTGGCGGAATCTCTGGGGTACGAGACGCTCATCGAGCGCTCCGACCAGCCACCGCAAAAAGGCGGGGGATGGGGGCCGTTTCACTCGTCGCCGAAGAGTCGCGCCATGACGTTTTTGCCGCGTGGATTCGCGCAAATGGCGGTGATCGATCTGGTGGACTTCAACCGCCAGACGTACAGCTTCGAATACGTGCGGCGCGAGTTTCTGGGCGAGATCCGGTGCCTGGTGTTTGACGTTTCCCCGCGCAACCGCGCCCAGCCGGGGAAATTTGTCGGGCGCATCTGGGTGGAGGATCGCGACGACTCGATTGTCAGGTTCAACGGCATCTACACGCAGGCGCCGACGGCGAAAGGCGCGACGCCGGAGCGCTATTTTCATTTCGACAGTTGGCGGGTGAACGTGGGGCCGCAAATGTGGGTTCCAGCGCAGATTTACGTGGAGGAGGAGGGCGCGGCGGGACAGGATGGAAAGACTGGCACCCCACGATTCAAGGCGCAGACGCGGATCTGGGATTACGCGGCCGCACCGGCCAACAAGCTCGATGAACTGACCAGCATTCTGATCGAGAGCGGATCGGCAGTGAAGGATCAGGAGGCGTCGGAGGACTCGTCGCCGCTCGAAAGCCAGCGCTCGTGGGAGCGGCAGGCGGAAGAAAATCTGTTGGCGCGTCTCGAAAAGGGAGGATTGCTGTCGCCCCCGGGGCCTGTCGATGAAGTGTTGAACACGGTGGTGAATAATCTGATCGTGTCGGCGAATCTGAACGTGGAGGCGCGCTGCCGGGTCATGCTGACGACGCCGATCGAGACGTTTTCGATCGGCCACACGATCGTCATTAGCCGCGGATTGATCGACGTGCTGCCGGATGAGGCGAGCCTGGCGATGGTGATCGCCGATGAGCTGTCGCACATCGCACTCGGGCATCGGACGCAGACGCAATTCGCATTTAACAATCAGACGATGCTAAGCGACGCGGAGCTGCTGCAAAAGTTTCATTTCCAGCGCACTCCGGAGGAGATGATGGACGCGGGCAAGAAGACGATTGAGATCATGAAGGCGTCGCCGTATCAGAAGACGACCAATGCGGGACTTTTCCTTAAGGAAATGGCGAGCCGCGGATCCGCACTGCCGCGATTATTGCAGGCAAATCTTGGGAATCAATTCGCGAATGCGGACGCACTGAAGCGGCTGGCGGCATTTACAGCGACCGCCCCGGCGCTCGAAGAAAACAAAATCGAGCAGGTTGCGGCGCTGCCTCTGGGGTCGCGGGTAAAGGTGAACCCGTGGAATAACCAGATCGTGCTGGTGAAGACGCGCCCGATTTCGTTGCTGTCGGCGCGGGAGAAGATGCCGTTTGAGATCACACCGTTCGCGCTGTACCTGACGCGCGTGGAATCGGCGGCGCGGACTACGGGACCGGAATCAGCTCGTACGAACTCGCCGCCGGCTGCGCGGTAGCGCGCTGCAGGGCCGCGAGATCGTTATCGAGCGCATCGAGATTATCCTCGACGGCGGCGGCGCGGGCGGGCAGCATGTTTTGCAAGGGCACTTGGACCTGACGCCACCGGACGTTGTGGATGTCGGCACGCTTGAGAGTCAGGTCGTGGACCTGGGCAGCCTGCTGCATCATCGGGGTGTCGAGCTCGGCGAGATTGATGCCGGAGGCGAGGGCCTCGCGGGTGAAGGCGCCGATGAGACGGCCGTTGATTAATAATTGATACGACGCCGCGGCGAGGCCGGTGACGCGCAGGGTTTCGCGGTTGAATTTTTCGACGAAGTCGGAAGACTTCACAGCCAGAGCCATGAGTGGGTCATTCATCGGAACGGGCATCGGAAGAGCGTCATCCTTTTGCGACCAGCGGATGGAGTCTTTCGCTTCAAGGTTTGATACCGAGGTGTTGACGGCGTCCTCTACCTTCGCTGAGGCGCCGTCGATTTCGACGCGCGTAACCGTGGGCTCGGCTCCCCAGGCTTCGAGCAGAGACGCGGCCATCAAGAGGTGACCGCTGCGATTCGGATGGACGCGGTCCGGGACGATCTTCGGTGCGTTCGCCGGATCGATGGCGTTGGCGCGTTCCAAAGCTTTTACTAGGCGCGTATTCAAGTCGGCGAAGTCAAGGTGGGTGCTTTCGGCGAGCGTGCGGAGATACTCGCCGTATTTCAGCAGGACCGCGTTGTAACCCCCCAAAAACAGTGGCGCGCGGGTCACGTCATCGTAGGGCGAGGGATCAATCAGGGTGATGCGGATGTTCGGGACGGCATCTTTCATCGACTTGACGATATGTTCGTAGCCTTCGGTGAAGACGCGGAATGTTTCGTCGTCGAAGGCCCGGTAGCGGCCGTCGTTCATGCCGAGCATGATGGTCATCACGGTCGGCTTGTAAGCAAGGACGTCGCGCTTCAGGCGGTCGTCGATCGGGCCGCCTCCGCCGCCGGTGACACGGTCGCCTCCCCAGCCGGAGTGGACGAAGCGCACGGGAAGTTTCGGATAGCGGGTGACGATGAATGTCTCTACATAGGTGGTGTAGAGACGCTGGTCAGTGATGCTGTCGCCATAAAAGACGACCGTATCGTTGGGGTGTAGATAAAAATCGGCGCCGTGCGAGCAGAGTGTCAAAGCTAGGAAGGCAACGAGTCGCATGTTATTTCACCTGTAATTCGGCGAGATGCTCGCCGGTTTCCTTCTCGACGTCGGCGTGCAGGCTGTTGCCGTGCGCGTCCATGGTCACGATGGCGATGAAGTTGTTGACGCGCAAGTGCCACATGGCTTCCGGTACACCGAACTCCATCAGGTTCACGCCCAACACTTTTTCTATCGAACGGGCGTAGTATTGCGCCGCGCCGCCGATACCATTGAGATAAACTGCGCCGCATTCTTTCAGCGCGGTCAGCGTTTTCTTGCCCATACCGCCTTTGCCGATCACTGCGCGGACGCCGTATTCGCGAATGACGTGGGCCTGGTACGGCTCCTCGCGAATGCTGGTGGTGGGGCCTGCGGCTTTTACGGTCCAGACATCGCCCTCTTTCAACATGACGGGGCCGCAGTGATACAACACCGCACCATGCAGGTCCACCGGCGGAGGGTTTTTCATCAGATAGGCGTGTACGGCATCGCGTCCGGTGAAGACTTCGCCGCTGATCAGTACGACATCGCCGACCTTCAAGGCTCGCACCTGCTCCTCGCTCAGAGGAGCGCGCAACACCACTTCGCGGCCGCTGAGCGGGAAGCCTTCGCCGTGCGCCATTTTTTCGACAGGCCGCGAAGGGTCGCGGTAGAGCCATTTCGTAATCGCGCCACTCGATGCATCGAGCCGCACCCCGAGTCTACGATAGGCCCAGCAATCATAGGCTACGGAGACGAAGAAGCTGGCGGGCAGACGATTCGCCGCCATGATTTTACATCCGATCAACGATGCCTTGCCTCCGAAGCCCATCGCCCCGACGCCGAGCCGATTGGCTTCGTCCATCACTTCCGCTTCGAGCTTCGCCAGTTCCGGCACGGGATTGCAGTCGTCGAGCGTGCGGAACAGTTGCGATTTTGCGAGGTCGTAGCTGTGCGCGCGATCGCTGCCGATGCAGACGCCGAGCGCGCCGGGCGCGCATCCCTGGCCTTGCGCCTGCCAGACGGCGTGCAGGAGGCACTTGCGGACACCTTCCAGATTGCGGTCCGCCCGGCCGAGATGTTCGAGTTCGCAGGGCAGCGAATACTGGATATTTTTGTTCTCGCACCCCCCGCCTTTGAGGATCAGCTTGACCTCAATTTCATCCTGTTCCCATTGGTCGAAGTGAATGACGGGGGTTTCGGCGCCCAGATTGTTACCGCTGTTCTTTCCGGTGAGCGAATCGACCGAGTTGGGGCGCAGCTTGCCGCGTTTGGTAGCCTCGGCAACTGCATTGCGAATCGCTTTTTTAACAGCGATCTGGCTGACGCCAACGGGCGTGTGCACGACGAAGGTCGGCATGCCTGTGTCCTGGCAGATGGGGCCTTCGTCCTCCTGCGCCATGTCGATATTCGACGCAATGATGCTCAGGGCCTGAGAGGATTGCGTGCCGGGCGTTTCGCCGTCGATGGCGACGCCCATTGCCTGGCGCACGTCGGGCGGAAGGTTCGTGGACGTCTGGGTGATCAGTTCGATGAGGTTTTCTTCAAGAAATGGCATGGTTTGTCCTGATTGTCCGACGAATGAGCAAAGCGGCCGCGTGAAAACGCGGCTGCAGCCAAAATTGGCCGCCCTACACGATCTGCTAAAAGATAATTCTAACTTGTGCGGCCCCTCCGAGCTTCGTGATGGGCGTTGGGCTGGTGAAGGCGACGATGACTTCCGTGCCGCGGACGTCACGGACTTCGCCCGGACACTCTGTATCGTCGACGCGGACGAACGCTCGCTGGCCGGGGCGGACGCGCGGGAGCACGGTTGGATCGGGAGTGAGTGAGACGGCGAGATGGGTCAAGTCTGTCGCGACCGTCAGCAGTGCCGTCGCGGATTCCTCCACCTGATCTCCTTGATGAACATTGCGCGCGAGTACGACGCCGTCGGCTGGAGAATGGAGATCGCCCCCGGCCACGGCGTCTTTCGCGTTAGCGAGCGCGTCAGTTTGTTCGGCGAGAGCGCCCTTTGCCTCTTCGGAATCCTGCTGGAGGACCAACGCTTTGTCCTGAGCTTCCTTTGCCGATTGATCGCGATTCGCGGCTTCGGTTTTTGCGGCGTTGTAGTCGGCTTCCGTTTTTTCGAAGGTGAGCCGGGCGATAGCGCCCGCATCCATCAGGTTCTTGAAACGCTGATAGATTTTTTCGATGCGATCGAGTTCGTTGCGCGCTCGAATCTGGTCGGCGGTGGTTCGGGACACTTCGAGCCGCGCGTTCACGGCCTGGGCATCCATTTGAGCGATCCGCACTTCGGCCCGGTCGACGGCCGACTGCGCCTGCTGAGCGGCATTATCAAGATCGGCATTGCGAATGCGCCCCACGAGCTGATCCTCATAGACCTCCTGGCCGACGTCGACGAACCATGCGTCGAGGACGCCGGCAACAGGGGCGTCGATCTGCTCGGTCGTTTGAGCCTGGA
Organism: Bryobacterales bacterium; assembly: GCA_963749245.1. Classification (GTDB taxonomy): domain Bacteria; phylum Acidobacteriota; class Terriglobia; order Bryobacterales; family Bryobacteraceae; genus Palsa-187. Next base: position 40,032 of record CAVVNE010000110.1, read on the forward strand.
GCCGTCCTAGGAGGGCGATTTCCGACCCCTGAAAAATAGTTGGAACGGCAAGTGCGGGCTTTGAGGGCGCGGACTTTCGCCAGTGTTTGACCGCTACCAATCCGACGCAAAGCACCGCCGTAACCGCAACGAGCCCGCTACCAGCGACGAGTGCTCTCTTGCCCACTCTTCGATGTTACTTTGCCGGATAATTCGCGTTGGCCTGGACTTCCTTGATCTGCGCCGTGTGGCGCGCGGTGTGAGTGGCCATCAACACCAGGAATTGATAGGCGTCCATCGGTCCGGCCGGTCCGGGCGCGACGTGGGTACGTAATTCGTCGGAGGTCGTTTTTACGTACTCCTCGTTCTGGTCCCGCTTCGCGGTAAACTGTTTTGCCGCGTCAGCCGGAGTGAGCGTTGCGGCTCTCCCCACTGGATCGATCGGTGCCGGCGCGGTCGCCTTGTGGCTGCGGTCCTGCACGCCGATGGCGAGCTGCTGATCGAATGCGGCGTTCGATTTCTCCGGCCTCGGCACGGCGGGAGTCTTCAATATCTGCATTGCCGAATCGAAGATGAAGCTCTCTGAGAGCACGATATGTTCCGCGCATTCCTGCACGCTCCAGACATTCGGAGCCGGCTTGAATTTCCATTGCGCTTCACTGATTTCGGAAATACTTGCCAGGAACGCTTTCTTGGACATTTCCATCTGCTCGATGAGGAAGGCACGCTCGGCATCACTTAGGGCACCGCCGTCGGCGGCCAGGGCGGGCGCGGCGGCGAAAATGGAGATCGCCAGCACGGACGCAGCCAGCCGTTTTTGCATAAGTCTCACTCCTTTGGCGTTGAACTTGAGTTTACTACGCACGCGGCTGGCGGAAAGTTCACTCCAGAGTTCGCCGCGGGTTGCGGAGGGGTATTTTCCGTGAGAAAATAACCAAAGTTTTAAGCGCACATGGCGGTGCTTGACTGGCGCCGCGGGTGCGAGAACGGAATTGAAGAGGAGAATTAAGTAGTGAGAGAAAAGGGTGTAGTGAAATGGTTTAACGCCGCCAAAGGCTATGGATTTATCCAGCGCTCCAGTGGCGAAGATGTATTTGTCCACTTTTCTGCCATCGAGATGTCCGGCTACCGGACGCTTGAGGAGGGCACGGAGGTCGAGTTTGAGGTGAAGCGCGGACCGAAGGGTCTGCAAGCCGAAAACGTCAACCGTCCGTAGAAGGTCTCCTCGTTTCCGCGAGGTAAACAAATATGTAGAAAGGGCCGTCCGCACAGGGGCGGCCTTTTTCATTTTTGGGCTAGAGTTTCTCCCGCTTTTCCAGATTCGCCTCAATCTCCTTACGCTCCCGCCACACTGGGTGGAGCTTTTTCTCTACCATCAGCGGCAGTTGATCCTCCAGATGCTTCGAGCCGGGCTGCGAAAAATTTCCGTAGCTGAGCGAGCATTCGGCGTTCTGCTTTTCCGCGAATTCGATGGCGCACACAAACGACTCGCCGTGCGTGGCGTAATTCCGGTTGCCGACTTTCCTGCCGAAATCGATCGTGCGGAAAATGCCGAAGCGCGCCGGGCCTCCGTCGCCGGGCAGGTCGGCGTTGCCGCTGGCGTAGCGGTTCGCGTCTCCCCAGGCTACGTCGAGCGAGCCGTAAGTTTTGCGGCACTCTTCGGCTGCGGCGTTCAGCGCGACGACGGCCGCGGATGGATCGGCGAGGCCGTAGGCGGAATCCACCGGATGCTGAGGGTCGAACTTCACGCGCAGATGGTCCTCCATGCGGTATCTGTCCGCGAACATTTTGAAGAGCACCGCGCCGCGGCTGGTGGTTTCGGTTAACCGGTCCCACGCGGCGAGAACCCGCGCGGCTTCTGAGTCGCCCGCCGCTTTCAGCAGATCCGGCAGGACGGCATCGGCGATTTCAGCGCGCGTCGACAATTTGTTCGCCAGCATCTGCTGGTAAGTGATTTTCGGCGTTTCGGTCAGCAGGCGGTAGGAACTCTTGGCGCGGAACAGCGACGCGCCGACGCCGGGAGGTGAAAGGTATGCGGGGTATTTCGACATGTCCAGCATCGGCATGGTCATGAACCACGGCGGCTCATTGACGTTCTGATTGAATCCCGAAGCTGGATCGAGCGACTTCGGCAGTTCGTCGAAGGAGAGATATTCGGTCCACATAGTTCTTGATGTGTCGCCGGGCACGACGCCGGCCCAATATTTCACGTCGCCAATGGAGCGCTTGGGAACCAGGCCGTCGTAGACCTCCATGATGTGCCCGTCGGCGTCGGCGTAGTTGGCGTTCCACATGGGGACCGACATCATCCTCAAGGCACTCTTGAACTCCTCCAGATTTTTCGCTTCGCCCATGCGGAACCATTGTTCGAGCATTTTCGGACGATCGAGTCCGGCCACGCGCATTGCGATGACGACGCCCTTCTCGTTGAAAACAACTGGGCCTTGGACGGCGCGCAGGATCTCCTGCTTTTCGGTGGCGAAGGAGCCGTCGGGCTGTTTGATCTTCAGAGTTTTTGACGCGTGTTCGAAGGGGCGGAGCTTGCCGTCGAATTCGTATTGATCGCCCTTTACGGTGAGATGGTAAAAGTCTACTGTGTCGATTGTGTTGACAGTGCGGCCCCAGCCGGTGCGGCGGTTGAAGCCGATGACGGGCGTTGGGAAGCCGATTTGCGGCGCACCATACAGATCGTATCCAGGGCCGACCAGGTGAACTTCCATGTACCGGTAAAATGTATCGCCCCAGGCAAGATGCGGATTGATGATCAGCATCGACTTGCCGCTGGCGGAGCGCGGAGGGCCGACGGCCCAGGTGTTGGAGCCGGGCGTGATTTCCGGGATCTCCGGCAGAATCGTGCGCGCCAGTTGCTGGCTGCGGAGGTAGGCGTTCACTTCACGGCGCATGCGCTCCATCGACCCCATGTACATATAGTGGATGGCGCGCAGCGAGTGCCCGATCACGTCGACGCCGGAGACGGGCAGCACGACCCTATATTCGGTGCCGATCGCATCCGGATGGGCCTTGCCGTAGTCGTTGATGCCGCGCGCAAAGGCATCAATGTATTTTCGGAACGTTGGGTCCTGTGCGTCGTACCAGGTCTTGGCGCGCTCCGGCACTTCGTTGAGTTGCACCCAGCGGTCGAGCGGAAGGTGCGAGGGGCCCCAGTATTCGGCGGCACGGCCTCGGGATTCGCCATAGAGCAGGAGCAGCAGGTTGCCCTGCGCCTGGGCCTGCGCCCAGCCTTCGGCGTAGAACATCGACTCGCGGTCTGACGCGAAGATGTGCGGCACGCCATACTGATCCCAGAGGATTTCGGGCGCGGCGGCCCCAGCGGTACCGGCGGCAAGGATGGAAAATAGGATGAGCGTGCGCATGGTTATGAGTCTAACGCCGGCCGTAACTTTGTGGATGAGGAAAACGAAGTGGGTTACAGAGGTCGCATGAGAAACTTTTTATTGGTAGCGATTTTCGCCGCCGGCCTACAGGCGGCGGAGCCGAACGGGCGCGTTCCGGTGCTGGCGGAGTTGTTCACGTCGGAAGGATGTTCGAGCTGTCCGCCGGCCGATGCGCTGCTGAGGAAGCTCGACCGGATGCAACCGGTAGCGGGCGCGCAAATCATCGTGCTGAGCGAACACGTCGATTATTGGAATTATCTGGGTTGGAGCGATCCATATTCGTCGGCGCAGTTCACCGGGAGGCAGGAGGCCTACGCACATGCTCTGTTCGCCGAGAGCTACACACCTCAGATGGTGATCGACGGCCGCTCCGAGGTTCTCGGCAGCGACGAACGAGCGATCCAATTGGCGGTGTCGAAGGCGGCGGCGCGCCCGAAACTGCCGGTGCGGATTTTGTCGGCGAAGCGCGACGACAATGAGGCCGTGGTGAACATCTCCGTGGGCGCGGGCAAAGGCGACGTGTGGGTCGCGCTTGCCGACGATCGCGACCAATCGAGCGTGCGGCGCGGCGAGAACAAGGGCCGGACATTAGATCATGTTGCGGTGGTGAGGAGTCTCGGCAAAGTCGGGAAGGTGACCAAGGCAGCCGGGCTGGACAAGACCGTTCACGTTCCGCTGGCGGCGCAGGTGGAGGGAATGCGCGTGGTCGTATTCGTCGCGGAATCCGGTGGACCGGTGATGGGCGCGGCCATGCAGGAGCTGCAATAGTGCTGGTTCGGCTTCTCAGTGATAATTGGGAGAGCTTCTATCTCCCATGCCTCCCGACGCCGAATTGGAAACGCTGATGGTCCGCTACCAGCAGGGCGATTCGAGCGCGGCGAGCGAGCTGGTGACGCGCTTGAGCCCGTCATTGCACCGGTTTTTCACGGTCCAGTTCGTGAGCCGAAGGTACGCCGACGATTTGTTGCAGGAGACCTGGCTGCGCATTCACCAAGTACGGCATACCTACCGGCCGGGCGAGCAGGTGCTGCCCTGGTTGTACGCGATCGCGCGGAACATTCGCGTCGATCAGTATCGCAAGGCGCGGCGAATGGAGGATCGGGAGAGGCAGGTGGAGCGGTTGCCGGAGGTCGCGTCGATAGAACGGGATCGGGGACCGGATCTCGAGGCGCTGCTGGCGCAGTTGCCCCCGAGCCAGCGCGAGGTGGTGGCGATGCTGAAAATCTCCGGCATGTCGCTGGAGGAAGTGGCACGGGCGACGTCGTCGAGCGTGGGCTCGGTGAAGCAGAAGGCGCATCGGGCGTATGAGAAATTGAGGGAATTGCTGACCGGCGCGGGGTTCAAGTGAACGATAGCGAAATCGACGATATCCTCGGACGTGCGGCGGCTGCTCCGCATGAGGTGGCTCCTGCGCTCCTCGCGCAAGTCGTAACAGCCATGACCGCTTCGCTGCGGCCGGTTCGTCCGATGGCGCCGCCGTGGATGCTGGCATCAGGGTTATTGTCGATTTCCGTGATCGTCGCGGTTGTAAGCGCGTGGTGGTTGGGATTCTACGGCATTCGAAAACTGAACGTTGCGGAGATGGGTTCGATTTTTCCAGTGCTGGCGATTTTCACGTGGTTGGCCGCGCTATTGAGCGTCGCCGAAAGGACGCCTGGCGGGTTGCGCTGGAAAAATCCGCGGATCATGGAACCGGTGATGAGGAATCCGGGGATGCTGCTGGTAGCGCTGATCGTGATCTGGATCGCGGTGGATGCAGTCTTTTTTCACGATTACGACCTGGGGGCGTTCATTCCGCAGGGAGTCAGTTGTCTGTGCGCCGGACTCCTGGTAGCGATTCCCGCCGGCGCCGGCAGCTGGCTCGTGCTGCGGCGGGGGGTCGCGGTGAATCCCGTGTCGGCGGGACTGGCGGCGGGCACGCTTGCCGGCCTTGCAGGGCTTCTGATGCTGGAAATACACTGCCCGAATTTTCGCGCGCCGCACGTAATGGTGTGGCACACGGCGGTGGTTCCAGTCAGCGCCCTTGTGGGCGCGGTTCTGGCGCGATTAAGTTCATAGATACCGCAACCGGCCGCCGGATCACGAAAAGCTGCGCAGGCACTTCGCCGTGTTGGCATGAATGGTCACCGTATCTTCGACCTTCCTCGCGTAGCCGCCGGCCAGCGTGACGCAGACCGGGATCTTCGCGTGGCGCGCGATGCTGAAGACCAGGCGGTCGCGCTCCATCAAGCCATCGATGGTTAGCGCCAGGCCGCCGAGCTGGTCCTCTTTATAAGGATCGGCGCCGGCGACGTACATCAACAAATGCGGATCGAACTGGCTAAGGGCCTTTTCAACGGCCTGGTCCAGACGATGCAGATATTCTTCGTCGCCGACTCCGTCCTCGAGGTTCACATCGATATTCGACGGCGGCTTGAACTGCGGATAATTGTGGAGCTGGTGAATGGAGAGCGTGAAGACCGATTCGTCGCTTGCGAAGATCGCGGCGGTGCCGTTGCCCTGATGAACGTCGACATCGACTACCAGGACACGCTCAATCAAATGTTCCTGTTGCAGGGTGCGGATGGCGACGGCGACATCGTGGATGGCGCAGAATCCCTCGCCGTGGTTGGGAAATGCATGATGGAATCCGCCTCCGACGTTGAAGGCGGCCTGATCGCGCAGGGCGCAGCGCGCCGCGAGCGTTGTCCCTCCAGCAGCGAGACAGAATGCGTCGGCCATCTGTTGCGACCACGGGATTTCCAGGCGTTGCAGCTCCCCCTCATGCAGAGTCCCCTGCCTCAGGCGAGTAATCCAGCCGCGGCCATGAACGCGCAGCAGATCCTCGTCCGTGGCGGGTTCCGGCGTCACGAAATCGAGGCCTTCGGTCGAGAGCCGGTCGCGAATCAGGCGATATTTTTGCGAAGGGAAAACGTGCGCGCCCAAGTTGAGGTCGTAGCCATCGTGATAAATGAGCTTCATGCGGATTGGAGAGCCGTGACGATGGCGGCGCCATAGATGTCTTCGGCCGAGCATCCTCGCGACAGATCGTTGAAGGGCTTTGCCAGACCTTGCAGAAAGGGACCGTAGGCGATGGCGCCGCCCAGTCGCTCCAGCAGTTTGTAGCCGATGTTGGCGCTCGCAAGATCCGGGAAAATAAGCGTGTTCGCGTGGCCAGCCACCGCCGATCCTGGAGCTTTCGACGCGCCGATGTGGGGCATCAATGCCGCGTCGGCCTGCAATTCGCCATCGACATCGAGATCGGGCGCGCGCTCGCGCAGGATACGCAACGCCTCGATCATTTTGTCCGCATGTGGATGCCGGGCGCTACCCTTGGTTGAAAAAGACAACAGCGCGACTTTGGGCTCGGCTCCGAGAATCGTTCGCGTCGAATGCGCGGTCGCGATGGCGATTTCGGCTACCTCGACAGCGCACGGATCGACCACGAGAGCGCAGTCGGCAAAAGCGAGGACGCCGTCGTGACCTTGCCTGCGGTCTTCAACACACATCAAAAACACCCCGGAAACAGTGCGCACGCCTGGACGCGGCCCGATGGCGTGAAGCGCGGCGCGGACCGTTTCCGCAGTGGTATTCACCGCTCCGCCGACCGCCGCGTCGGCATCGCCGGCGGCAACCATCAGCGCGGCGCGGTACAGAGGCTTGCTCGCGACTTCGGCGGCTTCCAGCTGCGTGATGCCTT
>CAVVNE010000111.1:0-39873 GCA_963749245.1 Bryobacterales bacterium
GCGGTGCTGGGGATGAAGCCGATCGCGTTTGGCAACGTGCTGAAAGCCGGCGTGGCCACGCCGACCGAATGCCTGCACTACGCGTTGAATCTGCCGACGTCGGTGGTGATTAACGGATGCGACTCGATGGAGCGCCTGGATCAGGCGTTCGAGGCGGTGCGAACTTTCAAGCCTTTGTCCGCGGCCCAACTGCAGGCGATTGTTTCGAAGACCAAGGAAGCCGCGATGACCGGGAACTTTGAGCCGTTCAAGACCACCACCCAGTTCGATGGAACGGCCCAGCATCCGGAATGGATGGGCTGAAGCGGATGAATCGGCGCGCCTCACGAAGCTTGTCGCGGCGGTTATTTCTGGGCGCGTCGGCCGCCTATGCGCTGAGCGGCTACCGGCAACTCGCCGCGGCCGAACGGAAGCGGCTCAAGATCCGCGACGTTCGCACGATGACGCTCCAGGGGCCCTCCCGCACATACTTGCTGGTGAAGGTGCTTTCCGATGACGGCCTGTACGGCATTGCGGAAGCATACGGAACACCCGGGATCGGCGTCAAAGAACAGATCCTGTCGATGAAGCGGGGCTTGCTCGGCAAGGACCCACTGGAAATCGACGTCATCTACACGCTGCTCGACGAACACGCGAAGGACTTGAGCGGCACTCGCACCGATGGCTCGGCGCACAACCTGATGCGGGCCGCCAGCGGGATCGAGATGGCGTTGTGGGACCTCGCGGGAAAGGCGCTTGGTGTGCCCACCGCGACTCTGTTGGGCGGCCGATTCAGGCAAAGAGTACGCGTCTACGACCACGCGGCGCCGCGCAACATGCTGGACAAGGCCTCCTGCCGGGACTGGGCGCAGAAAGTCAAGGCCGACCCTGCCGGCTTTACCGCCCATAAATTCGGATTCCCACACACCGATCCTAACGCCGACTTGGCGCGCGACACCGCCAACCGTGTACTCACCACCACAGAACTGATCCAAGTGAGGCAAGGCTTCGAGAACTGCCGCGAGGCGCTGGGCTGGGAGCACGACATCATGGTCCACTGCCACTGGGAGTACGACCTGCGAACCGCCATGCAGATCGCCGAGGCGGTGGAACCGATCAAGCCGCTCTGGTTCGAAGACCCGCTGCAAGTGGAGTACTCCGAGGAGTGGTCGAAGTTATGCCAGAGCGCACGCGTCCCCATTTGCACGGGCGAGAATCTGGCGCGCCGGCAGGGCTTCCGCGATTTCATCGTCCACCATGGATGCGACATCCTGAATCCGGATTTGCGCAATACCGGCGGCTTTCTCGAAACCAAACGAATCGCCGACATGGCCGACGTGTTCGGGCTGCCCATCGCCAACCACAACACCGGAAGCCAGCTTCACACCTGGGCCACCTGCCAGTGGGCGGCGTCGATTCGCGACTATATGACGTGTGAGACTATCACCGGCGCCGGCGGCTGGATGGACCAGCTGCTTCTGCTGGACGGTCCTTATATAAAGGACGGCTTCGTGCAGGTGACCGACAAGCCCGGGTTGGGCGCGGAGCTGAATCCAGACGTGGCCAAGGCTCATCTGGCGCCCGGCGAGATCTGGTGGGGCTAGCCCCAGCTTTCATTTGACGATCTGCGTGTCGAGGGCGTACTTGACGCGCGCGACGCCTACCACCATGAGTTCGAGTTCCGACGTGCCGGTGTTCTCGAAGGAATGCACTTCATTGAATTGAACGGGAATGGCATCGCCGTTATGGATCGACGCGGATTCGTTACCGATATGCGCTACGCCGTCCCCGCTCATCACGTAATAGAACTCCTCGACGCCTTCGTGCCGTTCCTTCTGGACGGATGCGCCATTGGGCACCACCATATGGTCGACGTACGACCAGTTTGTAGTGAAGACATCGGGCGTCAGCGCCCGGCGGTATCGAATTGCTCCCACCGGCCGCAGCAAGCCCTTATCCAGGCGCATCGTCATGAAGACGGGGATGGGATCCAGTGGCGCACCGACGCGTCCGTCGCCAAGGTTGAAGGCGTCATACTTGCCTTTGAGGCTGCCGACATTGATGTTCATCCACTGGACAGGCTTATCGGTGGCGTTGTAAATCGCGTGCGAGTGGCCGGCGCGGCAGATCGCGCCCGCCGGCCCTTTGAGCGTGGACGTGCGCCCGTCGATCGTGAACTGGGCCTCGCCATCCAGGATGACGAACATCTCTTCGCACTGGTTGTGGAAGTGTGCGCCGATGCCGCTCTTCGGCAGGATGACGCCGCGGTGCAGAAAGTACAGGTTCGTGTTGAGCGCGTTGTAAGTGAACAGCGCCATGAAATCGAGGGCGCCGGGGCCATCGTGAACGGCGGGCGAGTGGCGATATTTCGACGGATCGGTGTGGGCGATCCGGCCGGCGAGGGGATCGCGTGCAAATAGTGGAATCAGGATCGACGCAGCAACAAGAAGCTTTCGCATAACGAACGGAATTATATATCGAAACTTCCACGCGCGGGGTGGTTGGGTGTATATTGAACCCGATGCAAATGAAGGCTTCTCTCATGCTGTCTGCCGCGGTGCTGCTGATCGGATGTTCACGCGCTCCCGCACCGGTGCCCGAAACGAAAGGCGTGGGCGCGATTGTCCGTCTCGACCCGGCCTTCGATTCGCTGGTGCCGAAGGACGCCATCATCGAGAAGGTCGGGGGAGGATTCCAGTTCACCGAAGGACCCCTGTGGCGTCCGGACGGTCATCTCTGGTTCAGCGACGTGACCGGCAACGTCGTGCGGTCGATTACGGCGGACGGCAAGGTGCAGGTGCTGATTGAGAACGCCGGCGGCGAGACAAATGCGCCCCCCGGATCCTTCATCGGCCCGAACGCGATGATTGCGGACAAGGACGGCTACGTGCTGCTGTGCCAGCACACCAATCGCCGGATCGTGCGCCTCGACAAGGATCTGAAGCAGACGGTTTATCTCGACAAATTTGAAGGAAAGAAGTTCAACAGCCCCAACGATCTGCTGTACAAATCGGATGGCGCTCTCTATTTTACGGATCCGCCTTATGGCCTCCTGAAGCAGGATGACGATCCCGCCAAAGAGCTGAAATTCAATGGCGTCTTCCGATACGCGAAAGGCAAATTGCAGACGATTATCACCGACCTGTCCCGGCCCAACGGCATCGCCTTCTCGCCCGATGAGAAGATTCTGTATATCTCGAATTCGGACCCGAAGCGTAAGATCTGGATGCGCTACGACGTCAACGCCGACGGCACGGTATCGAACGGCAAAGTATTTGCCGACGTGACGGCGGAAACCGAAGCCGGAAATCCGGACGGCATGAAGGTGGACTCGCTGGGCAACATATACGGTAGCGGCCCCGGCGGCATCTGGGTCTTCTCGGCCGAAGGAAAGCACCTCGGGACCATCAAACCCGGGGAGACGCCGGCGAATTGCGCCTGGGCCGGCGATGGCAAAACGCTATACATCACGGCGACCACCGGCGTTTACCGCATCAAGCTTGCCGTAGCGGGCGAAAAGCCTCTCTATCGATAACAAAGGAATTTATGAAGCGACGATCATACCTGAAGACGATGCTGGCCGCGGGAGCGGGTCTGAGCGCCGCCACTGCGCAGACGAAGACCCGGAATCCGATCGTGCTGTACGTGGATATGGCGGTGGATCCGGCCAAAGAGAAGGAGATGGTGAATAACTATCACACGATCTTCAGGCCCGCGGCCGTGAAGTACCCGGGCTACGTCGACTTGAAGATCGTGAAATTGAGGTCGACGCTACAGGGCTCCGCGCCGGCGGGCATGAACTATCGCTTTCAGCTCACTTATGAAAGTGAAGAAGCGCGCCAGAAGTGGATCAATTCCGACGTCCACAAGAAGGCGTGGCCGACAATCGAGAACACTTTGACGGATAAGAAGAACTACACAGTTCTTCTTTGTGATGCGATTTAGTTCTGATCCGGAACCCCGACTGTCAAGGAGGGGACATTTACTAACGATTTCGCTGCGAGCATCCTGCTGCCCGAGCACTCCAGATCAAAGCGATTGGATGATCGGAACCTGGCGCTGATGTGCGCTCCCGAGACGCAGTTCAACAGAATAATGGTGATATTCTGTCGACGATGCCCGTACCACGGTGCTTTTTTCGGACGGCGATCGTAGTCATGAGCATCGCGTCGGTCCCCATGGGGGCGCAGAACGCAGCCACAGCCGAGCCCCAATTTGAAGTGACCTCGATTAAGCCGAGCGCGCCCGGCTCGCGCGGTCCGACGTTCTACAATCCCACGCGCGAGCGGTTTGCCATCGACACTATCACCACGAAGGACCTGATCGCCTATGCCTATGATGTGCGCGACTTCCAAGTATCCGGTGGCCCGAGTTGGGTCGGGTCCGAGGAGTACAACATTGTCGCTAAACCGCAAGGTGAAGCGAGCAAGGAGAGGATATTATCGATGGCCCGGGGCCTTCTGGCCGAAAGATTTAATCTGACCCTCCATCGCGAATCTAATGAAATGCCCGTGTTGGCGCTCACCGTTGCAAAAGGGGGGGCGAGGCTTCATCCGTCCGAGGCCACGGGCGGCCCCGAGATTCGGGGAGGGAGGGGACGCTTGGTTGCGCGGAAGGTAACGATGGGGATGCTCGCGGCACAGCTAGCGGGTCGCGTGATCGGTCGCGCCGTGCTTGACCGCACACAAATCGCAGGCGAGTTCGACGTCGACCTTGAATGGACGCCCGACGAGAGTCCAGATCCTGGCTCTTCGATCTTCACCGCGCTGCAAGAGCAGCTCGGGCTCAAGCTGGAAACGCAGAAGGGTGTGGTCGACGTGTTAGTCATCGATCATGTGGAGAGACCCTCCGCGAACTAACTTTTCAGCGAAGCTCATCCGCGACCGCGACCCGGAAATCCCCTTCGATCACATCCCCAAAATCACCCCCAACCCCCCTCTTTTCAACCACATCCCACTTCCACCCGAGCTCTCCCCACTCCCTCCCATGCTATGAACAAGGTGAAAGGACGTACATGACACCACAACCCGTACCCAACCGCGCCCAGATCAACATCGCGAACGCCCAGCACTGCACCGGCCCCAAAACTCCCGAGGGCAAAAAAAAATCTTCTCTCAACGCTCTCCGCCACGGTCTCACCGGCCAGATCGTCGTCATGCCCGCCGAAGATCTCGAGGCCTATCAGACCCATCTAAAATCCTTCACCGACGAGTGCGATCCGCAAGGCGCCATCGAATCCCACCTCGTCCAGGCTCTGGCCGACGCCTCCTGGCGCCTCAACCGCGCCGCCGCGCTCGAAGCCAATCTCCTCACCCTCGCCGCCGTCCGCCATCCCCTTATCCTCGACGATGCCCCCAGCCAGATCCAGCACGCCCTGGCCATCGCCGCCGCGCTCGAAAGTCAGACCAAAGCGTTAGCCAACCTGAGCATCCACACCCAGCGTCTATCCCGCCAGTTCGAAAGGACGGCCGCGCAACTCCGCGAGCTTCAGGAAACCCGTCGCACCCGCGAAAAGGAGGAACTGGACACCCTCCTCGACATCATGGAAATGCACGAATCTAAAGGAGAACGCTACCACCCCTCCGCCGATGGCTTCGTTTTTACGCCTACCCAAATCGAGACCGCAACCCGCGCCCGACGCCGCGCCCGCCTGGCCGAAAAAGCCCACAAACTCCGATCCGCCGCCTAGTGGGGCGGCCACTCTCGAAAATACCAGAGTCTGCGAAAAAATGGGGACTGCCTACTCTGTCCCAAGGCGCCCTCATCGCTCCGAGAAAACGCACTCCCTTCGCCGCCGCGTGGACAGAGCGGGCTGTCCCCAATTTTTCGCCCCCTCCACAGGAGCCGTGTGTTTTCATACCCATCGTTGTGCGGAACGCAATGGCAACACTCGTGGCTGCAGGCTCCTGAGGAAAGAAATCGGTGACAGAGCGCTGGGTCGTTAGTTGCCTCGTCCGCCGCCGACCTGCGTATCGACCACGCCCTTCTGCGTGGTGATCCCGATAATCATGAACTCGATGTCCTTAGACCCGCTCTTGAAGGAGTGCGGTTCGTTCAGCAGGACGGGAACCGCGTCGCCTTTGTGGATCCGAGCCGTCTCGCCTGCAACGCTGGCTTCACCGTCGCCGTTGAGCACATAGTAGATCTCTTCGACGTGCTCGTGCCGATGGGCGCCATCCGAAGCTCCAGCGGGAATCAGCAGGTGGTCCACATAAGACCAGTTGGTCAGGAAGACGTCCGGATCGAGAGCGCGCCTGTACTGGACCGTTCCCGTCCCCCCATGATAGTTCGCCATGGGACGGAGCAGTTTCTTATCCAGATTCATCGTCATGAATACAGGGATAGAATCCTTGCTCGCGACGTTGGTGCGGGCATCATCCAGGTTGAATGCGTCATAGTGGCCTTTGACCGAGGTCACGTTGATGTTCATGAACTCCACCGGCTTGTCGGACGGGTTGTAGATAGCGTGGGAATGACCCATGCGCGTTGGGGCGCCGACGGTGCCCTTTAGGACCGACGTCCGGCCGTCAATGGTGAACTCAGCCTCTCCGTCGAAGATTACAAACATCTCTTCGCAGGTGTTGTGGAAGTGGTGGCCTACGCCGCCGCCGGGCATGATCTGGCAGCGGTGGATGAAATTCAGAGGAACGTTCATGGACGAAGCGGGTATCAGCGTCTCGCACGCCATATCGCCCGCGCTCCCGTGCGAACGGCTGCGGGTGTATTTAGCGGGATCGGTATGTCCGATGCGCTGGGCCAGAGGGTCGCGCGCAAGTAGCGGGATAGCCGTTGCAAAAAGCAGCAGAATCTTCATGGCGACGTGTCAGAGATCATATCGCATTCTGAACGCGTTGACTTGCCGTGCGGGGACCGCATAGAATGCGACCCAGCAGGTGCTTGCCAATGATTTCACGGAGATCTCTTCTTCAGGTTGCCGGCGCGGCGGCAGGCGGAGCGCTTGGCTCCGTTTCCAACGCTCAGACAAGCCGCAAACGCGTGCTCGCATTGATTGGCGACCGCTATCACAACGCGGATTACATTCGGGTGGCCCTTGATCGTGTCCTGGACGGTCTTAACGTGACGGTCGATTACACGATCAATTATGACCATCTCGCGCGCAGCGTGCTCGGGAATTACCAACTCTTTCTGTGCCTGCGCGACGGCATGATCTGGCCGGACGGATACACCGGACCCGACGCTTACCCTTACCAACAGGGTCTGGAAAATCGCGGCGGTACTTCCGACCCGAAGCCCCAGAACTGGCTCAAGGAGGAGCAGGCCCTGGCGCTCAAGGACTTCGTAACCGCCGGCAACGGATTCTATTCCCTGCACAACAACAGCCACGTTTCGCTGTCCTCGAAAACCTATCGCGAGGTCATGGGCGGAGCCTACATCGGCCACCCCGCGTTGCGGCCGTTCAAGGTGCGCGTGGTAAACACTTCACATCCGATCACACAGGGCGTCAACGATTTCATCGTGAACGACGAGCAGCACTACGTGGAGTACGACAAAGACAGAAAGGACATCCTGCTCGAAGCCGAGAACGTCGATGGCCTGACCTATCAGAATCTCGGGACGAAATCCATTTCCGGATGGGCGTACGACTACGGCCGCGGACGCGTGGTCTTCACTGCCGTTGGCCACACCATCCACGCCCTGTGGAATCCTGAATACGTGAAACTACAAAAGCGGGCGGTTCAATGGCTGTTGAAAGAAATCTGATCCCTCAGCGGCTGGGCAGCGCTTCTCAGTCGAAGAAGTGACGATCCTCGTCCGCCAGGCGCGCTTTAGCTGCCTGGACATTGAACGTGACACCGAGACCCGGCCGGTCCCAAACGTCGATGAAGCCATGTTTCATGATCGGGTCCGGCAACCCGTCGACAATCTCATACCACCACTCCGGCTGGCCCACGCGGATACTCGAAGGCAATGTAGTTTTGCGGCAGGGCGGCCGCCAGCTGAACATGCGCGGCGAGCCCGATCAGCCCGTCGAAAATCCCGTGGGGAGCGATGAGGATGCCGTGCAGATCGGCGTATTCCGCGATCCACTTCATTTCCGCCATTCCGCCGACATCTTCCGGGTCGGGGCCGATCACATTGACCGCCTGTTTTTCGATCAGGTCCTTGAAGTTCTCCCGGAGGTAGATCTCTTCTCCGGTGTGAATCGGGATCGAAGTGCTCATGCGTGAGTTCCCGAAAAACCTCGGCGTTGGGGTAAGGCATGTAGTCGCCGGTGATCATGTCTTCGAGCCATGCGATGTGGAGCGGTTCGAGCGCTCGCGCAAACGTGATCGCATCCTTTACCGTCCAGCCGGGTCCGCAGTCCAGGGCGAGCCCGATTTCATCGCCCAGGACTTTCTTCATGGCTTCGACGCAGGCGATGACCTGTTTGAGGCCGCGTTCCGTCAGCAGACCGCGATCGGAGTGCGCCGCTCCCGGTCCGCGGTTCGTCGTACCACCCGTTGGGCATGGCGCGCATCATCGCCGGATTGTGAAAGCCGACTGCCTGTTTGATCAGGGTGAAACCCTCTTTGGCTTCCTTCATCTTGGCCATGTTCTCGGCGTAGTCCTGTGGCGTTTGGCCGGTCATGGGGAAACGGACGCCTCCGTTGTAGGCGCGGACGCGGTCCCGGATCTTCCCGCCGAGCAGTTTGTAGACCGGCACTCCGGCCACCTGCCCGGCGATGTCCCACAGAGCGATCTCGATCGCGCTCACCGCCGAACCCCAGGGCTTGAACGCACCGAGCCGGCGGATCTTCAGCATCACGCGCTGGACGTCGGTCGGGTCTTCGCCGAGAAGATAGTCCTTATAAAAGAGCACCATCGGCTTGAGATACGGCTTGGTGGACTCGGCTTGACCGTACCCGGAGACGCCCTGATCCGTGACGATTCGAACCACCGGGTTCCGGCCGATGATGGCGCACCTGAGGTCGGTGATTTTGATCGATCCATGCCCCGTCCGCTTTTCGGAGCGCCGCTCTGCTGAGCCACCAGCGACGTTGCGGCCGCTGCCCCCGAGAGCGATCCGAGAAATCCTCTTCGCGTCCAATTAGCCATTAGTTCCTCCCGCTCAACATCTCAAATTCAAATCCGGCTCCGACCCCCCTCGCTACGCGAGTCGTCAGGGGGTAGAGGCCTATCTCGTTATATCAGGCGCAGCATGTTCTCGCTTGCGTGACAAGCAGCAGAAAATTGAGGACAGCCTACTCTGTCCCAAGGCGCCCTGATCGTTCCGAGAAAACGCACTCCCCTTCGCCGCCGCGTGGACAGAGCGGGCTGTCCCCAATTTTTCGCCCCCTCCACTGGAGCCGGGTGTTTTCATACCCATCGTTATGTCGTGAGAGAAGCAGGAGGGGAAAACCCGTTGTGTGATATGTTGTTGCCAGCGATGAGCACGAATAATCTCGACCGCCGCCGGTTCCTCGCGGGCGCCGCGGCGGCGATTACTCAGGCAGGCGCCGGGACAAGTTCTCAAGCGGGCCGTGACTCGGGCAGTCCAGCCGTGCGCCGTAGCTATGAATTGAACCGCAACTGGCGCTTCCTTCCACACGCGGAAGAGGATGCCCTGCAACCGGGCTTCGACGATTCTAAATCTGACCGCGTCACGCTGCCGCACACCAACGTTCGCCTGCCGTGGCACAGCTTCGATGATCGCGCGTACGAGTTTATATCGGTGTACCGGAGGCTGTTCCGTGCGCCGGCGGCGTGGCGCGGCAAGCGTGTATTCGCGGATTTCGACGGCGCGATGACGGCCGCCACTGTTGCGATCAACGGACACGCGTTCTCGGAGTACCGGGGCGGCTATACACCTTTCTCAGTGGAACTGACCGATCACCTCCGCCACGACGCGGACAACGTCCTCGCAGTGAAGTTGGATTCCACCGAACGGGCCGACATACCGCCGTTTGGGGGCAGAATCGATTACCTCACCTTCGGCGGAATCTATCGCGACGTTCGTCTGCGCGTCGTGCCCAAAACATTTATCGCCAACGTCTTTGCGCGGCCCGTTCGTGTGGCGGAGCCGGAGCGCGGTCTTGATTGCCGCTGCTGGCTGGACGGAAAGGTGGCGGCGGGGGCGAAGCTGGCCGTCGAGCTGCGCGATGGCGACCGCGTTCTCGCAACGAACGAAGCGCCTGTGGGAAACTCCGCGAGTCCATATCACGACGTCTCCATTGCGCGTGCCGGTGACGTGCAACTGTGGGATCTGGAACATCCGAAGCTCTATCAGGTCCGCGTGATCTTGACGGATGCGGACGGCACGCAGGACGAATATACGACCAGAGTCGGCTTCCGTAATGCGAGATTCACGCCCTCCGGATTCATGCTGAATGAAAAGCATGTGAAACTGCGCGGCCTGGACCGCCACCAGACCTTTCCGTATGTGGGCGGGGCGATGCCCGCGCGGGTCCAGCGTCGCGACGCCGACATCCTCAGGCATGAGCTGAAGTGCAACATCGTCCGGACATCTCACTATCCGCAGTCGCCGGCGTTTCTCGACCGCTGCGACGAGATCGGACTCCTGGTGCTCGAAGAGATTCCGGGTTGGCAGCACATCGGCGAAAATCGCTGGCAGGACCTGGCGGTCCGCAACGTGGGCGAGATGATCCGGCGCGACTGGAACCATCCGTCCATTGTTTTATGGGGCGTGCGCATCAATGAATCGCGCGATAATCACGATTTCTATACCCGCACGAACCAGTTAGCGCACTCGCTCGACGACACCAGGCAAACCGGCGGCATTCGTTACCTCTATGAGTCGGAGTTACTCGAAGACGTCTTCACGATGAACGACTTCGGCTTCCCGCTGCGCCCGCCGAATCATCCCCTCTACCTCAACACGGAATTCAACGGCCACATGTTCTCCACCAAGCGATTCGACCAGGTGGAGCGCGTTGCCGAACATGTGCTGCGGCATGCGCGGGTTCACAACCAGCTCGCTTCCGACGATCGCTATGCCGGAGGCATCGCGTGGTGCGCCTTCGACTACAACACGCACGCCAATTTCGGCTCCGGCGACCGCATTTGCTACCACGGCGTGAGCGATATTTTTCGCATCCCCAAGGCGGCCGCCGGTTTCTACAAATCGCAATGCGAGCCCGCGGAGGAGATCGTACTGGAGCCTGGGTTCTTCTGGTCGTCTGGCGACCACTCCACCGCCGGTGGAGTTGGCGTTGTGCCCATCTGCTCCAACTGCGACCATCTGAAGATCTTCGTGAACGGGCGGCTCCAAAGGGAGGCCGACCCCGATCGCACCACTTACGGCCATCTCAAGTTTCCTCCGTTCCTCGTCGAAATTAAGGATGGACCGGAGTGGGGCGATCTAAAGATCGAGGGTTACATTGGCGGCAAGTTAGCGAAGACAGTAACGATGTCCGGCAGCGGCGTCGACGCCGCCTTGAGCGTGGAGGCCGACGATCGGGAACTGGTGGGCGACGGCCGCGATGCCACGCGCGTCGTCCTGCGCCTGACCGACGAGTATGGGAACAGCCGGCCCATGTCCACCGGAGCGGTGCAACTGACCATCGCCGGGCCGGGAGAAATCGTCGGCCCGAATCCGTTCGCGTTGAGCGGCGGAGCCGGCGCCATCTGGGTGAAAGCCCGCGAAGCAGCAGGCGTCATCCGGCTTGACGCGGAGGTCCACGGCTTAAAGCCGCAGCGCATCGAGATCACCGTGCATCCGGCGGAACGCGAACTGATATAGCTGAACCGGACGGCCCGTAGCCGATTTAATTGCTCCCCGTCGCGATCCCTTCCCCTAGAAACTTGTGCAGAAACGTATCCATCCGGCCAAGCGTGTACAGCCACCGGCTGTGCAGCAGCGACTCGTGCACATCGTCCGGAAACACGATCAGTTCGTGATAGACATTGCGCTGGCGCAGCAGTTGCACCAGGCCGACTGTCTGGAGGAAGGAAACGTTGCGGTCGTCGTCGCCCTGCACCAGCAGCACGGGCGACTTCCAGCCGTCGACGGCGCTGATCGCCGAGGACTTGTACGAGACCGACTCCGGATCGAGCGAGTTCCCCTCCAGATGCACGCCCGCCAGATCGACGCCCGCCTTGAAGATATCCGAGTTGCGCGCCAAAGCCTCCGCCGTCAGTAACCCTCCATAGGACAGTCCCCAGATCCCCACGCGGTTCGGATCCACATCGGGTCTGGTTTGCAGATACTTGCCGCCGGCCAGAACGTCTTTGTACTCGCTGTTGCCCTGCGCGCCGCCATTGGCGGCCTGCCGGAACGACCGGCCGTAGCCGACGCCGAGCCGGTAATTGATCGACATTACGATATATCCCTGGCTCGCGAGCCATTGATTGATCCCGTAGGCCCAGTGATAAAACTGCATGTAGTGATAGGCGGGCATCATCTGGCGCGGCGGCCCACCGTGCACGAAGACGATCGCCGGCCGCCGCTCGCCCGGCTTCAAATCCTTCGGCAAGAAAAGTTGATTGTGAATTTCGAGTCCGTCGTCGGCCCTGGTAAGGACGATCTCCGGCTTCACATGCGCGTCCTTCGGAAAGCCGGGCATCGACGTGGGGAAGACGATCTTCTGCGTCGCTTCCGCTCCCAGTTTCCAGACCCCGACCGATTGCGGCATGTTCCAATCCGCGCTCAGCGTCACCAGGTACTTGCCGGAGGCGAGCGGAGCGGGAGACGTTTCCACGCCCTCGCCCGTGGTGATCTGCGCCGGCGTGCCGCCCGTCACCGGTACGGCCCAGATATGGCGCCGCTCGATATCTTTGGCGTTGGTGCAGTAGTAAAACGTTTTCCCGTCGGCCGAAAGCGCGACGGAAGTTTGATTTTCGATCAATCCGTCGGTGGTCGTCAGCAGGACAGGACGCGCCGCCGGGTCGGTAACGTTCAGCGCGTAATAGCGATCCCACTCATCGACAGGCGGCGCCTGCGTTGGCGGCTCCTTCATTTGGGGCTCGCCTCTGCCGGCCGTCGCGCCCCGGCCCGCCCCACCTCTGCCACCGCGTCCGCCTCTGCCGCCAGCGCCGGGCGCCACGAACGGGAAGATCACATAGTCGCCCGCCAGGTAGACTGTTCCGATGTTGGCGGCGATCTTATCGTTGGGCTGATTGTGCCAGATCTCCTGGGCATCGCCGGTGGTGACATCGGCCTTATAAAGCTCGATGGTGTAGCCTCCCTTGAACGTCGCCCGCATGATGCCCGGAGCGTTATTCACCGGAGCTTCCGCGTTTCCAGTAGCCGCCGTCGCGCCCCGTCCACGACCCCTGCCGCCCGTGAGCGTCGCGGGGCTTTGCGGAGGCGCCGCGTAGTTCGCACCGCTGCCCGCCCCTGTCTGCAACGTCTCCTGCCCGAACGGCAAACCGGGCCCCCGCAGAAAGATCAGACGCTTGCTGTCGGCCATCCACATCGGCGACGCGTCGAAGTCCACGCCCGGCGACATGTACCTCACCGTTCGCGTGGCGAGGTCGTACACCATGATGAAGCTATGATCCACACGATTGCTGACCCAGGCAATCTTTTTTCCGTCCGGCGACCACTTCGGCTCGCTCTGCACGCCCCATTCGGTGATGAACGCTTTTTCGCCGCGATCGACCTCCGACGCCGGCTTCGTGCGAGTAAGCTTCGCCCGGTAAATCTGCCCATCCTTAATGAATAAAATCGAACTGCCGTCGGGCGCTATTTGGGGATTGGCGGCATCCACCACCCTCCAGGCTCCTCCGCCCACGGTGCGCGCCGCCCAGATCGCATGTTCGGGTCCGCTGGGATCGGCTGTCGGATTCGGCGACCAGCCCGAACGGTTGGGAGCTTCGCCGCGCAGGAATACCACGGTGCTGCCATCGTCCGAGATGCGAATCGCGGACATCATGATGCCGTCGTCCTTCATGAAATTCGTCAGGCGCACGGGGACGAACTGGGGCGCCACGGCCGTGTAGGCATTCCTCTTGCCTTCGGCGTAATCCACCCAGGCGATCCGGTCCACCTTCCTCGCTGCGACGATCTCTTGCGGCGAAGCAGGACTCAGGAACTCTTTGTAGGTGGGCGAAGCGGCCGGCAAAAAAGCGGCTGCGGCAATCATGGGGATCGAAAGACGGGTCAAGGTGCGCATACTGGCTCCGGTGAGCGATTAGTGTAGCACGAGCGGCCATTTCGCGGTCCACATATAATGAATCCATGTTTTGGGCACGGCTGCTGATTTTTGTTGCGCCGCTGGCTGCGGCTCAGTCGCTTGATTTCGAGGTTTACAAAACCCGCGTCGAGCCGATCTTCCTCAAGAAGCATCCCGGTCACGCGCGTTGTGTCGCTTGTCATGTCGACGCGGGGACCGCATTCAAACTCCAGCCGCTTCCCACCGGCGCCAAGACCTGGACCGAGGAGCAATCGCGAGAGAATTTCGAAATGGTGCAGAAACTGGTCGTCCCCGGCGATCCGGCGTCGAGCCGCCTGCTGATGCATCCGCTGGCGCCCGACGCGGGAGGAGACCGGTTCCACGGTGGAGGGCGCCAGTTCGCATCGAAAGACGACCCCAATTGGAAAATTATCGCCAACTGGGTCCGCGGCGCTGGCGCATAACCCCGTCCCGTCAGGGCGGGGATTTGCGGCAACACCAAATGGAACCGCGACCTCCGGGAGCGGTCAGAGCCGTGGCCGCCGCCATCTTGCGATGACGTTCTCACACTTGCGCTAACGATTTCCGAAACCGATTCCCTGAACCAGTACGCCGAGTTGGCGTCCATCGCCGGGGACGGAAAATGTTTGGTCGACAGCGAGCGTGACCGTGACGTTCTCCGAACCGGGAACAACCGCGGAGAGCGCATAGACGCCCGGTCCGGGGAACGTCCGCTCGGCGACCGCCGTGCCGTCGACCATCAGTTTCACCTTTCGGGCCTGCGATTTTTCATGAATAATAAATTCAGCGCGCAGAGGTCCCGCGGCGCGCTTGACCAGCACCGTTGCCTCACCCGCCGTCCAGCCGTCGGGAGAAAGTCCGCGCAAAACCTGTTGCTGATCGCCGGGCGTCACCCAGGAAAGCTCGGCTTTCCGTTCGCCGACCAGGTAGGCGGCGACGCGGTCGACCGGCGCGCTCGAAAATTCGAACGGCCACAGCCCACGGGACGCGAGCGAATACGCCGACTTCTGATCGAGTGAGAACAGGCGCAGTGGAAGAGACGGGCGAATTTCCGCCGACGCGATCATTTGTCCGTTTGGGATCGCGCGGCTGGTGACCACCACATCGCCCGCCGCATATGTTTGATCCTGCGGCGCGGCCAGCGCGCCCTCGGATTCCAGGTAGTAGCGCAGGCCCCAGTCCTTCTCGACCCAGACCCGCGTTTGCGCCGCTTCCGGCGCCAGCGAGAAGGCAAACTGCCGGAACGCGCCCCATGTTTGATAATTGACGATCGCCAGGCCGACCGAGAGCGCCATCTGCGCCGCAAATCCGATGGAGAGCATCCGCGCCGAGCAGCGATTCGCGGCCAGCATCGCCACCGGCGCGGCGATCGGCAACAGGTACCGCGCCGACCCGGCGAAGAAAACGATCAGCGCCCCGGCAAAAAAAATCAGCACCCAGGCATCGAGAAAATCTCGTCCGATGCACGACGACAACACCACCACGCCCAATCCAAGCGACGCCCAGAACATCGGATTCGGATCGTAAAACGCGCCGCCCGCCCCCGCGATCGCGCCCAGCGCCCAATTCCAGCGGTTCCCGCGAATCAGCAGCGGCGAAACGATCCAGGCCGAATGCACGACCAGCGCCGCGGTGTTCTTCAGTTTCTGCGTCGCCACCTGCCAGCCGTAGCTTTTGCATGTAGCCAGCCAGCACGGACGCGGGCATCGCTCCGTCGGTGACTGCGTCCGTAAAGCTGCCACGCGCCGATGGCGACAGGCGCCGCAAAAATCACCGACCACGCGAAGACGCTGCGATTCTTTTTTTGCCACAGATAAAACGCGAGAATCGGAACCAGGAACACGCCCTGGTACGCGTCGAGCGCCGCCAGCGCCGCCGCCAGCGCCGATCCCGTCAGCGCCAGCGCCGAATTTTCCTCGATTCCTTTGACGAACCACGCCACCGCCAGCATCCACAGCGCTAGAAACGGCAGATCCGTTTCGAGCGAATTTCCATTCACCACGAACGCCGGCACCACGATGAACAACAGCGTCGCTAAAAACGGTTTCTCGCAGAAACGCCGCGCCAGCGAAAACATCGCCAGTGCTGCGGCAGGATCGAAAAAATCGAATAAACGAGATGAAACGGCACTTCGCGCACATCGCCCATCGCCCACAGCAGCGCGCCCAGAATCCACGAGTTCAACGGTGGATGCGAGTTTCCCCGCATCTCCACCAAATCGCCCTGAAACAGATATTTCGCGTGGTCCGGATGCAGCGGCTCAATCTGCGCATGCTCCGCGCCGTACAAATAATAAAGGTCGTCGCCCTGAATCGCCTGCTGAAGAAACGGCAGACGCAGCGCCAGCACCAGTGCGATAATCGCGAGCGTTTGCTTTACCACTCGACCGCAACGCCTGGTTCGAGCGCCCACACCTCTGTGCCCGGCAGATCGCGAATCAATTCCGCCAGCTGCTCCGGCCGTCCGGTGAGCGCCGGAAAGGTTCCCCAGTGCACTGGGATCACCCGCTTCACGTCGAGCATGCGGCAGGCGAGCGCCGCCTCGCGCGGGCTCATGGTATAGAAATCGCCGATCGGAAGAAACGCCAGCTCCGGATGATACAGCCGGTTGATGAGCTGCATATCGGAAAACACGTTGGTATCGCCCGAACAATAAACCACGCGCCGGTCCGGCAGCCGCACCACGTATCCGGCCGCCTCCCCTCCATAAATGATCTTCCCGTCGTCGAGAATCCCGCAGCTATGGACGGCCGTCGTCATGGTCGCGGAAATCGGCCCGACCTTCGCCGTGCCGCCCTTATTCATGCCGACCACATTCTTCGCGCCCTTCGATTCCAGCCAGTGCGCGGTCTCATAAATCGCCACGATCTGAGGAGAGAATTTCGCCGCCAGCGGCAGCACGTCGTGAATATGATCGAAGTGCCCGTGCGAAACCAGGATCACATCCACGCGATCGATCGTGTGTCCCGCAGGGTACTTCGGATTGCCCTCCATCCACGGATCCACCAGAATCACTTCGCCGGTTTCCAGCCGGAACTGATACGTTCCATGTCCGAGCCATGTAATCTCTACCATGATTCGATTTTACGCGCGATCTCTATTTCGTTGTTTCTGCTCTCACGAGGTAACGCATCCGATTGGGCGAATTCACCAGCACCGGGTCGACGCGCTCCTTCACCGTAAATCCCGCGGCGGCCAATTCGCGCTCCAGATTGTCCGGCGCAAGATCATGCCGCTTGGTTTGTGCCGCGCGCGTCTCGCTACGATTCACGATCGAGTAATTCTCCACCACCACAAGCGTTCCATCGGGTTTCAGAGCGTCGCGAATATGTTTGAGCATCACCTGCGGCTGCGTGAATTCGTGATACGCATTGGAGATCAGGATCGCGTCGAAAGTCCCGGCCGCGAGCATTGGGTCGTCCTCTTTTCCCAGCACGACGCTCATATTGGGGATGTGCTGTTGTTCGATTCGCGCTTTAATTTTGTCGGTGTACACAGGGTTGACGTCGACGCAGACGACGTTCCCGTTCGGCGCGACTTCGGCGGCGATCCGGATGGGCTGCTGCATAGCGGCTCCCGTGCCGACGTCGGCGACGGTCATACCCGGACGGAGCCCAAGCGCTTTATCCACGTGCGCCGCCAGCTTTTTTAGTTCCTCTTCCGATGGCTGCTGGGCGTGCAGCGCGGTAATTGTCAGGAGTGCAGCGACGGTCAAGTTTCGCAACATGACAGCCAGCTTACCGCGATCGCGCCGCCAACTGAATCCCGTCGCCCACCTTCGCGAAACCCGGAATCGTCACCGGCATGTGCCCGCCAATCGGAATCTCCCCGAACAGCGCCTTCACCGCCGACACTTCCGACGGAGGCGTGCTGCTGAACGTCGCCAGATACGCCGCCGTTTTCGGAAACGCGCTCAACAAATAAGGATTGCCCATCGCCACAACGGCCACCGGCGCCGGGCCTTCCGTCAACTTCTCGACGAACGGCGTCAGCTCGCCGCTGAGCCCGACGCTGCCCCGATACGCCGCTACCGTCGAGAACGCCGCGACGACAATCGCCGTACATTTTGAAGTATCCCCCACGACGGCTGCCAGCGCCGCCGCGTTCATCAGACGCATCCACCGTCACGATCTGCGACTTGGGCGAGAAACGTCGAAAAGCATCGATCATCCGCGTTCCCGCCGCCGATGTGCGCCTTTCGACAACCACCACCAGGCACGACGTCGCCGACGCCGCCAGCGGCAGAACATCGCGATCGTTGCGCACCAGCGTCACCGCGCGATCCGACGCCTGCTGCGCGTGCGCCGCGTCCTCCTCGGAATCGAACGCGTCGCTGATCTGGTCCAGGTCCACCAGCTTCTTCTTGTTGATGCCGACGCGCACCTTCGCGGCGAGAACGCGCATCACGCTCTCGTCGATCCGCGCCCGCTTCAGCCGCCCGTCCTCCATCGCGCCGATCACCGCGCGAATCACCGTCTCCGGATTCAGAGGCATCAGCAGCACGTCGGCGCCTGCCTCGATCGCGCGCACCGCGGCCTCGCCCTGATGGAACATTTGCGCCAGCCCTTGCATGTCCATCGCATCGGTCACGATGATGTTCGGGAACTTCAGCTCCTCGCGCAGCACGCCAGTCAGCACTTTGGAGGACACCGTCGCGGGAATTTCGTCGGGCTCCAGCGCTGGCACTGCCAGGTGTGCCGTCATGATGGCATCCACCCCGTGCGCGATCGCCGCGCGAAACGGCGTGAACTCCAGCGTCTCCAGCCGCTCCTTATTGGCCGTTACCTTCGCCAGCGCCATGTGGCTATCGGTATCGGTGTCGCCGTGGCCGGGAAAATGTTTCGCCGTCACCAGCACGCGATTCTTCGGATCGGAATGCGCGCCCTCGATGTACGCCGCCACGTCCTGCGCCACGTCCTCCGCGTCTTCTCCATAACTTCGCGTGTTGATCACCGGATTCTCGGGATTGTTGTTCACGTCGGCGACGGGCGCGAAAATCCAATGGACGCCGATGGCGCGCGCCTGGCGCGCGGTGGCCAATCCTTCATATCGCACCGCGTCGAGGTCGCGCCCCGCGCCGTAGGCCATGTTGTACGGAAACAGCGCGCCGCCGCTGACGCGCATCGACGCGCCGCGCTCGAAATCGGCGGCGACCAGCAGCGGCGTCCTGGACATCTTCTGCATCTGGTTCAGGAACAGAGCCATGGCGTGCGGCTCGGCGTTCCGTACCGCTCCATGATCCACGCGATTAGCAACGATGAATCCCCCGATGCGCAGATCTCGAACCCAGTGCTTGTATTTCTGATATTCCGCGGACTTGGTGGCCGGCGCGTCGCCGTAACAGGTCGCGATGATAAGCTGCGCCACGCGGTCGCGCAGGCTCATGGATTTCATGATGGATTGCGCCGCGCGCTGCTCCGGAGTCAAGGGCGCCTTTTTCGTTTTGACCGAAGCCTTGGGAGCCGCCATGGCGGCAACCGTCAGCAACAGCGCCACCGCGCCGCGGGCAGATTTCATATCCAGTCTCGAAAATAGCAGAGTCTGCGAAAACTTGGGGACTGCCTACTCTGTCCCAAGGCGCCCAGATCGCTCCGGGAAAACGCACAACCCTTCGCCGCCGCGTGGACAGAGCGGGCTGTCCCCATTTTTTCGCCCCCTCCACTGGAGCCGGGTGTTTTCATACCCATCGTTATGCGGAACGCAAATCGAAACACTCATCTCGACGCCTTACTGGAGGGCGCTATCCTGGCCCCATGACCAAGTTCGCTCTCGCACTCATGACGATCGCCGCCTGCAGCGCTCAGGATCTCAACCAGCAGGTCGCCGAACTGCGCGATCTGGTCCTGAAACTACAAGCCAGGATCGACGTTCTGGAAAAACGGTCGCGTCCGGTCGTGGAAACGAAGGAGGCCGTCGTCTCGTCCGCCGCTCCCGTGGTTCCCGCCTCGCCCGGCCCGCTCGAAAACACAACCATCAACGTCGCCTTCGACGGATACTACGGCTTCAACTTCAATTCGCCCATCGGACGCACGAATCTGCTGCGCGCCTACGACGTCTCCAGCAACAGCTTCAGCCTCAACCAGGCCGATATCGTGATCGAAAACGCCGCCGACCCGGCCAACGGCAAACACTTCGGCGCGCGCCTGGATCTTCAGTTCGGCCAGGCCACGCAAACCTTGCAGGGCAACCCCGTGAACGAACCAAGACCCGATATTTACCGCAACATCTTTCAGGCGTACGGCACGTGGGCGCCCAACAGCCGTCTTACGCTCGACTTTGGAAAATGGTCCAGCTCCATCGGCCTGGAAGGAAATTATACGAAGGATCAGATTAATTATTCGCGTTCCTACCTGTTCGATTTCTTGCCCTTCTATCACATGGGCGTGCGCGCCGCCTACAAACTGAACGACGCGCTTACGGTCAATTACTGGCTCGACAACGGCACGCAGCAGACCGAGGCGTTCAACAATTACAAGGACGAACTGGTCGGCTTCGTGGCCACTCCGCGCAAGAATCTTTCCTGGACCGTGAACTATTATCTGGGCCAGGAGCATCCCGACGTTATTTATTATCCGTACACGAGTCCTCCGGGGTTGCCGACGATCCAGGGCGAGTCCTTCCAGCCGATTATTCCCGCTCCGAAGGGGAAAACGCACATCTTCGACAGCTACGCCACCTGGCAGCCGACGCAGCGGTGGACGCTTGCGTTCGAAGGCGACGACGTAGATCGAGAGGAACGAGACGAACTCGGCGCCGGTGCATACCGACGGTGGAGCGTTCTATGCCCGCTACCAGTTGACTCCGAACGTCGCGCTGGCCGGGCGGACCGAATACATTTCCGATCGCGGAGGGTTATATACGGGCGTCACTCAAGCCTTGAAGGAGACAACCCTCACCACCGAGTACAAAGCGTCCGACGGATTCCTGGTGCGCCTCGAATGGCGGCGCGATTTTTCCAATCAGCGCTATTTCCTCACCGACACGCTGGGATTATTGAGTAAGCAGCAGACCACGGCCACAGTGGGCGTGGTGTGGTGGTTCGGAAAGAAGACCGGAGTCTGGTGATCTGCCGCGCGTGTTGATCGCTCCCGGTGGTCGCGGCTCTCCTTACCTCGATGATTCCCCAAGGCTCGAAATAGAGCCGCGACTAGCAGGAGCGGTCCAGGCCGACTTTTCACACAGACTCGTCAGCGTGAGACTATTTCGGTCATCGATCCAGCCTCAGCCGACGCACGTTGCCCAAAACGCACTTATTGAGCCGCGAGCACAGGGAGCGATCCAATCGGCGGCGCATCCAGAGCCGCGCGCAGCTTCGCGAAACACGCGCGCGTGCTTTCATACGCACCCGCCGCGGGCAACTTGGCGGCCAGCGCATGTCCCCGCTCCCAGGCCTCGCGCGCTTCCTCGCGTTCGCCTTTCAACAACAGCAGAGCCGTGCGCGCCCGCCAGTAATCGGCATCGTAATCGATCTTGTCCAGCGCCTCGATTCGCCGCCACCACAATTCCGCCGCCGCCAGATCGCGCTTGTGAAACGCGTTCAGGAACACGAACTCGGCGCAAATGTCCTCCGGCTTGTCGAACGCGCTCGGGTCGTAGAGGCCCTCGGCCGCCTGCATGCTGGAGATCGCCTCCGGAATGCGGTCCGTATCCAGGTAGTGGAGACACGCGAACATCCGCAGCAGCAGCCCTTTTTCGCCCTCCGTCACAAAAGCCGCCGCGCGATGGATGGTCGGCAGATGAAAATCGCGAGGCCGGACCGGAGTTGCCAGGCTGCTCGCCGCCATGGCAAAGGCGATGTGGAAATGCGCCCATTCGCCGCCGGTCACCAGTTGATGCAATTGCGCGCCATCGGAATAACG
This sequence comes from Bryobacterales bacterium, assembly GCA_963749245.1. GTDB lineage: Bacteria > Acidobacteriota > Terriglobia > Bryobacterales > Bryobacteraceae > Palsa-187. The sequence continues at coordinate 21,934 of CAVVNE010000111.1, forward strand.
CGACGCGCTCTTCAGCGGAACCAGATTAGTGACGAAGGAAACCCACCCCATGGCCGCGCACATGCTCAAGAATGCCCATTGCGGTTCCCAGCTATGCCCCTTGGCGCTCAGAGCCGCCGTCGTGGCGATGGCAGCGACGGCGAGCGAAGCTGCGGGACCCCCCATCATCAGGAACGCCTCCCGCCCGCGGATGTTGTAAAGCGTCGGTGAAACCATGCCCACGCCTCCGCCGTAAAACTCCTTCAACCGGAAATGTAAGTTCCACCGCCCGTTGCGAATCGCCCACTGGAAAGGGCCGGCCTGGAAGCGGCGCAGCGTCATTCCCGAAGCCCAGCCCGCCGCGAAGTGACCCAGCTCGTGGATCAGTATGTTCAACTGAATCGCAAGCTGAAACAGGATCAGTCCTTCCACCACCCCTGGCTGTCTCAACGCATGCGCGTCGCTCCATTGACGTCCGCCGTAGAAGGAAAGCGTCAGAATGCTGAAACTCAGCACCTGCGAAAGATAGTCCTTGCCCGGGCTGGTTCCGTCGGCCGGTAGGGGGACCGCTTTGGGAGCGCTCCATGCCTCCGCGGCGTCTTTGCGCCAGAAGGCGACCAGGCCGAAAATGCCGCACGCCCCGCACATCGGGTAGACGGGCAGGAAGCGATCGGGGCCAAGCAGGAACCAGGCCTGAATGCCCGCCCCGAGCACCAGAATGTTCACGATGCTGGCCGCCAGCGTCCAGCGGCGCGCCGTCGGCCTGCCTTTCCTTAGCGTCCACCAGGCCATCGTGGGAGTGACGCCCAGCAGAGGAAGAATCAGCGCGATCGCGGTCATCAGGGTGTACGCCGACGCCGGCAATTCGTCATTGGCCCCCTCCGTCCGTAAGATGACCAGAGCGAACAATTGCAGGACAAAGCTGCCGATCATGCCCACGGCTTGGACGCCCAGACAGAACCGGACCAGCCGCCGGAGTTGCTGCATTCACGTTCCATCGGCTTTTGCCCGCGAACCCTATAGTTCCATGCCGCTTTAGGCTATCCTGTTCCCATGCTCAGTCGCATAACCAAGAGGCTTATAGTACTTGCCGCGCTCTCGTTTACCCTGGCGGCCGCGTCGAAACAGACCGCCCTCGATCGCTACGTGCACGCACCCGACCCCAGCTATAAATGGGAGCTCATCAACACCATCCCCGGAGAGGGCTATAAAGCGTACGTCCTCGACCTGACGTCGCAGACCTGGAAGCCCCCCATCGAGCCGGATCGCACGCTGTGGAAACACTGGCTGACCATCGTCGTCCCGGACAAAGTGGCGTATACCACCGGGTTTCTCTACATCACCGGCGGCAATAATCGCAGCAAAGCGCCCGAGAAGGCCGACGCGATGATTGTCGATATTGCGACCACCACCAACAGCGTCGTTTCGCAGTTGAATATGGTGCCGAACCAGCCCCTGACCTTTCCCGACGGCAAGAAGAAAGACATGGTGGAGGACGAGTTTATCGCCTACACCTGGGATAAGTTCCTGCGAACGGGCAACGAGATGTGGCCGGCCCGCCTCCCGATGACCAAGAGCGCCGTTAAAGCGATGGACGCCGTGACCGAGTTCATGAAGTCCGGCGCGGGCGGCAACAAGACGGTGACGACCTTCATGGTCGCAGGCGGATCGAAGCGCGGCTGGACCACATGGACCACCGCCGCGGTCGACAAACGTGTGGTCGCCATCGCGCCCATGGTGATCGACTTGCTGAACAACGAAAAATCGTTCGAGCACCACTACATGGCCTACGGATTCTATTCGCCGGCCGTGAAAGATTACGAGAATCTGGACATCATGAAGTGGCAGGGCACGCTGCAGTTCAGAGCCCTGATGAAGCTGGTCGAGCCCTACGAATACCGCGACCGTTTGACCATGCCGAAATACATCATCAACGCCGCCGGCGACCAGTATTTCCTCCCCGATTCGTCACGATTCTACTTCGAAGATCTGAAGGGCGAGAAATATATCCGCTACGTGGAGAACACCGACCATTCGCTGAGAAACTCCGACGCCCGCGAAGGCCTGATCGCCTTCTACGACGCATTCCTGAAGAAACAGCCGCGGCCGAAATTCTTCTGGAAGTTCGAAGACGACGGGTCGATCAAGGTGACCACAATCACCAAGCCGAGCGAAGTGAAACTGTGGCAGGCGACCAACCCGGAGAAGAGGGATTTCCGGCTAATGTCGATCGGCCCGGCCTACAAGTCGACCGTACTGACGGAACAAAAGGATGGCGTGTATATCGGTAAAGTGGAGAGGCCTCCGAAGGGCTATACCGCCTATTTCATCGAGTTAACGTTCCCAACCAGCATAAAATACTCAGAAAAATTCTCCACCGCGGTGCGCGTAAACCCGGACACTCTCCCTTTCCCAGCGCCCCACTGGACCCCGCCCATCGTCACCAAATAAATTGCGCGATCGTCACCGCGCTCACCCACGGCGGCTCCTCTGGCACAATGAACCGCCATGCGTCAGAGGTTGCCGAAAAACTCGTGTCGATCGCTCCCTACGGTCGCGGCTCGGGGTCGGCTGTACATGAAATCAACTGCTTACTGAGCCGCGACCGCAGGGAGCGATCGTTCCGAATGACTTTTTCCGCAACCTGGTCAGCATGCGGACCGCCGTGGTCACGACGCCTTCGGCGGCAATGACGCGGCGGCGATTTGGGCTATATCCAGGAGTCTCGGCGGCGCCTCTGAAACCGCCGACAGCGCGTCCCGAAACATCGTGTTGCAGAACGGACACGCTGCGCCGACCACTTCCGCCCCCGTCGCCACCAGTTCTTTCGCCCGATTGTGACTCACCCGGTCACCCGTTTCCTCGCCCAGAAACGCCAGCCCCCCTCCCGCTCCGCAGCAGAAGCTCCGCTCCCTCGAACGCGGCGGGTCGATCACTTCGCCCGACAAACCCAGCACTTGACGCGGCTCGTCATAGACCCCCCGGTAGCGGCCTAAATAACACGGGTCGTGGTACACGATTTTTTGGCCGGACGCGCGCGGCAGCTTGTCCTTGTACCGGGCCATGAACTCGCTGTGATGCTCAATCGGCGGCGCCTCCCCATATTCTTTCCAGTCGGTCGAGATGGTCCGCACACAATGCGGGCAGATGCTGACGACCTTCTTGACCTTCGCCTGCGCCAGCGTTTCCAGATTCTGTTCGGCGAGCTGCTGGAACACCAGATCGTTTCCCAGCCTCCTCGCCGGATCTCCGGTACACTTCTCCTTCTTCAGGACTCCATACGTCGCGCCCAGATGATCCATCACCCGGGCGAAATCCGCGATGATCTCACGGCCCTTCGGGTCGTATCCCCCCATGCAGCCCAGCCACAGGCAGTATTCCTGGCTGCCGTCGAAAATCGGAAACTGCTGCTTGTCGATGAATTTCTGCCGCTCGCTCGACGAGAAGCCCAGCGCGTTGCCGTTGCGTTCCAGGTTCAGGAACAACTTGGTGCCGTAATCGTCTTCCCACTTGCCGGTATTAACCGCGCCGCGCCGCAGGCCGATGATAATCGGCAGATGCTCGACGCCCACCGGACACTGAAATTCGCACGCTCCACACGTCGTGCATTGGAACGCAGCCTCCTGCGAAATATATTTGCCGAGAAGAGGTTCTTCGCTCCCCGGACCGAACTCGTTCAGATACCCGCGCACGCCGAGCGCGATTTCCTTGGGGTTTAAAACTTTTCCCGTGTTATACGCAGGGCAGTGCTCCGTGCACCGTCCGCATTCGACGCACGAATAAGCCTGCAACGCGACGATCTTCGTCAGGTCCTTGCCCGTGTCCAGCCCGAAATCCTCGTCCTCCACCAGTGGCGGAATGTTGGAAAATCCTCCGCGCGACAGGAAAACCGTCGCCGGGCTCAGCACCAGGTGCAGATGCTTGGTGTGCGGGATCAAGGGCATGAAAACGAGAAGCGTCAAGGTGTGCGCCCACCAGACGAGCTTCGTGTCGTACCGGAAGGAGGCCAGGTACGTAATCATCAGGTTGAAAATCAAAAACGCGATGACGCCGGACTCCCAGGACAAGTGGTCCCCAAGCCATTTTGGCCGAACCAGAAATCTCCGGATGAAGAGGCCGAATATGGAGACGGCGACGCAGACGGCGAACACCGCGGCCCAGGCGAAATAGACGCGGCCGAACCAGCCGTCGCGCGAAAGAAACGGAAAGCCGAAGCCCGATCGCGACATGGTTCAGCGTCACCAGGGCGAAGGCGCAAAATCCCCAGAACACGAAAGCGTGCGCGATCCCCGGCAAAGGCCTCTGCTCGATGACTTTCTTTTGGAGCATCACTTCCAGGAAAAAATCCCAAATCCGTTTCCCGGCCGGCTGGAGGGAGAAGCCCGGATCGGCCTTGGCGGCTTGGATTTTGCGGACGACTTTTCCGAAACGCCACCAGAAGCCGTAGACGGAGGCGGCCAGCAGCACCACAAAGATCGCGATTTCTACCAGGGATGGCGCGGGCATCTACTGTAGAATAAGACAATTGTGGCTGACGAAAGGATTTAGGGAGCTTCTTTGCATCATTTAATTTCCGGGGCTGCCGGTTTCATTGGCTCCCACCTATGCGACCGGCTGCTGGCCGATGGCGGCACGGTCGTTGCCGTCGACAATTTGATCACCGGATCGAGAACGAATCTGCTGCATCTGGCCGATCATCCCCGGTTCCAGTTTTTTGAGTTCGACGTGACCGATCCGGTGACGGTCGCGGGCGAGTTCGACCAGGTATGGCACCTCGCGTCGCTCGCCAGCCCCATGGCCTACCTGGCCCACCCCATCGAAACGCTCGAAACCGGATCGACCGCCACCCGCAACCTGCTGGAAGTGGCCCGCAGGGATGGCGCGCGTTTCCTGCTGACGTCGACCTCGGAGTGCTACGGCGATCCGCTGGAGCATCCCCAGTCGGAGACCTATTGGGGCAACGTGAATCCAGTGGGCATGCGGTCCTGCTACGACGAGAGCAAGCGCTACGCCGAGGCCATGACGATGGCGTATCACCGGACCTATGGCGTTCGGACGAACATCGCTCGCATCTTCAATACCTACGGGCCGAGGATGGCTCTCAACGACGGCCGCGTGGTCCCGGCGTTTATCGACCAGGGCCTGCGGGGCGTGGCGATGACGATTTTCGGCGACGGATCGCAGACCCGCAGTTTTTGTTACGTCGCGGACATGGTGGAGGGCCTGGTGCGCTTGAGCCAGTCCGAGGAGCGGGATCCGGTGAATCTCGGGAATCCCGTGGAGCTGACGATTCGGGAATTCGCCGAGCGCATCAAGGGCCTGACGGGAGTAAACGGAGAGATCGTTTTCGAGCCGCTCCCCTCCGACGATCCAAAGCGGCGGCAGCCGGATATTTCGAAGGCGAAGAGAGTATTGGGCTGGGAGCCAAAGGTCGCCTTGGAGGATGGGCTACGGGAGACGGTGGAGTATTTTAAGGGGTTGTGAGGACGTTATGGTCAAGCCGGAGATCGTCGACGGAAATTTGATCCTTCATGTGGAAGGAATGGATAAAGTCTGGGCGCTTAAGAGCCAACTCACCATACCCCTCAGGCATATCACGGACGTTCGCATGGACGAAGAAGTGGTCAAGAAATGGTTCCATGGGATCAAGTTTCCGGGCTCGAATATTCCTGGCGTCCTCACCGCGGGAACGTTCTATTGGGATGGCAAGCGCGTATTCTGGGACATTCATCATCCCGAGGCGGCCCTCGTCATTTCCCTAGCCGACGAATCCTACACTGAGCTGGTGATTGAAGTGGAAGACCCCGCCGCGCTGATCAGCGAAATCTCCCGCCTGCAAACGCACTGATCCCTCGCATAGGGAACGGGATGTAATGGAAAAGGCGGGAGTTAGATGCGAAGAAAAGCGGTCACGCAAAGGCGTCTGGCTCGTCTGGCGTAGAACGCTGTCCTGCCCGTGCGAAAACACCCAATCGGCGCAATAAATCGTGCCAAAGAGCCAAATTTAAGCGCATTTTGGGGCAGATTCGCGCCTCGCATGACTGGCCGCGCCGCCGCAGGTTCCACGATTCGTTCTACCGGAGTCAAAACAATCACTTAGCTGGCCCGCCCGCCGGCATATAGAACAACATTGGCCGCGCGATTGCACGTTCACAGTCGATTTCTGTTAGTCGATCACGGATGCGCGCTCCTATGGAACGCGACGGAGTGTAGTCTTATGTTTTTTCCAAACAGATCAAAACCTTGTGTGTTTATAGGTGTTTCCGGGATCCTATTTCTGCTGATCCTGGCAGCCTCCCTCGTGAATGCTCAGGTTCCTCTTCAGGCGACACTTGCTTTACGGCCGGTTACGCCTGGCGAAATCTCGAGCTATAAACTTCCTTCCACCACCGAATCGTCGCCTGGCACCATCAACGTTGGACTTGGACAGCCGGCGTACCTGGAGGTGGAAATCAACATTGCCGTGCCGGCGTCTGATGTTGCCGGCGTCACCTGTACCCTGCTCAACCAGCCCGCGGGCTCAAAGGCAGTCATCGCCGGCAGTCCGTTAACGGCGAATATACCGGTGTTTGAACCTGCCAACCGGCTGGTGGCTCAAGTGGCGGGCCGCGCGCTTCTGCGCCCGGACATAGTGGGCGAGTATGAGGTCAGCGCCACCGTCACCACCAACAGCAATGGCAGCGCGACCGTGCAACAGACGGTTTTCGGAGCCACCTACGCAGGCATTTCGGCCTGCTCCGGCTGCCACGACGGTCAATTCGCCCCGCTCAATAAAGTCGCAACGTGGTCCCAGACGGAGCACGCCAGCATTTTCACGAACGAAATTACCGGAGCGAACGCCGATACTTCCTACTCAACGTCGTGCTGGGGCTGCCACACTGTCGGGTATGATCCGAACGATCCGGTACAGAACGGCGGATTCGACAAGATCATGGCGCAGCTCGGCTGGACGGAGCCAACCACGCTCAACGCGGCCGCCTGGACCAGCATGCCGGCAGCTCTTCAGAACGTCGCCAATGTCCAATGCGAAAACTGCCACGGCCCGGGGAGCCTGCACGCCGTTTCCGGCGGAACGCCGATGCTGATTACGGTTCCCACCGGCACCGGGAGCTGCTCTCAATGCCACGATGAGCCTACACACCACATCAAAACGGCCACTTGGGGCGCCTCCCTGCACGCCGTCACCACAACCGATCCGGCGGGCAATGCCACCTGCGTCGGATGCCACACCAACAATGGCTTCGTTGGCCGCATGAACGGCGCGGCCGCGCTCGATACGACCTATGGCGCGATCGAGTGCGAAACCTGCCACGAGCCTCACGGCCAAACGTTGCCCTCTACCGCGGTTCACCTGATCCGCAACATGGGACCGGTGACGCTTGCCGACGGCACCAAAGTGAGCGATGCGGGCGCGGGCTCGCTTTGCATGGAATGCCACCAGGCCCGCGTGGTCGCCAGCACTTACGTTCCGTCCACGGCCGGAAGCGCGCACTTCGGTCCGCACGAAGGACCGCAAGCCGACATGATCGAAGGCGTGAACGGCTTCACCTACGGAGCAGACGATTCCGACTTCCGCTCATCAATTCGTTGTGGCGGACACCTGCGTCGGCTGCCACATGCAGACTCTCGCGTCCACGGATCCGGCGTACATGCTGGCCGGGGACCACACCATGAAGATGAGCGCCACTCCCACCGGGAGCAGCACGGCCGAGGATGTGGTCGCCGTCTGCCAGGGCTGTCATGGTCCCGATGTCACCACCTTTAACTTCCCGCTGTTCGATTACAACGGTGACGGCGTGACCAACGGCTGCCAGACAGAAGTGCAGCAAATGCTCGACCAGCTCAGCGCCATGCTGCCGCCGGCCGGCCAACCCAAGACGGCGCTGACCATCGATTCGACCTGGACGAAGCCTCAGCTAGAAGCGGCGTACAACTGGCTGTTCGTCACCAACGACGGAAGCAAGGGCATCCACAACATGGCGTACACGGTGGGGCTGCTGAAAGCTTCCATTGCAAACCTGAGCGCCGGAAAGTAACGGCTCTCGCGCGAATCACGCCGGGCGTAGCCAGGGAGGGGAGGGGCTGCGCCCGGCGCGTGTTTCCGATGTGACCGGAATCCGGACGGCGAGGCACCGTTGAGCCCCATGCGTCAGCTTGGGGCTATTGCCAATCTTAATGCAGCCGCGAGCTGTGGCGCACGCCCCCGGCGTGCCGGCCCCAAAACCAAGCCCCTCGAACAGCGCTCCTCCCTCAACGCCCTTCGCCACGACCTCCGAGACATCATGTAAATATATGAAAATAAAAGAACAAAATGCGTCCCCTCGGAAGATGGCTTCGTTTTTACAAGAGCCCAACTCAACCGAGCCATCCGCCTCTTCCAAGAAACCCACGCGCCGCATCGACACCCTCGAAAACGGCAGAGCCCGCGAAAAATTGGGGACTGCCTACTCTGTCCCAAGGCGCCCTGATCGCTTCGAGAAAACGCTCTCCCTTTCGCCGCCGCGTGGACAGAGCGGGCTGTCCCCATTTTTTCGCCCCCTCCACTGGAGCCGGGTGTTTTCATGCCCATCGTTATGCGGAACGCAATGGGAACACTCGTGTCGATGCCCGGCAGCTAGTCCATCGCCCAGGATGGTGTCGAGACGCCTCTCTCCACAAAGGTCAATGGGTTACGGCGAGACGGTGGAGTATTTTAGGGAGCTATAAGAGCGCTACTTTCGCTGCCGACGAACGTGATAAACTCTGCCCATGCTTAAGCTTGCGGTTATTGCGTCCGCCCTCCTCCTGACGGTCTCCTGCACACATCGGACCGCCGTTGCCGTGAAGGCAACTCCCTCCGTCGAGCGCGCCGCGGAATCGGCCGACTCGCCGCAAGATATGCCTGCCGGCCGCGACGCTCGCCAGCAATGGTTCGATACGCGTAAGCTCGCCGTCGAGCGGCTGACCGAGACCCGAAAGCTGCTTGGCACCGCTACGCCCGCAGCCTCCAGCCCAAGTCTGAATCCTCAACAATGGACCTTTATCGGCCCTCAGCCGATGATCGGCACGAGCTTCACCTTTTCGGGCTCCGTGCTCATTCTCGTCATGGATCCGCACAATTCCAGCACCATCTACGCCGTGACCTTCCTGCACAAACTCTGGAAGAGCACCGACGCGGGAACCACCTGGCTACCGCTCTCCGACGCCGGCCCACTGGTCACCATCCAGTGGCTGGCGATGGATCCCACGCTGACCAACACTCTTTACGCAATGGACGCGGGATCTCTTTATAAATCCACCAACGGGGGTTCGAGCTGGACCGCGCTGACGCCTCCGACAACGAACGCCAGTTGCTCCGGCGATGCCTTTGCCGTGCATCCGGCGGTGAGTGGCACGTGGCTGGTTTCCGAATACTGCACCGGTTCCACCGATACCTCGGTCATTTATAAGACGGCCAACGCCGGCACTTCCTGGACCAAGGTCGCGACCGTGACCGGTGAAATCGAACAGCTTGAGTTCAATGCCAATACCCCTAGCTACGCTTACGGCAGCGGCGAGTTGGACAAGGCCGCGCTGTTCGAGACGTCGCTCGATACGGGCTCGACCTGGACGACTTCGATCGGCTCCGGTTCGACCCAGCTTCCGCAGGCGGCGCCGGATTCGTTCTCCCACGTGAGATTTGCCTCCGCGCCCTCGAGCCCCAAGACGATTTACCTGCGAACGGAATATGTCGACAACAGCGATCTGGTTATGAACGTCTATAAATCGGTGGACGGGGGTGCGACTTGGAATACGACCGGGTATCCTCTGGAGACCCAGGAGCCGCGAACCCCGGCGCTCACCGTTGTCGATCCCACCAGCGCGAATATCGTGTACGCCGGAGGACAGAACCTGCATCGATCGAGCGACGGAGGCGCGACCTGGACGTTCATCGACGGGCATGGCACCAGCACCACCCTGCACTCCGACCATCACGCGATGATCTTCTCGCCCGACGGCAGCACCGCCTACGAGTGCAACGACGGCGGGATTTATTCGTCGACGGATTTTCGAGCGGCTGGGAACCCCACCTGGTTGAGCCTGAACGCCACGCTCGGAACAGGGGAATTCGAACCGGTTTTCGCCATGGACCCGACCAACGCCAACCGCAGCTTCGGAGGCTTGCAGGACAACAGCACGGTGCAATACACCGGCGCGTTGGGCTGGCCGGAGGTTGGGCTCGGAGGCGATGGAAATGGAAACGCGATCAATCCGCAGAGTCCGAACATTGTGTTCTCCGTGGACGATAGCGCCGTCCACCGGTCGACACAGGGCGGAGCGCCGGGCACCTGGGTGCAAGTGATTCCCCAATCCTCCGGCGGCCGCATCGAGATGGATTTCACCACACCCACGACGGTTTACTACAAATTGAACGACACGCTCCAGCAGACCCAGGATGGAGGGAACACCTGGCCCGTCATCGCGACGGTTCCGGTGGGGATCACCAAAATGGCGGTGGCCCCTTCTACCTCCGATACGGTGGTGCTGGTGGGGGACGCGACACCGTATGTGAGCAACAATGCCACTGCCGGAACAAACGCGACCTTCAGCGGCGGACTGCCGGTGAGCGCGGCGGCCAGGGTCAGCGACGCGGACGGCATTGTCGTCGATCCGGCGAATCCGGCCAAGTTTTATAGCCTGGAGTCCACCAGCACCGGCGGCGCTCTGCTGATCAGCGGAGATGGAGGCATGAGCTGGCAGTCGAAAAACCTCGGCCCCAACGTGACCGACGCTCCCGAGGACCTCGCCTTCGATCCGGATCTCGCCAACACGATGTACCTGGGCACGGACTCCTCGGTCTTTCGCAGCTCCGATGGAGGCGCAACGTGGTGGCCTCTGGCCTCGGGATTTCCGATAGTTAAAGTCACCAGCGTCAATATTCATCGCGGAGCGAGGATTCTGCGCGTGGCTACGGCCGGCCGCGGCGTTTGGGATCTGGCGATTCCGCTCGCCGCGCCGCGTTTGACCACTGCGGCGGTTACGGGCGCGGTGTTGACGGTAAATGGGACGAATTTCACCAGCAGCTCGGCAGTCTGGCTGAATGGCAGCGCGCTGACTACTTCGTTCGTGAGCGGCAAGCAGTTGACGGCCACGGTTCCCGCGGGCGCGATCGTGCCCTCCACCGTGTATTACGTCTCGGTCAACACACCGGGCAGCGGCGGGGGACTGACCGATCCGATGATCGTGTCGACGGGACCGACAATTTATCCCAACGGACTGGAAAATGCCGCGGGCCCGGTTTCGGTGACCAACGATTCGCAGGCGAACTCGTTCGCGGTAGGACTCGCGCCGGGGACCTTCACGGCTCTCTATGGGTCGCAGTTGGCGTCCACGACTACGGTAGCGGCGGCTCCGTACCCGGCTTCGCTGGGCGGGGTGAAGGTTCTGGTGAATGGCACGGCCGCGCCGATTTACTTCATCTCGGCGTCGCAGATCGACTTCGTGATGCCGTGGGCGGTGGCGGGAACCCAGGCGAGCATTCAGGTGGTGACCAGCGCAGGCGCGTCGAACATGGTGACCGCCGCGATCCAGACCGCGCCGCAGATTTTTACCACGAATCAGCAAGGCTCCGGACAGGGCGCGGTGCTGATCGCGGGGACGTCGACCATCGTAGCGCCGGCGGGAATGTTCCCCGGATCGAGGGCGGCGGCGGCGGGCGAGTATATTTCGATCTACGCGACCGGGCTGGGCGCGGTGCAGAATCAGCCGGCCGACGGCGCACCCGCCACCGGTCTGTCACCCACCTTGGCGCAGCCCCAGGTTCTCATCGGATGCGCGGGAGCAAACGAAGCCGTCGGATTGTGCTCCGCGCCGGTGCAGTTTATCGGTCTTGCACCGGGATATGTGGGTCTTTACCAGGTGAACGTGCAGATTCCGAGCAGCGCATTGTCGGGGAATCAAGTGCCCCTACAATTGAGTCTCTCAGGCGCTGGGGGACGGCCGTCGAACATCGTGACAGTCGCCATCCAATAAGCGCACGCCCCGGTCGCAATAAAGATTCAGCGCGAACTCGCCTTTAGCAGCCCGAGCCGTAGCAGGCTTTCGGCCGTGGCGACGAGGGATTCTTCCCCCGATCGCGGCGACCACCCAAGCACGCTGCGCGCTTTTTCGTTGGTCGCGTTTTTGAACTTGCCCAGCTCCGGAGTGATCTGCTTCAGCGAGGAGTCGAACAGGGAGCCCAGGCGCAGCACAAAATCCGACAGCACTCTTGTCGGGACTTTTTTCGCCGCCTCGCCCATCCGCGCCTTCAGCGTCTGCGCGATTTGCTGGATGGTCATAAACTCGCCGGCAAGGGCCAGGAAGCGCTCGCCTTTAGCGGCGGGATCGGTCATGGCGCGGAGATGCAGATCCGCCACGTCGCGCACGTCGACCAAGCCGAAGGACAAGCGGGGGCAGCCGGGGATCGCGCCGGCCATCAAACGCCGCACGATCTCGATCGAAGTCGAATAATCCGGCCCAAGCACGGGCCCGAACACGCCCACGGGATTGACCACCGAAAGCTCCAGCGAGCCGCCTTCGCGGGCGATGAAATCCCAGGCCGCGCGCTCGGCCAGGGTCTTGGATTTTACATAGGCGCTGACGTCCGAGCCGTTCAGATTGGTCCAGTCGGCTTCGGTAAACGGACGATCGGTCGGCTGCCCGTAGCCGATGGCGGCGAACGAAGAGGTCATCACGACACGCTTGACGCCGGCGTCGCGCGCGGCCCGCAGCAGTCGCAGAGCGCCTTCGCGCGCAGGAATGACGAGTTCATCGTCGTTTTTGGGCAATTTCAGAGGGAACGGAGACGCGACGTGCAGCACGAAATCGCAACCGGAGACGGCCTCGGGCCAGCCCGCGTCGGACATAAGATCGGCGGCCGCGAAGGAGAGGGTTTCTCCGGGCTCCGCGCCTCCGGTCTTGAGCATGGCGCGGACCTCCGGTTCCCGGCCAAGCGAGCGGACCGTGGTCCGCACCCGATAGCCGCGATCGAGAAGCTGGAGGATGCAATGTGCGCCGATGAATCCCGAGCCGCCAGTAACCAGAACAGATTGCACAGACCCATTATGCGCCTTCCCAGGTGGCGCGAGCTTCAGCTTGCAGCGACGGCTTCAGCCGTCGTCCGCGCGGTTCACGCCACTAAGCCACCCAAACCTTGGCCGCCGCCATGTTTCCCAGTTGCACCGGCTTGCCGGCGACCTTCAGCGTCAGCGTGTCGTCGTAGTTGCGGGTGACGATTTCGAGCTCGGCGGAGGGACGGATGCCCAACCGGTCGAGGTATTCGAGCAGGGAGCGGTCGCGTTCGAAAACGCTCATCACTTTCGCCGATTCGCCGGCCGAGATTTCGTCGAGAGGCCGCCAGCCGCGGTCGCGGCGAGCTTGCGGGCGGGCGACACCGGCCTCGTTGCCATGCGGGCAGGCCTTGCTTTGACCAAGTTTTTCAATGAGGCGGCGTTCGAAGTCGGCGGAAACCGCGTGTTCCAGTTGCTCGGCTTCCTCGTGGACTTTGTACCACTCCATGCCGAAAATTTCGGTGAGCATGCGCTCGATCAGATGATGGCGCTGGAGGACGCGGTCGGCGATTTCACGACCAGGTTTTCTCAGAGTGATGGCGCCGGCAGCGCTGACGTGGATGAGTCCGTCGCGCTTCAGGCGCCGGACGGCCATGGTGACGGCGGGGGCGGAGACCTTCAACCAGCGGGCGAGGGTCGCGGCGATGACGGTTTCACCTTCCCCCTCGGCTTCGGCGATGGCTTTCAGGTAGTTCTCTTTAGAGATGGTAATTCGCACGCTCTATCGAATTGTAATAGAAGTAGCTGGCACATCAGGCCCCGGAAATAGCGCCTGCCAGTTGCTCCAGTTTTCGATGGAAACTTTCGGGAGGCGCTCCGGCGGCGCGGTCGATGACTCCGGCGGTGGCCTGCACGGCGACCTTTTGCGATTGACCGTTCTCTTGAACGGCGTAGGTGCCGGAGAGTTTGGCGGTGGCCTCGGCGGAAAGAGAAATGACGCGGGCCGCAGGGAGGTCGAGCACGGCGACAAACTGGTCCTGGCTCCAGCGTCCGATGACGGAGTCGTCGCCGAGCAGCGCGGCGAAGCGGGCGATCAGGGCCTTCAGCGTCCCTTCGACTGCGGTGCGCGAATGCTGGCTTTCCAGACGCCTCAGATTGCGCACCCAGACCAGCAGCAGGCAGAAAGGCTGGTTCTGGCGCAGCAGGTTGTCGAGATGCGTGTCGATTTTCTGGCGGTTCCAGGCGCCCGAGGCCCGGTCCGTATACAGGGCTTTGCGCTCCTGCTCGATCTGCTGATGCAGCACGCGGATTTCGTCCTGCAACTGGGCGACGACCAGTTGGTTGCCGCGCTGAATCTGCTGGACGCTGGACTCGATCCCGGCGACGGCGGTGTTGATGCCGCCGCGAATCTCCTCGATACGATCGCTCTTGGCCGTGGTTTCCAGATCGTGAAGCTTGGCGCGAACCTCCTGTTCGTGATTCTCTCCATTGGAGGCGACGGTTTCGGCGAAGACCATCATCGCGGCGGTGGCGTTTTCCACCTCCTGCCGCATTTTCTTCAACTGCTCGGCGGACTTGTCGCGATATTCGCGCAGTTCACCGCGGAAGGAGGATTGCGCGTCGCGCAGTTGATCCACGGATGCGGCCGTGCGGCTCCGCTCCTCGATCGCTTTGAGATGCCGGCGGAATTCGACCGCGAGAGAGGGGTCTACTTCCACGACATAGTGAGACGCGGAATCGATCGCCAAGACGTAGCACTCCAAAACGGCGCTGAACAGATTTTGGCGCTTCTCGACCTCGTCGAGGCGGTCTAAATCGTTAAACGACTTGCGAATTGAAATCAAAGTGTGTCCCCTAACAGGCTGCTGAAAAAGTCCCCGGCATGACCGCTCCCGATGGTCGCGGTTCCATTAAGCCGTTGATAACAGGTGCTACCGACATGGAACCGCGACCATCGGAAGCGGTCAATTTGGCTTTTTCATCAGCCTGCTAAACAGCCTCATCGGCAGCGAAGGGGTCAATCTGAGTGAAAACTCATGCCGGCGAAACTGACGACGCTCTGCTCGTCGATATTCCACTGCTGATAACGCAACAGGCGGCCCCGGGCTTGCGGAACGGCTTTGAGAAAAGTATAAATCGGCGCGGAGCCGCACCACTTCAGATCGTCGCGATTCTGCTGAATCAGATCCCAAAATCCACGGGCATCGCCCGATTCCATGCGCTCCATGCGGGCTCGGTCGCGGAGCGCGACCTCCGCCATTTCGTCGCGATCGGCGACAGCTGGAAACGGGTCGCCATAGCGCCGGCCCATATGCGCCATGTCGATGCCCAGCACCCAGAGGAGGCGATCGCCTTCGCGCGCCGCGATTTCGCCGAGCGCGCCCAGCATCTGGTTCACATCGTCATTGGCCTCCGGCGCGCCGCCGAGGTAGATGCTGTGGGCGTAGGAGCCGCACAGGATGGGGACGATCCGGATCTTCGCTCCGAACAGGTGTTGCAGGAAGACGACCTGAAATTCGATGGAGTGCTCGATGGCGTGGCAGTAATCCTCCATCGCGGCGGCGTCGCCGGACTCCGCCAGGATTTCATCAATGAGTTTCGTATCGGGGATGGTTTCGCCGTGGGGCGTCACGAATGGCTTGCGGGTGAGGCCCAGGCGGTCGGGGGCGCCGTAGTGGGAGGTGCCGAGGATGACGAAGGTGCGTTCGCCGTCGGAGGGAGAAAGGGCGGAATAGGCGGCGCGATAGGCCTCGACGCCGCCGAAAGGGCTGACGTGCGGGGCGGCGATGGCGAGGAGCTTGTCGCGTCTCTCCGCTCCCTGGCCGTCGCGGCCCAGATATTCGTCGAAAGTGCGGGTGAGTTGCGATTTTTCATCCGGATAGCCGGAGCCGGCGTGGGAGGGCTCGCGGACCGCAGCCTCAGCGAAGGCTCGCTCGACCTGTTCCTTGCGGCGCAGGAAGGCTTGGTCTTCGAGGAACCCGGCCGTGCTGAGGGTTTCGGTGAGATGCTGCTCGATCTGGCCGACGTCGAGCTCGCCGGTGGCGCGGACCAGATACGCGCGCAGGTCGAGAACGGAGTGCTCGCCGTCGAAAAATTCGAGGCAGGAAACCAGCCCCGGAGGAACAATCAACGTCGCGTCGGAGTATTGGAACGGATCGCGGATCACCAGGCCGGGCCGGTCCGGGACGGGCGACGGGAGGAAGTCGAGGTTATTGCGCAGGCGGGGCAGCATGTTCAGGCGGATTTGGGCACGGAATTTCCAGTGTAGCGGTAACGCGGACGGAATAGACTGAAGTGTGTCCCCAGTGGAAGAGTATCGCGCGCGGCTGAAGACTTGGAGCGAGAGGCTCGACCGGGCGCAACGTCAATATAACCAGTTTGGCAACGCTCGCTTGGCGACGGGAATCGTGGCGGTGGCGGTGGCCGGGGTGTCGATTGGTGTGCGGATCATCTCGCCGTGGTGGCTGCTCGCGCCGCTGGCGATTTTCGTGGCGCTGGCGATCGCGCTGAACCGTCTGGACGCGGAAAGGGCAGAGGCGACGCGAGGGGTCGCCTATTACGAGCGCGCCATCGGAAGGATGGAGGACCGGTGGATTGGAACAGGGAGCCAGGGCGAGCGGTTTCGCGATTCGACGCACGTTTACGCGGACGACCTCGACTTGTTCGGACGAGGATCGTTGTTCGAATTATTGTCGACGGCGCGCACGGGGGCGGGCGAAAGGACTCTGGCCGACTGGCTGCTGGCGCCGGGCGAGCGCGAGGAAGTGGCGGCGCGGCAGGAAGCGGTGGAGGAGCTGTGTCCACGCATCGATCTGCGGGAAGAAATCGCGCTGATGGGCGAGGATATTCGCGCGGCGGTGGATGCGCGGGCGCTGGCGGCGTGGGGCGCGGCGCCGGCGGTCGGGTTTTTTAAGGGCGCCCGGGTCCTTGCTTTCGTACTGGCGGTGGCGGCGGTGGCGACGCTCGCGGTATTCTTTGCCCAGCAATCCACGGCGGCGCCGTTTCTCCTGGTGGTGCTGGCGGAGATGCTTTTCAGCTTCACGATCCGTCCCCGGGTGAGCCAGGTAGCGGAGGCGGTGTCGGCGCCGGCGCATGATTTGCGGATGCTGGCGCTGCTGCTCGAACGGCTGGAGCGGGAGCAGTTCGCGTCGGCGCGGCTGAAGCGGCTGGCGGCGGATTTGCAGGTCGAAGGGATGAAAGCGTCCCAAAGGATCAAGCGGCTGACGCGGTTGATCGAGCTGCTGGATTCTTCGGAAAACATGTTCTTTCGTCCGGTCGCAGCCATGCTACTGTGGAACGCGCAATTTGCGATGGCGGTGGAGGCGTGGCGCACCGTGTGCGGGCCGCACATCGGAAAATGGATCGCCGCGGTGGGCGAGTTCGAGGCGCTGTGTTCTCTTTCCGCGTACGCGTTCGAACGTCCGGACGCGACGTTTCCGCGGCTGGAGTTGGAGGGGCCTTTGTTCGATGCCGATACGCTGCGGCATCCGCTGATTCCGGCGGCGGTCGCGGTGGCGAACGATGTGCGGCTGGGAAGGAAAGAACGGCTCTGGATCGTCAGCGGTTCGAACATGAGCGGCAAGAGCACGCTTCTGCGCGCGGTGGGATTGAACGCGGTGCTGGCGTGGGCCGGAGCGCCGGTGGCGTGCGCGAAGTTGAGCATTTCTCCGCTGTCAATTGGCGCATCGATGAGCACGCACGATTCCCTCGCCGACAATCGGTCGCGATTTTATGCCGAGATCAGCCGGCTGCGCGATGTGGTGGAACTGGCGCGGACGGGGCACCCGACCTTGTTTCTCCTGGACGAGCTGCTGAGCGGGACCAATTCGCACGACCGCCGGATCGGCGCGGAAGCGGTGGTGCGGGGGCTGGTCGAGCGCGGCGCAATCGGCCTGGTATCGACGCACGATCTGGCGTTGGCGGAGATTGCCTCAACCTTGGACGGGCGGGCGGC
>CAVVNE010000112.1:0-4861 GCA_963749245.1 Bryobacterales bacterium
GTGGCAAAATTCGGAATCCCTCCGCCCCGCGCCGACACGCCCGAAGCGAGAATTGGATTGGGAAAAGATTGGCAGATCTCGCCCCTGGCACTCACTCGTGCGTATTGCGAGCTCACGTCGCGCTCGATGGAACCGCGCGTTGCGGAGATTCTCGCCGGCATGAGGCTGGCTGCGATATCGGGCACCGCCAGCGCCATCGGACGCGGAGCACTTGCGAAAACAGGAACCGCTCCGTGCGTTGCGCAGCGCAAACACAAGGGCGACGGATTCACCATCGTGCTCGAACCAGCCGATGAGCCGCGCCTCGCCATCCTAGTCCGCGTACATGGAGTCCCCGGCGCGGAGGCGGCAAAATCCGCCGCCGTTCTGGCGAGGAGCATGCGATGATCGTCGCGATCTGCGTGTTCAGCCTGTTCCGCCCCGTCGAGTTCGAAGTGCAACCCGCGCGATCAAGTGTTGTTGTCGTGGAGCAGAACGGAAGCCGCAAGACGCTAGAAGGATCGGGCACTATGAAGCTCCACGGTCCGGCCACCGCCACCGGACGCGACGGCGCGGAGACCGCGTTCATTCTCAGCATCCCTGGAAAAATCCACCGCGAATTTCATGGACGGCTCGAAGTTCGCGAAGAAGCCGGGCATCTGCTCGCCATTGTCAAGATGGATCGTGAAACCGCGGTGGCATCGATCGTCGCGGCCGAGAGCCCGCCGGCTGCTCCGCTCGAAGCGAGAAAAGCGCAGGCCGTGGTCGCGCGGTCGTTCCTGGTCGCGGCGCGCAACAGGCATGAAGGCTTCGAGTTTTGCGACACCACGCACTGCCAGTTCCTGCGCGACGTTCCGGCTGCTGGAAGTTTCGCGGCAAAAGCCGCCGAGGAGACGAAGGATTTGGTTGTCGCCTATCAAGGCCAGGCGATCGCCGCGCTCTATTCAGCAAATTGCGGAGGAAAAACGAGAACGCTCGAAGAAGCCGGATGGAACGCGGAAGCGTATCCTTACTTCGCCGTCGACTGCCCGGTGCGCGGCCCAGTGTCAGGACATCGGATCGGCATGTGCCAGGAAGGCGCCGCGCAGATGGCTCGCCATGGCAAAACCTTCCGCGAAATTCTCGCGCTTTACTTTCCCGCGACCACTCTCGTGTTGTGGCGCGATCTTGATCAGTGAGCGATTCAATGTGTGGGGCGGGCTATCAGCCGGCAGCCGCCCTCCGGGGCGGCTCTTGCGTCAGGCGACGAAAGAACCTGCCATTTTTGTGGAAACCAGGGGACAGACAGCCTTTTTCGCCGCGAAGGTTTCTTGTAGTTCCGCGCGGCGAAAGGCGAAAAAGGTGTCAGTCCCCGACGCTTGATCGCTGGCGACTACGGCGGTTAACGCGGATAAGGATGCCCGCGCAGCGTGGTCAGCGCGCGGTAAATCTGCTCCGCCAGCACCACGCGCGCCAGTTCGTGAGGCATGGTCATAGGTGAAAGGGCCAGCAACAGGTCCGCGCGCGAGCGCCACTCGGCGGGCAACCCGTCGGAACCGCCGAGGATGAACATCATGTCGTGCATTTTCTCGACTTGCGCGATAAACGCCGCGGAATCGAGAGCGCGTCCCGATGGATCAAGTAAAACTTTTGCGGCAGAAGGATGCTTCGCCCATGGGTCGAACCGCGCCGGATGAATTTCGCGCATCTCGCACGCGGCGTAGCGCGTGGATCGCTTGATGTACTCTTCCGCCATGGCGTTGGCGTGCGCGTCGCGCGCCTTGCCGATGTAGTAGAGCCAGATCTTCACTTCAGGAACGCGCGAATGCGCTCCACCGCGGCCATCAGGTTTTCATACGAATTGGCGATGGAGAATCGCAGATAGCCTTCGCCGTATTCGCCGAACGCGCCTCCGCCCAGGCAGGCGACTCCCGCTTCGGTCAGCAGCGCGTCGGCCAATTCCTTCGAGGTCCGGCCCGTGCCCGTGATGTTCGGAAACACATAGAAAGCGCCCTGGGGAATCGGGCATTGAAACCCCGGCAGCGAATTGAGCCCGGCGCAGAAGGCGTCGCGGCGGCGGCGGAACTCTGCCACCATTTTTTCGGCATCGTCCTGGGGACCTTCGAGCGCGGCGATACCGGCGCGCTGCGTGAAGGACGCCGTGCACGACGTGGAATTGACGATCAACAGATTCACCGGTTCCACCAGCCATTGCGGCATGACGCCGTAGCCCAGCCGCCACCCGGTCATCGCATACGTTTTCGAAAAGCCATCCAGGATGATCGTTTTGTCGAGCATCCCCGGCAGGCTGGCGATCGACAGAGGCTTTTCGCCAAAATAAATGCGCGAATAAATCTCGTCGGATAGAATCAGGATGTCGCGATCGCGCAGCAGGTCGGCCAGCGCCCGGATGTCGCTCGACGGAATCACGCCGCCAGTCGGATTTTGCGGAGAATTCAGCACGACTAAACGCGTTTTCGGAGTGATTTTCGCGCGAATTTGATCGACGAGAGTCCCGCTCTCGAGCGATGCATAAGGAACCGGCGTCGCGCCTGAGAACTTGATCATCGATTCGTAGATCGGGAAGCCTGGATTCGGGTAAATTGCCTCGTCGCCTTCTTCGAGCAGCGCCATCATCGGGAAAAACATGATCGGCTTGCCGCCGGGCACCACGGTGACCCGTTCCGGGCCCACTTCGATGCCGCGCGTCCGTGAAATGTAGGATGCGATCGCGGTTCGTAGTTCGGGCAGGCCCTGAGTCGGACCGTAGTGCGTAAATCCCTGATCCAGGGCGGCTTTCCCGGCTTCCACAACGTGCTTGGGCGTCTCGAAATCGGGTTCGCCGATCTCCAGGTGAATAATGCTGCGGCCCTGCGCTTCGAGCCCGCGCGCGCGGCGCAGCACCTCGAACGCGGACTCGGTTCCGATGCGGGACATCCGGCTGGCAAGTTTCATATTTTGTGAAAGAAAGGGATCTGATTGCGGTTTTCCGCCAGTTCGACTGCGTCTCCGATGGCGATGCGATCGCCCAAGATGCGTGCTGTCAGTCGTTTGCCGTCTTCCAGCGTGACGATCGCCAGTTGATAGGGCGCGTCAGCGGCAAACTGCTCGGGCGGCGCGTAAATCACCGTTTCGGTGTAAACGACCCCTTTCATGCCGCCCCCAGAATGGTGACAACGGCCGTTGCGCCGGAACCGCCGAGGTTTTGTGCCAGGCCCAGTTCGCGGCGCGCGATTTGTCGCTCGCCGGCGTCGCCACGAATCTGCAATACGACGTCGCAGATCTGCGCAACTCCTGTCGCGCCAACGGGATGGCCCTTCGATTTAAGTCCGCCGCTGGTGTTAATCGGCCGCTCGCCGCGCAGGCAGGTTTTGCCCTCCAGCACGTACGGCCCCCCGGAGCCTTTTTCGACAAAACCCAAGTCTTCCGTGGCGACGATTTCGGCGATGGTGAAACAGTCGTGCACCTCCGCGAATTGAATGTCGGCCGCGGTGACACCAGCCATTTTGTAGGCTTTTTGTGCTGCCTCCTTAACCGCCCGGAACGTGGTGATGTCCTCTTTTTCATCCAGCGCGACATGGTCCGATGTTTGCGCGATCCCTTTGATACGAACGGGTTTGAACGTAAACTCGGAGGCGCGTTCGAGAGGGCAGATCAGCACCGCGGCCGCGCCATCGCTGACCAGCGAGCAATCGTAAACCGTCAGCGGATCGGCGATGGGCTTGCCGTTAAGAGCCTGCTCCATCGTGATGACCTTGCGCATGTGCGCCTGGGGATTTTTCGCGCCGTTGGCGTGATTTTTCACCGCGACCGCCGCCAGTTGCTCGCGCGTCGTGCCGTACTGATACATGTGGCGGCGGGCGATCATTGCGAACAGCGCCGGGAAGGTCGCGCCGGCGCGTCCTTCGCCCATCATGTCGCCGGCGCCGGCGAGGATTTCGGTAACTTTCGGGGTGGTTTGCGAAGTCATTTTTTCGACGCCGCCGACCAGCACCAGATCGTACATGCCGGCGGCGACGCTCGACACGGCATGAAAAAAGGCGGAACCGGATGAGGCGCAGGCCGCCTCAAACCTGGTGCAGGGGACGTGTTCGACGCCCATGGCCCCGGCGATGTACGGTGCCAGGTGGTTTTGGCCGACAAAGGAGGGTCCGGCGAAGTTGCCGAGATAGAAAGCCTCTACTTTTGATGGATTTACATTGGCATCGGCCAGGCAGGCGAGACCCGCTTCGACGGCCAGCGAACGGAGGTCCCGATCGGCGAACGCGCCAAACGCAGTTTTCCCGATGCCAATTACCGCGACTTCTCTCATATATGATTAGGATAGCGCGCCCGATAGAAGAAGAGACAGACAAGGAAGCAATGCACGTTTTGCCCCAACCGCGCGTCAATTCTCGTAGATGGCTAGCGGTGTATTATCGGTTTGGGATATGAGCGAAGCTCCCGGGTCGACCAGATTTGACGCCGCGCCGCTGTCGTCGGAGCATCAGACGCGCTTCGTCGAGCAGAACATGCGGCGCGTGTTCCTGCTGATCTACCGCATGGTGGGCAACGTGGCTGACGCGCAGGATCTGACGCAGGAAGCGTTCATCAAGGCTCTGCAGCGGCAGGATCAGTTGAAGGACCTGGAAAAGGCCGCGCACTGGCTGTCGCGCATCGCGAGCAACACGGCCATCGATTTTCTGCGCCGACGGGACGCGTCAGTTTTTCGGACATCGATGAGATGCTGGAGCCGGTGACCAGCGCTCACGAAAACAATCCGGAGCAACTGGTGCTGCGCGGCGAGCATCACGCGTACCTGGAAGCGGGATTGAATTCGCTCACCGGGCGGGAGCGGACGGCGCTGCTGCTGCGCGACGTGGAAGGCTTGCCGGCCGAAGAAGTGGCGGCGCAGTTGAATTGC
>CAVVNE010000113.1:0-7655 GCA_963749245.1 Bryobacterales bacterium
AGTCGGCGGACCGGGAGGAGTCGCAGTAGTGCTCGCCGTCGCCGCGGTCGTCTGCGTTTCCTCCGCTGTCGCAGGCGAACTGTTGCAGGACTTCAAGGCCGGATATATTCTCGGCGGCACGCCGCGCTCCATTCAAATCGTGGAACTGCTGGCGGTCGTCGTGGCCAGCGCCGTGATGTATTATCCGCTCTACGTGCTTCAAGTCGCCAACATCAAGAGCGGCGGCACCGGATTCGGCGACCCGAAGCTCGCGGCGCCCCAGGCCGGACTGATGGCCGCGCTGGCGCAAGGCATCGTCGGCGGCGACATGGCGTGGCCCCTGGTTATCGCCGGTATGATGTTCGGTGTCTCGCTCATCATGTTTAAAGTCCGCAGCCCGATGCTGGTCGCAGTCGGTATGTATCTGCCGTTTCCCACCACCTTCGCGATTTTCGTCGGAGGCCTCCTCCGCTGGATCACCGACCAGTTGAGCCTTCGCGCCGGACACAACGAGGCGCAGCGCACCCGCGTCGACAGCGTCGGCATCCTGGCGGCCAGCGGCCTGATCGCGGGCGAGGCGCTCACGGGATTGCTGTTCGCCTGGTTTAAATATAAGGACTTCAAGATCTACGAGTTCTTCAAGGAGCCGTCCTACCTCGCCGGCTTCGCCGTGCTGCTGGCGCTGGCGTTCATCATGGTGCGCCTGCCCTTGGCGAAAGCCGGAAGGCCCGAAGATCCCGCGCTCCCGGCGGCGATGATGTAATTCGATGCGACCGTCGATTCTCGCGGCCTCCGCGGTTGCGTTTCTCTGGCTCTGCCAGGCCGCGACGGTGCGCTACAACTACGGCGGCAACTGGACTGGACTGTTTTGCATCGCGCCGCACATGCCTGTGCCGGACTTTCTCCAATCCGAACATCTTTACATTTTTCAAGCCACCGAAGGTTACGACGGCCAGGTTTTCCATCTCATCGCCCACGACCCCTGGATGACGCGCGGATCCGCCGCGGCCATCAGCGGCGCGGAGTTCCGCTACCAGCGTATCCTCGTGCCCGCGTTGGCCTGGATGCTCGCCCTGGGGCGCGACGAGTACGTGCACGCGGCCTACTTCGCAGTGATTCTCGTATTCGCCTTCGCCGGCGTGTTCTGGCTGGCGCGCCTGGCACAAAAACGCGGATCGCACCAGGCCTGGGGACTCGCCTTCATCGCCGTGCCCGCCACTATCACCTCGCTCGATCGCATGACCGCCGACATTGCGCTCGCCGCATTCTGCGTCGGCTTCGTTCTGCACGCGGAATCCTCGTGGAAGACCCTAGCGATTCTGGCATGCGCGGCCTTGACGCGCGAAACCGCCGTGCCCATCGTAGCCGGATACTGCCTCTTCTTATTGACCCGTCTCAAAATCGCGAAGGCCTTCGCCGCCGCGTGCGCGCTGCTCCCCGCGTGCGCGTGGTTCCTCTATGTAACACACGGCGCCGCCAAGTCCGAAGCCACCAGATATTTGGGCCCTGTGCCTCTCTACGGATTCATAGAACGCGTGATTCATCCGGCCGTCTACCCACTTTCCGGCTGGAAGGCGGACGTCGCGATCGCCTTCGATCTCGTCGCACTCGCAGGCGTCGCTCTGATGCTGATCGTCGTCGCTCGGATGGCAGCCAGCGTGAGATGGGACGCCGTCGCCGCCCCGATTTACGTCCTTGCGCTCGCCGTCGTCTTCCTTGGCAGCCGCGATGTTTGGGAGGACGCCTACAATTTCGGCCGCGTCCTCTCGCCTCTGCTTTTCCTCACCTTCATAGAAAAGTGGCGCGGCTGGACGGCGCTCGCCCCCATGGCGATGATCGATTTCCGCATTTCCCTCAACCTCGCCGGCCAATTGGAAGGAATCGTGCGAGGGCTGCTAAAGTAGAGGATTGTCGCGGATCAGTTCCTCATCGCCATCAAATTCTACTGATAATGTACGTTGGACGCAGCTCTATCTGGGGCTTGGATTCACGACGCTTGCCACCCTGATCCTGGAGCTGTCGCTCACCCGGATTTTTTCGGTGGTCTTTTATTACCACCTCGCCTTCCTGGCCATTTCCATCGCCCTGTTCGGCCTCGGCGCCGGAGGCGTTTTCTCCTATGTCGTCGCGGCGCGTCCGGGGAATCTCTACGTGAAACTGGGAGCTCTCGCCACCTGCAACAGTGTATGCGTGGTCGCGGCGCTCTGGTTCCTCGTCACGCGATCGGCCGAATCCGGCACATGGGCGCTCGGCGCTGTCTATTTTGCCAGCGCGCTGCCGTTTTTTCTCTCCGGCACAGTGGTTTCCATCGCGATCTCCGAAGCGATCGATCGCGTCGATCGCGCTTATTTTTTCGACCTCGCGGGCGCAGCCACCGGCTGCCTTCTGCTCGTCCCCTTTCTCGAACTGTTCGGCGGCCCGAACACCCTCATCGCCGCCGGCGTCCTGTTCGCCATCTCCGCGGCCATCTGGTTCAATCAGGGCGGCGCGTTCCGGCGACGCGCCATGGCCGTCCTGGTCGCGCTTCTTCTGGTCGTCCTCATGGTGGTAAACGGCCGTCGCGGCCGCGTGCTCGATATTCATGTCGCCAAAGGGCAAGCGCTTCCGGATGAGAAGTTCGTCGCCTGGAACGGCATCTCCCGCATCGGCGTCTCCCAGCTCTACGGCGGATGGAGCATCGTCATCGACGCCGACGCGGCCACCGGCATCTCTCCCTTCGATTGGGATCACGTCACTCCTCAGGAGCGTTGGCAGCTTCTCCATCAGGGCCCCGGATTTCCCTACGCCCTGCGTCCCGGCGCGAAGGCCCTGATCATCGGCCCCGGTGGTGGCTACGACGTCGCGCGCGCTCTGGCCTCCGGCAGCCGCGACATCACCGCCGTCGAAATCAACCCCATCATCGCCAACGACGTGATGCGCGATAAATTCGCCCGCGAAAGTCACTACATCTATTCGCGTCCTGGCGTCGACCTCCACATCGAGGACGGCCGCTCCTTTGTGCGCGGCAGCCATCAGAAGTATCAGGTGCTGCAAGCGACACTGGTCGATACCTGGGCTTCCACCGCGGCCGGCGCCTTCGCGCTCAGCGAAAACAATCTCTACACCACCGACGCGTTTACCGATTACCTCCTGCACCTCACCCCCGACGGCTTGATGGCCTTCACGCGCTGGGGATTTGCGCCTCCGCGCGAATCGCTCCGCCTTCTCTCCCTCGCCATGGCCGCCCTGCCCCGCGTCGGCGAATCCGATCCCGCGCGTCACGTCATGGTGGTGCGCGAAGATACCGCGAAGCTCCAGGGATGGGGCGCGCTTGATACGGTCCTTATCTCGCGCGAACCGTTTTCCGATGCCGACGTCGCCCGTGCGAGCCAGATTATCGGCGAATCACACATGGAGGAGATTTACCTCCCCGGCGACCCGCCGAAAAACGCCTTCGCCCGCCTTCTGACCACCTCCGATCCCGCGGCGTTCCTGCGGAGTTATCCGTTCGATGTCTCCGCTGTCAGCGACGACCGTCCGTTTTTCTTCTACACCGTGCAGCCGCGCGATTTGTGGAATTACCTCTTCCACGCCAACGAGAGCAGCGCCGACTTCAAAGTCCAGACGGCTGTGCCTTTGCTGTTCGGCCTGGTGGCGGTGAGCCTGGTCGCCACCACCCTCGTCCTCCTGCTTCCGCGCCTTCTCCTGGGCGCCCGGTTGCCGAAACAAAAAGGTGTTATTACGTTCTTGTGGTATTTCATCTGCCTCGGCGCCGGATACATAATGATTCAGGTCGCGCTGATCCAGAAATTCGTGCTCCTGCTCGGCCATCCGACGTATGCGCTAGTCGTGATCGTCTTCTCCATGTTGGTATCGAGCGGCGTGGGCAGTTTCTTCAGCCGCCGCGTCATCGCCGATAGCGACCAGCGCCTCATACGCCTGCTCTGCGCCATCGCCGTGCTGGTCGCCGCACTGGCCTTCGGCGCCCGCCCGCTGACGCAAACCGCCGCAACATGGCCTCTTTCCGCGAAAATGTTGGTGACCGTGCTCGCCATCGCGCCCGCCGCGTTCCTGATGGGGATTCCCTTCCCCAGCGGCCTCCGCCGCCTCGAGCATCGACACCCGCCGTCCATTCGCTGGGCCTGGTCGATCAACGCCGCGGCCAGCGTCCTGGGCTCCGCCGGTGCGATCTTCTTAGCGATCTACATCGGCCTCCGCGCGACCTTGCTCGTCGGCGGCGCGCTCTATCTCTGCGCCCTGCTGGTGATCGCCGCCACCAGGCGGTGGCGCGAGCTTTAGCTTGCAGTGGCCGGCTTCAGACGCCGTCTTACTCCCCCGCCTGCCTGAGCAACCGCGTCGCTTCCTCCACCTGCGCGCACATCGCCCGCAGCGCCGTGGCGACTCGATGCGCCTGCTGATTCGCCTCATCCCACCGCTTCGCCTCCGCCGCTTCCCGAATCCCCGGCAGCGTCTTCACCCCGTAGCCCGTGTACAGACCCGGCGCGTAGATCTGATGCCGGTACCATTCCCGATTCGGCAGCCCATCGGCCAACAGCAGCGTCCTCTCTGCGTGTTCCAGCGTTTCGTTCACCCGCACCAGCTTCTCGGGCGCGATGGACGACACCCGTTTCATCAGCGCGCTCAGCTCCGCGTCATATGCCTGCGATGCCCCGTGCAGCCTGC
Organism: Bryobacterales bacterium; assembly: GCA_963749245.1. Taxonomy (GTDB): domain Bacteria; phylum Acidobacteriota; class Terriglobia; order Bryobacterales; family Bryobacteraceae; genus Palsa-187. The sequence continues at coordinate 4,642 of CAVVNE010000113.1, forward strand.
TCAACTGCGTCTGCACCTCGCGAACATCCACCGACCCGCCATTTTTCTGCGCTGTCTTCTGAATGTCCTCCACATACCCGTGAACGGTCCGCGAAAGCGTGTGAAATTCGAACGGCAGAACCGGCGCATCGGCCAGGCGCACCAGCGTGGTGATCATCACCTGCGCCAGCGTCTTGCCATACACCATCTCGCCGTCCGAAAACCGCTGGAACCAGTCGACCGTATCGTAAGCCGAGTGATAAACCCCTCCCGCGTCCCCGCCGCCGAAGCCAAGGTTCAAGCTCGCGATCCCCGCATGGTGCAGAAAGCTCACATAATCCGAACCCGACCCGAGCGCGCCGAGCCGGAACCGGCGCGGAGTGCCGTCCGCCCCTACGCGGCCGCTCTCCAGCAGACTCTTCTGCGTCACCGGATCGTTCAGATCCCTCATCACCTCGCGCAGAAATGTCTCGAGCGTATGCGATCCCCCCGCGTTGATCGTCCCCCGTCCATTCGAATCGGAGTTGATATACACCGCCGCCTTTCGCTCCAGTTCCGCCTCGTGCTTCTCCACCCACTCGGTCGACCCCACCAGGCCAAACTCTTCTCCATCCCACAGCGCCAGGCGAATGGTCCTCTTCGGCTGCCACCCCTGCTTGTGCATCACGGACAGCGCCCGCGCCGTCTCCAGCAGCGCCGACGCCCCGCTGATCGGATCGCTCGCGCCGTTCACCCACGCATCGTGATGATTGCCGTACACGATCCACTGGTCTTTATAAACTCCTCCCGGCATCGTCGCGATCACGTCGTGCACCGGCTTATTCGTCCAGTCGAAATCCAGCTTCAGCCGCACCGTCGCCGGACCCGGGCCGGCGTGATATGTAATCGGCAGCGCCCCGCGCCAGGCCTCTGGAACTACCGGCCCACGCAATTGCTCCAGCAGCGGCTGCGCGTCGCCGTAGGAAATCGGCATCACCGGAATCTTGAGAATCGTCTTCGCATCCGCCCGCGCCAGCCTCTTCGCGCCCGGTGCCGACGCCCAACCAGGCGTCAGCGGATCGCCCGGATAAATCGCCATATCCATCACACTGCCGCGCTGCGCCCCCTGCACCGGCCTCATCGGACCGACCGGATAAATGTCGCCCTGAAAATATCCGTCGTCCCGCGGATCGGAATAAATCAGGCACCCGGCGGCCCCGTTCTCCTGCGCCAGTTTCGGCTTGATGCCCCTCCAGCTATGTCCATACCGCGCAATGACGATCTTGCCCTTCACATCGATCCCGAGCTTCGTCAATACCTCATAATCCTCCGGCACGCCATAATTGACGTACACCAGCGCCCCCGTCACGTCGCCCGTCGCCGAGTATGCGTTGAAGGTCGAAATCTGGTTCGGATCGCTGGTTGCTTCGTCCTCGGGTATCGCCGGCTCTTTCAGCATCGCGCGATAGCGAACCGGCTCCGTCATCTCCAGCACGCGCGCCGTCGGATACGGCAGCAGCGCATCGAACGTTTCGATATGCGCATCGAACCCCCACTCCTTGAACAACCCCAGCGCATACTCGGCCACCGCCCTCGACCCCGCCGACCCCGCATGATGAGGCTTCGACGCCATCCGCTCCATGTAGATCTTCATCCGCTCGCGCTGCGGAATCGCGACGGCTTTCTCCTCGCGCTCATGCTGCGGTTTCCATTGATCGTTGCCGAACCCCCGAATAGGAGCCTGCGAAAAAGCGGGGAAAATAAGAAAAAATGAAACAAAGACGCGAAACATGTCTAAACGATGCAGTGTAACATCCACACGGAACCGCCATGCGTCAGCATGCGGACAGACGCGAGAACCCAGTGGAAATCCTCGGCGATCGGTTACAATTCTCCGTAACGAGGAATTCAAGAGAGAGCGTGGCGCACGCACTCGTGCGTGCCGCGTCGAGAGTCTTCTCGACGCCTGAAACGTCGCAGCCTACCGCAGATTCGATCGATCCGTTATCGAGGACTGTAACGCTCCCGCCCGCCGGCTGCTCAAAAACCCCAAAAACTCCGCCGTATCCGTCGTCCGCCGATCGAACGACGCGATCAGCTTCTCATCCGGATCGAGAATCGCATAAAAAGGCGTCGCCACCGTGCCGAACCGCTGCTCCTGCAACTTCTGATTCGCTTCGTCTACCGCATCACCCGAGTCCGTGTACAGCTCCACCAGCACCAGATCCTTCAACGCCGGCGCAAACTCCGCCTTCGGAAACATGTTGGTCTTCATCCAATGGCAGTTCGTGCACGCGTACCCGGTGAAGCTGACCAGCACCAGCTTGTTCTCCCGCCGTGCGATGTCCAGCGCCTCGCGATACTGGTCCTTCAGCCACACCGGACCCGCCGCGGCCGTCGTTTGCCCGCTGAATCCGCCTACCGTCGTCGCCGCCGGCACGAACGCGTCCAGTTCGCCCAGAGGCGCGCCGAACATTCCCGGCAGCAGGCTGAACGCGAAAATCAGGAACAGGCTCGCAATCAGCATTCGAGGGATTCCCAGCGTCTCGCCTTCTTCCACGCCTTCCAGTTTCAGCAACCCCAGTAAATACAACCCCGCCATTGCGAACAGCACGAACCAAGCCGCTAGAAACCGTTCCCGCGTCAGCCAGTTCAAATGCAACACCTGGTCGATGTTCGCCACATACTTCAACATGATCGCCAGCAGCGCAAATCCCATCACCGTCTTCACGCGCGCCAGCCACCCTCCGCTCTTCGGCAGTTTTTTCAGGTATCCGGGAAACGCAGCCAGAAAGAAGAACGGCAGCGCCAGCCCCGCCGCGAACGTCGCCATGCCCGATATTCTCTGCGCCGCGTTCACCTGTACCGACGCCGCCAGCAGGCTCCCCACGAACGGCCCCACGCAGGCAAACGACGTCAACGCGAACGTCAGCCCCATCAGCAGCGTGCCGAGATACCCGCCCCGCCGCGACGCCGAATCGAGTTTCGTCAACAAGCTCGACGGCAAAGTAATTTCGAACGCTCCCAGCAAACTCACCGCGAACGCCCCGAACACG